>CAYZMS010000017.1:0-99873 GCA_964479625.1 uncultured Saprospiraceae bacterium
TGAAAGCTGGTGAATACACTGCTACTCAGAAAATGATTATCCTGGAATAATCATAGATCGAAATAACCAAGTCGGGCTTCCTCTCATGGGGTAGCCGATTGGAAAAAGGACAGGGAACCAGCTAATTGCTTGGTTTCCTGTTCTTTTTTATATATAAGCTAAACACCTTTCCTCAAATTTGCTTACCTTCGTTTTGAAATATTTAAGTCCAGTAATTACATAATCCCATGACGGTATGAGAGAGATTTCCCCCCTCCTCCTTGCGCTTGGCGTTTTGGTTTTGCTGCCTATATCCGGGCAGAATGCTCAAACTCTTTCCCTGCTTGCTCCCACAGACTCTATAGAAAGCGACCAGCTTAAATACACTGCTGATATCAAGGTAGCAGGGTTTGACGGTATCGTCGGGCTGAATTTTGCAGTGTCCTGGGACTCTACAGTATTTAAACTGGATAGTATTGGCGGATATCCCGAGTTTTTTAATGAAGATAACTTTGGGGTTCTGGATTCCGTTAACAAGGTATCCTTTACCTATCTGGATCTGGAAAGCTTCACACCAGTAACCTTAGCGGATAGTACAACCTTATTTTCTTTGTATTTATCGGCCATCGGTACTCCAGGGGATACAAGTAGTCTGGAATTTGTTCCCTCCTCTGAGAGTTCTCCTATTGAGGCAGTAGATACTACCGGCTTAGAATCAGGACTAGCGATGGATCTTGAATTGGTGAATGGTTTTATTAGCATCAAAGATATTGAAACCGGAACAGCCTACATTTCAAATCCAGGCTATTTAAATATTAGTGCACCGCAACCCAACCCCGTGTTGGATCAGGCAATATTTAGCATTCAACTGGCGGAAGCCCAAAATGTGGAAATTCGATTGGTTGATATACTCGGACGGACATTACATTTTGAGAAAACGTATTTAACAGCAGGCGTTCACAAGCAGTTAATAACCGATTACGGAGTACGCCAAAGCGGAACGCATTTTTTAGTAGTGTATGCAGGTAAATACCAGGCTATACAAAAGGTGGTATTCCAGCAACCCTAGTTTTTCTTTTAAATTATCATCCCAAATCCGAACATTATGAAATTGATTTACCAAAGTGGGAGGCTTGGTATTTTCGCCTTCTTTATCCTGTGTCTTACGCAGGCCCTTCCCTTTAGCTTCGGGGGAGCAAAACCAGGAGGCACCCTCAGTACGGTAGGCAAGTACAAACCAGCGGAAGCTGTTTTAAATTTCGGCTTGACCTTTACCGACGCCTCTGTTGATCTGAATGAGGAATTTTGTATTGAAACCAGTGTAAGCGGTTTCGATAATATCCTCGGAATGGAGTTCACGATTGAATATGACCCACTTGAACTGGAATTCGTATCTGTAGGAGATTTCAACCTGGATGGTCTTGGGACTGGTCAATTCGGAACGACCACTCCAGGGCGCATCAAGGTTTCCTGGTTTGACCAAAACGTATCAGGGATCACTCAACCCAATGGTACCCGTATCTTTAACCTTTGCTTTAGAGCGAGGGTGGACAATATCACCTCTTCGGTCACCATTAGCCAGACCGAAACCCTCGAGATCCTGGATGGTAATGAAAACCCCGTTCCTTTTATTGGGGCAACAGGTGGTACGGTTACTATTGGTGACGGGAGCAGTGGGAATAACGGTGGTGGAAATACCGGAGAAGATGTAGGACTTACTATCAGCAATGCAAGCGTACAGGTAGGAGATGAGTTTTGCCTTACTGTACGGGCGGATAACTTTGCCGATATTCTGGGGGCTCAATTTAATATTGAGTTTAATGATGCCCTCCTGGAGTTTGTATCAATTGGTTCCTTTGGGGTTAACGGCTTGAACAGTGGTAACTTTGGAGAACCTGGAGATGGGGATAATCCTTCCGATGTGCTTTCTTTCCAATGGTTTGATCAGGATTTAGGGGGCGAGTCAATTCCCGATGGCAGCGTACTTTTTGAAGTTTGTTTTAGGGCTATAGCGGGAGGAAGTAGTGGGGTCATTATCAATCCAGGCTCAGTCGAGATCTCTAATACAGATGAAGAAGTGTTGGGGACACAAATAGATAATGGGGAGGTGACGGCCCAGGGGGATTCACCGGTGGGTGACCTTACCTTTAATATTGGAAGCGGAACAGCGGCTGTAGGAGAGGAAATTTGTGTACCCGTACGCGTTTCCAATTTTTCGAACATACTGTTGATGCAGTTCAACATCACCTACAACCAGTCGGTCCTCGATTTTGAGTCCGTTCAGGCGCTAAACCTGGATGGGCTGAGCCAAAGTTCCTTTAATGTAGAAGAAAACAACGGGATTATCCGGCTATCCTGGAATGACCCTCAGGTTCAGGGCATCTCCATTCCCAACAATACCGTAATTTTTGAATTGTGTTTTAGCCCTGTAAGTGGCGGACAGAATAGTCCGGTCACCATTAGCAATAATGGATTGGAAATCAGGGATGGAGATGATGATTTAGTTGACCCGGATATCAATCCCGGGAATATCACCACCACAGGGGGAGGGTCAGGCGGTAGCCTTACTTTTTCCATCGGCAGTACAACGGCCGAGGCAGGAAAGGAAGTCTGTGTACCCTTCCGGGTTTCGGGATTCAACAATATTCTGTTAGCTCAATTCAATATCGAATACGACGAATCCTTACTAGATTTTGAGGAGATCACCAATTTCAACCTGGATGGCTTATCGGCTGCCAATTTTAATATAGAAACGGCTAATGGTATCATTCGGGTTTCCTGGAACGACCCCGAAGTGCAAGGCCTTGATGTTCCGAATGGGACAGCAATTTTTGACATGTGTTTTACGCCGGTCTCCGGAGGGTCAACGGCAAACCTCCAGGTTTCAAATGCCGGTTTAGAAGTGTTGGACGGTAACGATACTCCGGTCTCTCCTATTCTAAATCCTGGGACCATAACCATTACTGGTCCGCCTTCTACCGATTTTGTGATTAGTCTTGCTGACCAGTCAGTAGAAACAAACGAAGAGTTTTGTATTCCGGTTAGCGTGCAAAATTTCAGGGATATTGTTGGGCTGGGGTTTGAATTGAACTACGACCCCTCTATGTTGGAATTGGTCAATGTCGGGAATTTTAATTTGGACGGTCTGACGGGGGAATCTTTCGGGCTTCCGGGAAGTAGTCAAAACCCTCCAGGAACCATAACCTTCTCCTGGACCGACCCCGCCGCCATAGGGGTAACGGTACCCAATAATACCGTAATTTTCGAATTGTGTTTCAGAGCTGCAGGTGGGGGAGGAATTACCAATGTAGAGATTAATGATGGAACCATTGAGGTCATCGATGATAATGATGTACTGTTGCCCAGTATTATCGAGAACAGTATGGTCAATATTGTAGAAGTTTGTGATTCTAATGAATTCTCTTTCACCTTTTCGGATGAGAACGTAGGTCCCAATACCAATTTTTGTGTAGATGTTGCGGTGAATGACTTTGATGATATGCTTGGGATGGAATTCAGTATCCAATATGACCCAGCTATAATATCGTATCAAAATGCAGATAATTTTGGCTTGGAGGGTTTGAATGACGGGAGTATAGTTTTGCAAAGCCCTGGAGATATAAAACTTTCCTGGACTGATCCGGCGGCTTTGGGAATTAGTGAACCAGATGGGACGGTGATATTTTCTCTTTGTTTCCAAGCCGTTGGGACCGGATCTACTTCGGTAACCATCAATAGAGGTAAGATCATTGAATTGATTCAGGCAGATGGTAATAACGAGCAGGAGATCACTGATTTTTGTATTCGGGCAGGAAGCGTGCTCATCGGGCTTACCCCTCCTCCAACTATCCAAACTGTAGCAGTAAATGATATCAACTGCGCAGGAGAAACGTCTGGTAGTATAGATATAGAAGTGCAAAACGGAAGTGGGAATTACACTTACCTGTGGAGCTATCAAAATCGAACTACCCAGGATCTGGACAATTTGCCCGCCGGTTCCTTTACGGTTACGGTTACCGATACAGAATCAGGTTTAGAGGCTTCCCAAACCTACTCTATTAATGAACCTTTGGGAATTTCTATCACCACACCTCAGGTTACTGATGTAAGTTGTTTTGGAGGGAATGATGGTGCGATAACCGTAACCGGCCAGGGGGGGACTCCACCATTGAGTTATAACTGGGGCCCAAACGGTAGTGGCCCTTCGATCAATAACCTATCAGCAGGTAATTACCAGGTTACCATAACAGATGATAACGGTTGTACCTATACCTCTAACGCTATTACCGTTGGTCAGCCAAACCAATCTATCCAGCTCAATGAACAGGTAACCAATGCCGAGTGTATGTCTGTAGCGAACGGTGCAATTGCTCTTTCTCCATCTAATGGAGCGGCTCCATATGCTTATTCCTGGAGTGATAATTTGCCCGCTCAAAGTACTGTTAGTGGACTACTTCCCGGGGATTATCAAGTGACCGTTACAGATGCAAATTCGTGTTCAGTTGAAGAAATGATCAGCGTAGGTAATGAGGGCGGAGTAATGATCTCCAGCATGCAACCTACCTATATTAATAGTGGCAATGACGGTGCGATCAATGTGACTATCACCGGGGGGTCTGGGAATTTGACCTATGTATGGTCGGGGCCCAATGGGTTTTCTGCAGCCACGGAAGATTTGGCACAACTTTCCGATGGCGGACAATATTGCCTGACCGTTACTGAGAGCAGTGGCTGTTTTCATGAGTTGTGTGTAAATATGGCAACCCGGATGCGGTTTACCAATGTAGCCATCAATGAATCCTGTCCAAACGAAAGTGCAGGAAGTATCAGTGTAGGGGTCACCGGTGGTGTTGGACCTTTTAGCTATAACTGGAGTAATGGTCAAAGCGGATCCAACCTGAACAATGTAAACCCTGGCAATTATGGGCTTACCGTTACCGATGATCAAAATATAACTCTATCCGGAACATTTGAGGTAGCTGCTATTGAAACCTTCGACGTGGTTGCCAATGTTACTCCGGTTACCGGGGATGAAGGAAATAACAACGGGGCTATTGATCTGGACCTTAGCGGTGGCGATCCCGGGTTTACTGTTACCTGGAGTAATGGTGCTTCCGGAACAACTATCACGGGATTAACCACTGGGGAATATTGTGTGACCGTTACCGACCAGGGGGCTTGTACCTACACCAATTGTTTTAATGTTACCTTCCAAGAGATTTTACTTTCTTTTACCGATCAGGTGACGGACCCGCTTTGTGCCAGTGATTCAACCGGAGTCTTAGAGTTGAGTATTGTAGGTGGAACAGCACCCTATACGGTTAATTTTGGGAATGGACAATTAATTCAATCACCGAATGGCCAGGTTCGAATAGAAGATTTAACAGGCGGGGTGTTGACCTTCGTGATCACGGATAATGAGGGAGCTATTTTGAACGGGTCGGTTAATATTGAAGAACCTGATCCTATCGTGATGACAGATATGACAGTTATTCATGATACGGAAGAGATTGGTTGTACCGGGGCTATATCCATTGGTATTGATGGAGGCACTCCTGGTTATTCTGTGCTTTGGAATTCTCCAAATACGGGCTTCCAAATTATTAACCTGTGTGAGGGGATTTACCTTCCTACTATTGTGGATGGTAACGGGTGTCGGCAAGAATTGGATAGCATTATTGTCAATACCTTCACCGTAACTCCACAACAGGGGCCAACCACCTGCCCGGATTCTCAGGATGGGAGGCTGAGCGTGGAGGTTACCGGTGGAGAAACTCCCTATATTATTAGTTGGTTAGATGAATCCGGGGACACCTTGAGCAATGACCCTACCATAACTGACCTTCGGGTCGGGACTTACAACCTGATCGTAACAGAGGCTTCTGGTAACATTTTAAGTAAGCAGGTTGAGCTGGGCTCCAATTCGGCTTTAATCGTAGAGGTGGAAGTACTCACGGATTTCAATGGCTTTGATGTGAGCTGCGGGGATTCTGCAGACGGCATTATGCGGGCAACCGCAGATAATGGTCAGGGAGATGATTACAGCTATGAATGGCTTTTAGGTGATCAAATGATTGGCACCGGTGCCACTTTAAATAATGCTGCTCCTGGGATGTATACGATCGTGGCTATCGATGAAACCAGCGGATGTGGTATAGAAATGCCTTTTGAACTGACGGGGCCCGATAGCCTTCTGGTAACAGGGACCATCACCGACCCAAGTTGCCCCGGAGATAGTGATGGTTCCATCGTTGCAGTAGCCAGTGGAGGAGTGAGCTCGGGTAATTACACCTATCTATGGCCTGGAAATCGGGTCGGCGCTCGCTTGAACTTATTATCCAGTGGTCCTTATACCGTTACCGTGGTTGATGATAATAACTGTGATGTTCAGGAGACCTTTATCTTAGAAGATCCGGATCCGATCGAAGTGAATTTTGAGACCGTTCCTGCCACTGATGGTTGTAACGGTTCGATAATCGCAATTTTAAATGGAGGAGTAGAACCTTTCACTTTCAATTGGGGAATACCCGGGATCGGGAATTCAGCCACTGCTAATGGCTTGTGCCCGGGGGAATATATGGTCGAAATAACGGATGGCCGGGCTTGTACCGTTCAATCTGTTGCAGCGGTAATGGATCGTCGCCTCCCATGCATGGAAACGCGAGGTACTATTACGCCTGATGGCGATGGCCTGAATGAGGCCTTTATTATTAATTGTGTGGAGGACTTCCTGGATAATCGACTATTCATTTACAATCGGTGGGGACAATTGGTCTATGAAACTATCGATTATGCTAATGACTGGCGTGGGGTTTCCAATGACGGGGAGCAATTGCCGGAAGGAGCCTACTACTTTATCCTGGAGTACAATGATTTTGACGGGAATGCACAACAGTTGAAAGGATCAGTTACTCTGCTACGCAATTAAATAATCAGGAAGAGGGCTCCCTGTTTTGCTTTTTGCAGTAAGGGTACCCTCCTCCTTAATTTCCATGAACACACGAAGTTTTCGGCTACTAGCGGTCGTCCTTCGCTCCAAAACCGATTGACTAATGAAAAATTTTTTACTTCTTTTATTTTTTCTTGGAATTGGGCTGAGCCTGTCTGCCCAGGATGAGGCGGTTTTTACCCATTATTATATTACCCCTATCCTGGTGAATCCGGCAGCTGCCGGGTTTGATGAGACCCATCAAATCCAGTTTAATGCCCGGGCTCAATGGACTGGATTTCCGGATGCTCCCACTACTTTAGGAGTCCAGTATAATGGCCCCATTGGAAAAACCTTTGGCCTTGGAGCCGGCGTATTGACTGAATCGGCTGGCCAGTTGAATCGTTTACGGTTTCATTTGAATTATGCCTTTCGCTTTAGCGTAATGGAGGATGATTTGAAACTGGCTGCAGGGTTTTCTACCGAATTTCAGCAGCAACAGCTATCTAATGATGCCTTAAACGATGGCCTCTACCAGCCAGGAGATGACATTATTGAAGGCGCTGTGGACGGTAGGCAGGTTTTTGATGCCAGCCTTGGATTTTTCGGGCGCTATCGGGAAAACACCTACCTCAGCTTCTCCTTTACGAATCTGGTCAGGGCACGCCTGGATGATATCATGCAATCTGACGAGGAGCAGGAGAGTTTCCTTAATTATTACGTGTTTTTAGCTGGCCATGAATTTAATTTCGAAGAAGCGGGTTTTTCATTGGAACCCTCTATAATGTTTCGGCAATTGAGAGAGGCCCCCTTCCAGTTGGATGTAAACCTAAAGGCAGGCTTTTTGGATGATCAGTTGATTACCGGCCTTTCTTATCGTTCATTAGGTGCAGTGGGGGTATTGCTGGGTACCAGGATCAACAACTTTAACTTATATTATACCTTCGACCTTTCCACGCAGGAGTTTCAAAAGTTCACCAGTGGTTCTCATGAAGTTACGGTTGCATTGAATTTCAAACAAAAGCAAAAAAATCCATACAACAACCAATAAGCTCCGATCCAAGGTCAAAAAAGGCGCCTTCAGGTATATCTCGGAGGCGCTTTTTTTATTCTTCAAGTTTAGTTTTTCCCCTGATTTTGAGTTTGGCACGATTTTTTCACCTGTCTAAGTGAAAAAGCAACCGGTAGGCGAGAGCAACGAGAAATACTACCTAGAAACACTAGATTTCAAAAGTCTCTTACCGGAAAAAATCCATAAAGACAACAGCGGATGATGGACCATGTCTGAAAGGGTACCACCATTCCAAAACCTGGAAAAATGTGCACAAAGATTGGAAAAGTAAGCAAAACAAAGGGGTGGCGTAGCCTATGGGCTTCGACCATCCTGTTGCGAGTGCTGCTGCTGGTAAGTTGCCTGGGAGGCGTAACAACAATCGCCCAAGCCCAGTGCACACTGGTATGCAAAAAAACTTCTTTTGATCATCCGTTCGAACTGGCGGTCGATCAAAACTGCGGTGCAGTAATTGTTCCCGATCTAATCCTCGAATCTCCGGAGTCTTGTCCTGGGGACAAAACGATCACTGTATTGAGTGAACAAAACCAACAGATTGCTATCGGTATGAATGAATTGCAGGTCGACCTTTCCGATTATATTGGAGAGTACATACAGATCCGAATTCAGAATTCGGCGACCGGGCAGTCCTGTACCTCCGTAGCCTGGGTGATGGATAACATTCCTCCGGTACTGGTATGTGAGGATGTAGTCATCAACTGTGGAGCCGATACCAGTGTGGCCTCCGTCGGTATGCCAGATATCCTGGATAATTGCGGCATTCTTCGGGTGGTTAATTATGAAGATAAAGTAATAAAAGCGGAATGCATTGAAGATTATGCAGTTCTCATCGAACGCTATTGGTATGCGGAGGATGGCTCTGGCAATGCCGGTTCCTGTATCCAGCGCATCTTTCTGGAGCGACCAGGCCTGGAGAACATACAATTTCCTCCTGAAAATGTAATTGTTTATTGTGATGATCCGGATACGTCCCCGGATAATGTCGGCAGGCCTATCGTGGATAGGGATAGAGAGCTTTCCTTTATCTCAAAACCGGAATTCTGCGGAATAAGTATGGGGTTTCAGGATGATACCACCTTCACCTGCCACGGGGTTGGTCTGACCATCGTGCGTACCTGGCGGGTAGTGGTAAACTGTACCAGTGAGACGGAAACTTTCGAACAGATCATTCAGGTAAAAGATACCACCTCGCCTACTATTATTTGCCCTGCTGACCAGGTGGTGAAAACCAATACAGGAACCTGCTATGCAACCTTGACTTTACCCAAACCAAACATTTTCGATAATTGTGATCCCGACCCCACTTTTGTGGTAACTACCTCCTGGGGAGATGCCGGAGTTGGGCCACATCGCTTTGTTCCCGTTGGGACTCACACCATAACTTATATGGCTCTTGATGCCTGCGGAAATACCCAAATGTGTACCATGCAATTAGAAGTAGTGGATGGCGAAGAACCAACAGCTGTTTGTGACGATCAGTTGCAAGTTAGCTTGACAACGGGTGGAGTAGCCTTTTTATACGCTGAAGACCTGGATGAAGGATCCTACGATAACTGTGCCAAGAACCTGTACTTCAAAGCCCGCAGAATGGAAACCGGGGCATGTGACCGGATAAATGGGGACGACTCTCCTCAATCTGGATATCAGGAGTGGTTCGATGACAAGGTGATTTTATGCTGTGAAGACATTGATGCCAGCCCCATTCAGGTTCTTTTACGGGTTTATCAGATCTCGCCTGGGCAGGGACCGGTCGATCCAGACCGGGAAACCGGCGATGGTGACCTGGCTGGCCAGTTTAACGAATGTTGGGCCAATGTAGTGGTTGAAGATAAATTGCCGCCTTCCATGCGATGCCCTGATCCCGAAACCGTTGATTGTACGGAAGACCTTTCCGATTTGAGTATCTTCGGAGACCCGGTAGTAGCCGATAATTGTTCCTTCACGCTCGAAGAAACCCCCGAGTTTAACCTGGATAAATGTGGAACGGGTACCATCCGACGCTTCTTCAAAGCAACGGATCCTTCCGGAAACAGTAACCAGTGTACCCAAACGATCACCGTGATCAATGGTGATACCCTGGTGGAAAATGATATCATCTGGCCATTGGATTATACGACCAGTCAGTGTGGAGCTTCTGTTGACCCCAAAAATCTCCCGGCCGGCTTTAATAAACCGGTGATCATTGGAGGAGGGTGTTCTGATATTGCCATTTCAAGGGAAGATCAGGTATTTAAAATTTCCTATCCGGCATGTTATAAGATTTTCAGGTACTGGGCGGTAGTCGATTGGTGCTCCTATGATGAAAATGACCCTGCCTCCAGCCTTTTTGAACATGTCCAGGTGATTAAGGTAGAAGATAGAAATGCACCGGTTCTGGAATGTCCGGATGTAGTTACTGCTGATCTGACGGAAGGCTGTGAGTCTACTTTTGTAGATATGGATCCCATTTCTGCAGGGGATTGTGATCCCAACCTGATCATCGAAAGTGATTCGCCCTTTGCCCTGGAAGGAGGAGCAGATGCAAGTGGCAACTATCCCCTTGGGTCGACCATTGTCACCTTTACTGCTTCCGACGGATGTGGTAATACTTCCGAGTGTGAGGTTAGGATCGATGTAATCGACAAAAAACCTCCGGTACCGGTCTGTATCTCCGGCCTTTCGGTGAGCCTGGCCAGAATGAACGGGGACATAATGGCCATGTTACATGCCGAAACGTTCAATGGAAAAACGGTAGATAATTGTGACGACCCTGATGAAATTGAATTTACTATTCGAAAGGGAGTTGGGGGTAGTCCTCAAACCCCTCCCACAGCGACCCAAATTGCCTTTACCTGTGATGAATTAGGACGCCAGTCAGTGGAAGTTTGGGCCAGGGATAAGGCTGGGAACTACGACTTTTGTACTACCTATGTGGAGATTCAGGATAACAGTAATTTGTGCCCGGACCAATCTCCTGCTACCGCTCTGATTGCCGGTGATATTGCAACCGAAGATGGAAAGGATGTAGAATCCGTTCAGGTTGAAATACGGGCAGGAGATACCTACGAAGCCATGACCGGAGTGGATGGGTATTTTGAAATGGGTGACATTCCCACAGGAAGGGACATTGTGATCGTTCCAAGGAAAATGGATGAACCAGTGAATGGGGTATCCACCTTTGACCTGATCCTTATTTCGAAGCACATCCTGGGGATACAGCGCCTGACCTCACCCTTCCAATTGATTGCTGCGGACGTGGATGGAAACGGAAATATTACTACCCTGGACCTGATCAGGCTTCGAAAATTGATCCTTAACCAGGATCAAAGCTTCTCGAACGGCAACCACCCCTGGCGATTTATTGACGCCAATTTCAACTTCCCTGAAGGAGAAAACCCCTTGAAAGTGGATTATCCCGAATTCATTTTACGAGAAAACTTCATTGAAGACGAGTTCCAATCCAACTTTGTGGCAGTGAAGGTAGGGGATATAAATGGATCCGTGGTACCTAATAGTTTGCTGGCCGGTCAGGCTCGCAGTACTGATGGGGAATTGATCCTGAAAACAGAAGACCGGGCCTTTAAAGCAGGTGAAACTTTTAACGTAACCATATTGGGTACAGCATTACAAAAGGTAGTAGGCTTTCAGTTTACCCTGGATTTTGAAGAGCGCTTACTGGAGTTTGTCAGCCTTGACCGGGGGCCAATCCCGGGGCTTGGGGACGATAGTTTCGGAGTGGACGCTGAAGAAGATGGAAATGTGATCATCAGTTGGGATAACGATCAGGCTGGGCTAAACGGAGAAGAAGAACTATTTACCCTTACCTTCCGGGCTTTGCAGGATGGAGATCTGTTCCATGCCTTGAAGCTGGACGATCAGCCAGCACTTTCGGAAGCTTACGGAAAAGAAGGTGGTCTGCTCCAGGTTTTACTGACCTTTGAAGGAAAAGATCTTCTGGACGGTGGGGAGTTCCAATTGTATCCTAGCTATCCCAACCCATTCGAACAACAAACCTTGATCAGCTTCCTGCTACCCAAAGGAGAAGATGTTCTGCTACAGGTTTTTGATCCTGCGGGAAGGGAGGTATACCGACATCAAGCTCGGTTTTCAGCCGGTTATAATGAATGGCCCGTAAAACGGCAGGACCTGAAGGTAAATGGAATGTACTACTACCGGCTACGGGCCGGAGAGTACACTGGTACTGGCAAAATGGTACTCGGAGGGGTTCAACCCTAAGAGAGAACGTTTACGCTGAGGACTTACAGATTAAAACGTAAAAAGAGATTTCGCTTTTTCATGAACTTGCACATTTTGGTGACGGCGGAATCCACGGGGTTCCGCCTTTTTTTACTACAATTTAATTTTAGAAGAGCGCGAGGATCATTAAATATCAGTAACTTAGGGGTGTTTTGAAGGCTCCCAGGCTTTCGCCTCTTCCATTCTGGAAACCGCTATATTTTTAATATTTATATTTTTTGAAATTGGTTGTGCAAACTAAGCAGGAAAAAGATCAGTTTCAAAAAAGAAAAGAATAAAAAAATCCCTTCACGAAACTAAAAATCAGCCCGCTATGCTGAATAGTCTACTTAAATTTCTGCCCAGAGGCGGTATTCGAATCGGGTTTATGTTCACCCTTCTTTTGGGGTTGGGCCTGCCCCAAAGCTTGCGGGCACAATGCGCCCTGGCCTGCAACAAAAAATTGAACATTTCGCTGGACGAAACCTGCCAGGCACTGATCACTTACGACATGATCCTGGAAGGAGAAGAAGCTCCCCAAACCTGTAGCCCCAATAATCCTGAATCTTTTTTGGTAGAGCTACGGCTTTCTCCCAATGCTCAACCCTTCCCGGAGCCTATCGTTACTATCGAGAACCTGGGACAACGGGTGCTTGCAAAGGTTATTCACCTTCCTTCGGGAAACAGTTGTTCCGGTGAGCTTTGGATCAATGATGAACTACCTCCCGGACTAGATTGCCCTGAGGATATTGTAATCGAATGTGGAGAGTCCACTGCTCCAAATAACACAGGCTTACCCGAGATCACTGAATGTCTTGAATTTGAACTGACATTCGAGGACAAGTTCGAAGACCTCTCCATGATGTGTGACGAAACCATTGCGCGAATTACTCGCTTTTTCAGGGTGACTAATGAGAATGGCCAAACTTCCACTTGTTCGCAAACGATTGAATTGCTACGGCAGGATATCGATGATGTCTTTTTCCCTTTGGACAGGGATGGAATAACTGCTCCGGTGGAGGATTGTGCTGATTTTGACACCTCTCCAGAAAATACAGGCTATCCAAGGATCAATGGCAGCCCTATTGAAGAAGATAAAGGGTTATGCGGCTTTTCGGTTTCCTATGAGGATGAAATTCTGGATGCCTGCGGTAGTACCTTTATCGTCGTTAGAACCTGGACGGTAGTGGACCCCTGTACCGGGGAGGTACGTCGGGATGATCAGATCATCAATGTAAAAGATAGTGAAGAACCTTCTGTAAGCTGCCCGGATACTCTCTTTGCAGGAATAGAAAACTCAGAGGAATGTTTCGACGATATTGTTTTACCTGGACTAAATTACTCTGATAATTGCTCCCCAAATGATCAAATAACGGTCAATATCATTACGCCCTTTGGGTTGTTTAACGGTAATGGGGCTACTATTCCAAACGTTGGGGTTGGCTGCTACGATATCATGTACATGATCACTGATGAATGCGGAAACGCTGCCATGTGTAATGTGGTACTGTGTGTAGAAGATGAAGCTCCACCAGTAATGATCTGTGATGATGATGTGCAGATCAGCTTACCATCCAGTGGCATGGCGCAAGTTGAAGCGGAAATTTTGGCGGGTGAAAGCTATGATAATTGTTGCGGGCCGGATTTCGATGTTAAGCGCATGGGAGAACCGGATGTCTTGTTCCGCCCCGCTGTAAAGGTAGATTGTGATGACATTGGGGATGATGACCTAATGGTGATCGTTCGCGGAACGGATTGCTATGGTAATACCAACTTTTGTATGGTTCGGCTGATTGTAAGCAATAAGCTGAATCCTACCATTGAATGCCCTGATGACATTACCATTCTTTGTACGGATGATCCAGATGACCTGAATATTACCGGATTTCCAGAAACAGGCGATGCCTGCGGTGGGGACCCGGAATTCGACTATACGGATATTCCCGATCTGAATAATTGTGGGGTTGGAACCATTACCCGGATCTTTAGTATTTCCACCGGTGATCAAACCGTAAGTTGCACACAGATCATAACAGTGATCGATGAAACAGAGATTGAGGTCACCTGCCCACCGGATTATGTCTTAGAGGATTGTTTCAGCCCGAGTGATTACCTACCAGAAAACCTTCCTCCGCCCTTCAATAGGCCAATTGTAGAAGGGGACGAATGTGAAGATATCTTTGTAGGCTTTGACGATCTCATTTTAACCGATATTGACGAAGCAGATGGGGATAGCATATGCATAAAAATTCAACGGACCTGGACGATCATCGATTGGTGTGTTTATGATCCCAGTGATCCCAACTCTGAGGGCATCTGGACCTGTATTCAGCTCATTAAGATCGAGGATGATCAGGCGCCTATATTCGATTGTCCGGATAATTTGGAGTATCTGGTTGGTGACGGTACCTGCGAGGCACTCGTAATCCTACCTGACCCAGAATTGATCGAAGAATGTGTTCCTGATCTGGTGGATATTGATATTAGCGGAGATTTTGATCAACTGGTCAACCCCAATGTACCGATCGGAATGTATGAAGTGATCTACACGGCTACTGATAATTGCGGTAATTCCAGTACGTGTACCATTAAGGTTAGTGTTCGGGATACGGTTCCTCCTGAGGCAAATTGTATTAAGAGCATTCTGCTAATCCTGGATGAAAACGGAGAAACAGAGATCTGGGCAAGTGATACGGATGCCGGCCACTTTGATTTTTGTACTCCGAAGGATAGTTTGCTCTTCCGTATGGGACCACCGGCCAGTCCTAATGATACTATTCCCCCGGATACCGATGCTGAATTTTACACCTGTGCCGATACCGGGGTATTTGTCCGGACGATCTGGGTCGGCGATCAGAGTGGTAACTGGGATAAATGCGACATTTTCCTTACCGTTCTGGATGAGGATGGCGTATGTGAGGATGGAGGCGCCATGCTGGCAGGAGTTATTACTAATGAGGCAGGCGAAGAAGTGGAAAACGTAATGGTTAGCGTAATGAACGACAGCCTGCACCCGGCCATGTCAAAATCGGATGGCCATTTCACCTTCCCTTATCTGAGAGTTGGTAGGAATTACGATTTGAGTCCTGAAAAGAATGATGATTTTCGAAATGGGGTTTCCACCCTTGATATCATCCACCTTAATCGCCATATTTTGGGTGTCAATCCGATTACCAGTCCTTACCAATTAATCGCTGCTGATATCAACCGTTCGGGAACTATCTCGACCCTGGATATGATTGAGTTACGGAAACTGATCCTAAACCGGATTACCCGTTTCGAAAATAATAGCTCTTGGCGTTTCATTCCCAAGGCGTATGCATTTCAGGACCCAGCCAACCCCTTCCGGGAAGGCTTCCCGGAATACCTGACCGTAGAATCTTTTAGTGCTCCGAAATATAATGCTGATTTTATAGGTATAAAGATTGGGGATCTGAACCGTTCAGCTCAGCCCTCCAGTACTATTGTTCGATCTGGAGAGAATAGCCAGAGCACTTTCCTTCAACTGGAGGACCAATATCTGGAAGCTGGCGCAACCTATTCGATCCCGGTAAAACAAAAGGGATCTGAAGCGATTCTGGGTTGGCAAATGGCTTTCCTCTACCATTCAGATCGAATAGAGTTTATGCAAACAGTTGCTGGAATGGAAGGTATGGCCACAGACTTTGAAGTAATTCCAGCGGCAGATCGAATGACTGTTATTGGGTTTGAAAATTCCAGTAATAGAAAGGTGAAATCCAGTACGACCTTATTTTATTTAAGGGTGAAAGCGTTGAGAAACGGTTGGCTATCAGAAGCATTGCAACCAGAATACCGAGGACTGGATCCCGAGATCTATGTTCAATCCGGATCCGAAATTATAGAACGGACTGTTGATTTCGAATTTATCCAGTTGGATGGGGCAGAACTTGGTATTCGTTTGGGTAGTGCTTACCCCAACCCATTCCAAGAAGAGTTAATCATCCCCTTCCAATTGGCTCAGGAAGATCAGGTTTATCTGGAGGTTTGGGATCTGAATGGCCGCCTGATATTGCGGCGTCGCCAGGATATGGCTGCCGGCCAGCAGCAATTTATTATTGATGCCCAGGAGCTTCAGCAGGAAGGGCTGTATATTTTCCGCTTGCGAGGTCGTTCTGGTGAAGTCCAGGGACGAGCAATTTATCTGCGCTAAAGGAACAAATGGATAAGAAGACGTTAGGGCGGCGGGGGGAATCCCTGGCCGCCCATTTTTTATTAAGTGAGGGGTACAGTATACTTCAGGAAAACTGGCGGTTTAGCCGCGCAGAAATTGACCTCATTGCCAGTAAGGATAACCTTTTGGTATTTGTTGAAGTAAAGACGCGGGCAAGCGATTTCTTCGGTGAGCCCGAAATGTTCGTAGATGAGAAAAAAAAGGGATTAATGGCTGAAGCAGCTGCAGTGTTTTGTGAACAATTGGGGCACCAGGGAGAAATACGATTTGACGTGATAAGTATTGTCTGGCCTTCGGGCGTAGAGCCAAAGTTACGGCATTTACCAGATGCTTTTTTTCCTGGGTTGTTTTAGAGGTGATTTATAGTATAAAACAAAACTTAATTAAAAAGCTGGCTCAAAAGCTAGATCGCTTTTAAGCCAGCCAGGTAAACAAAATTATTATTGCTGTTTCAAAAAATCTTCGGCCTTTTGAAACAGCCTCTTTTCCATCATATATCTCCTTCTTAATACCGTCCAATTGGCAAGGCTGTTCCTTCAATCCAAGGAGCGCCAGCCTCCTGCAGGGCTTTTTCCATAGATGGGATGCGATCCATAGCAATGTCCATGATTGCGTCCTTATGTTGTTCAAAAAGGGTTCGAGCTGTTTCCAGACATTCCTTTTGCAGTTCAGTGGGGCCGTAAGTAGTACCAAGGCCGCCTGCTGCCGTCCATAAATAAGATTGCATGTTTTTAACATTCGGCTCTCCTACCTCATCTTTCGTTGATGGACCATTCATATCCAACTCGATGGCTATTAAGTCCTTTTTAAGCGAATGGACCTGTCCCAACATCTCCGAAAGGTTTTCCATATCTGACCGGAGAATGGCGGTTTCCATGGCTTGCACCTTGCTTTCGGCTTGGTCAAAAGTATAGTTCAAAGCAGAGATGGCAGTTTGCAGTTCGTTGAAATCTTCCCGGAAGGCCATGATTTCTTGAGGGGAAGCTCCCGGAAGAGCGCCTTCCCGAAGCGGAACAACCTCAAATTCGACCGGACCGGCAAGCTCTGTTATTTGGCCACCTTCCTGTTTGGAAAGGCTCACCGTATAGGTGCCGGGAGGGGCCATACCAATACTGAACCCTCTCCTTCTCCAACCCTCTTGTTGAGCGCTCAAGCGAATGGGATTATTAGGAGCGAAGTCTAACTCCCAGGCTACCCGGTGTAGGCCAGCACTGACAGGCCCCCTAACCCGGTTAACCAGCTTGCCTTCAGCGTCCCGGACAGTCAACCAAATGCTGGGCTTATCTTCGTTTTTTTCCGCTTCCAGGGACTCCCAGCCAGGGAAGGGAATATCAGCCCCTTCCTTTGCCAGTTCTGCTTCTTCCTTTTTTCGCATGGTTTGGCTGGTTTTGAGCCTGTCTTTTAGATAATAGGTAAACAGTGCTCCAAAATCGGGATTGGGAGCCTCATACCGGTTGGAACCCTGAGAACCGACTAGGCTGCGCTGGTTGTACCATGGAGCTGGGCGTACGGCAAATAAAGCCGCCTCCTTGTCAAGCATCTCAATACTCATTTCCCGTAAAGGGGCATAATCATCCAGAACAAAAAAGCCGCGTCCAAAGGAAGCACCGATGAGGTCATTTTGCTCCCGCTGAATAGCTAGGTCACGGAAGGAGATAGTAGGGATCCCACTTTTCATTTTGATCCAGTCTACTCCTCCATCCAGACTGGCAAAGATACCGAATTCAGTGGCAAGGAAAAGTAAGTTGGGGGCTTCATGATCTTGGACCAGGCGCCAGACAAGATATTTTTCAGGAAGGTCTCCGGCGAGGCTTTTCCAGCTTTCACCTTTATCTGTCGACTTGTATACGTAAGGCTTGAAATCGCCTTCTTTATGATTGTCCAGGCAAACATAAACCGTATTGGCATCAAACAGGTCTGCTTTAATATCATTGACGAAGGCTCGCTCGGGGCAGTCAGGTAGTTCTCTGACTTCAATCTTCCGCCAGTTTTGACCGCCATCTTCTGTGACCTGAATAATGCCATCATCGGTGCCCGCGTACACCAAGCCCTCCTGTACCGGAGATTCAGAAAGGGAAGTGATGGTGTTATAGTTGGACATGGCTTTCATATCCCATGGAGAATCCCAGCTTTGTTGTTTACCCATAATGGGCATTTCGAGGCGCTCTTCATTACGGGTAAGGTCTGGAGAGATAGCTGTCCAGCTGTCCCCCCGGTTTTCTGATCTCCAAACTCTCTGGGAAGCAAAATAAATCCGTTCGGGCTTGTGTGGGCTAACGATGATGGGTGCGTCCCAATTGAATCGTTCCGATGGTTCTCCTGGGCCTGCCTGGGGTTGGATTCGGACGGCTTCTCCGGTGATGCGATCCAGGCGATGCATACCACCCTGTTGAGTTTCTGCATAGCCGATGTTGGGATTGCCTGGTTCGGTAGCAGATTGGTGACCATCAGCTCCTAGCGTCTTATACCAGTCCCGGTTAGTGATCCCGGTACTGTTATCTGTTCGATGAGGGCCGCCATGTGAACCATTATCCTGAGTTCCACCAAAAATGTGATAAAATGGTTTTCGATCATCAACAGCAACCTTGTAATATTGGATAATGGGTAAGTTATCAAAATACCGCCAGGTCTTTGCAAGGTCAAAACTTTCGTAAATACCACCGTCGGCACCTACGAGTAAATAATCAGGATCATCTGACCTAAAAGCAATAGCATGGTTGTCAGAGTGCTTATTGCTTTCCGTCAGGGTACGGAAATTTGAACCTCCGTCATCGGAAACCAATATGCGCACATTCATCAGGTACAGCCGGTCGAAATTATGTGGGCAAGCATATAGTTCCTGGTAGTAATGGGGGCCCGTACCACTTGAAACGGCATCGGAGCGCTTTTCCCAGCTCGCCCCGCGATTTGTAGAGCGCCATAGCCCACCTTTGGTACTGTCGGTTTCAATGGCTGCGTATACTACGTCAGGTTGTTGAGGAGATATGGCCAGGCCGATCTTTCCCATATTTCCCGAAGGCAGACCATTCTTGAGGCGGGTCCAGGTTCTACCCCCGTCTTCGGAACGGTGTAAGCCTGATTCAGGACCGCCCCCCATGTAGGCAGCTACCGTACGATGGCGCTGCCAGGTAGCAGCATACAATCGATCGGGATTGCGCGGATCAATTAGAAGATCTGTTACACCGGTCCATTCCTCATCGCCCAGAGTTTTAGTCCAGTTTTCTCCCCCATCGGTGGTCATGTAAAGGCCACGGTCACCTCCTTTGCTCCAAAGCGGGCCCTGAGCGGCCACCCAAACGATATCGGAGTTTTCCGGATGAACGATGATCTTTGAAATATGCTCAGAAGCCTGAAGGCCCATATTAGTCCAGCTGTTTCCTCCGTCAGTGCTGCGATAAACGCCATCGCCAAACCCTACATGACGGCCTCCGACATTTTCCCCTGTACCCAGCCAGATGATGCTTGGGTTCTGAGAATCCAGGGTAATGCAGCCAGTGGAATATACATCATAGCGATCGAAAATCGGCTGCCAGGTAGTTCCGGCATTTTCCGTTTTCCAAACACCTCCGGAACCGACCGCCACATACCAGATATTGCCATCATCCGGGTGGATAGCTATGTCGGCAATACGTCCGGAAGTGAATGCGGGACCGATGTTTCGAAATTTAAAAGCCGAAAGCGAACCCTCGTCAATTTTGTCCGGTGCCTTCTTTTGGGCCCAGGCGTGCATTCCCAAAAAGGGTAGCAAAAGCAAAAGTAAAAACCATTTAGTTTTCATGATATCATCTAATATTTGATTGCGGAAACGATACGCAATAAGCGTTGAAGTGATATAGAAACATCCGTTTTGGTTAGCAATGCCGACCTGTGGCTACTTCTAAAAATAAAGTGGAGCGGTCGAGGTATTTACAAAGTAGGAAAAAGGAACGAGTTTGTGCTGGAGAATTGGCCTTTTGGCAGGATTTAGCATAGTCATTTGTCGCCGAAGCCAGTCGAGAATGTATTGTTGAAAAGGGATTAAACGATTTTTGGGGTATATTTAGAGTTGATGGGGATTTTCATTGCTTCGGCTGTTTTTTAATGGGATGCTTGTGTATTACTTCCGCAGCTGAGGTTATCCAGATACCTCTTGGAAAACAAATAGCCCTGGGCTTGGCCCTATTCTGGACAATGCGGTTGATTTTTTAGTTTTTTGTTTATTATCCTGAACTTTGGCGAGAGAAGCGTTTTGAAACCATTGCACACATAGTTTTTGGCATCTTTTGGTGGATAGTATTTTCCACAGAAGAAATTAGTACCAACTTTATAACAATTCGAATTCGTTTGTTGTAATTTGAAAAGGAGGATTCGTTTTTTTATTTCCGGATGTCTGAGCAATTTAAAAACAAATACTTTAGGTACCACCCTCGATTGTCCTATGACCACCGCCGATTACCAACACATCGCACCCACCATTCCCAGACAACCTGGGGTATACCGCTTTCTTGATGAGGAAGGAACCATACTTTATGTTGGGAAGGCCAAGAATTTGCGAAGCCGTACAGCTTCCTATTTTGGAGCGCGGAAAGGGCGCGCTCATCGCACCCGGGTTATGGTCAAAAACGCCCTTCATCTGGAATTCACTATTGTTGAAACCGAGACGGATGCCTTGCTATTGGAAAACGCCCTGATCAAAAGGCATCAACCAAGGTACAATGTGATGCTTAAGGATGATAAATCCTATTCCTACCTCTGTATTAAAAATGAACACTATCCCAGGGTTTTTATCACCCGCCGGGTTATCCGGGATGGCTCAACTTACTTCGGACCCTACACCTCCAAAGGTCGCCTGAAAACTATTCTGGAGCTGATCAAACAGCTTTTTCCCCTTCGAACCTGCTCGCTTAACCTTTCCCAAAAGCAAATTGATAAAGGAAAATACAAGGTCTGCCTGGAGTACCACATCAAAAATTGCCTGGGCCCATGTGAAGGCTTGGAAGAAGAAGCTGATTATCTGGAAAAGATCGAACAGGTGAAAAATATCCTAAGGGGTAATTTCGCTCCGGTAAAACGCCATTTCAAGGAACAAATGCAGCGACTGGCTGAAAACCTGGAGTTTGAAAAAGCGCAGAATTTAAAGGATAAACTTTCGGCTTTCGAAAACTACCAAAGTAAATCCACTATCGTTAGCACCACCATACGGGATGTGGATGTGTTCTCTATCACTTCGGATGAGAAAATGGCCTACGTAAACTACCTCAAGGT
The DNA here is from genome assembly GCA_964479625.1 of uncultured Saprospiraceae bacterium. Classification (GTDB taxonomy): domain Bacteria; phylum Bacteroidota; class Bacteroidia; order Chitinophagales; family Saprospiraceae; genus CAYZMS01. The sequence continues at coordinate 21,631 of CAYZMS010000017.1, forward strand.
GGTGAATGGCGCCATTATTCATACCCATACTCAGGAAATGGTCACCAATCTGGATGATGAAGAGGAAGCCGATCTACTGGCTTATGCTATTCCAGCGCTCCGGGAACGGTTTAACAGCATAGCCGAAGAAATCATCCTTCCCTATGCATTACCGGTAGAAGGAGAAAACCTGCGCATAACCATACCGAAGATCGGAGATAAGAAAAGGCTACTCGAATTATCAGGAAAAAATGTAAAGTACTACCGTTTACAAAAGCAAAAGCAGGAAGCCAGCAAAGAGCGTAAACAAACCTCCGCTGAACGCATTCTGCGAACCATGCAAAAAGACCTGCAGATGGAAGTATTACCCACCCACCTGGAGTGTTTTGATAATTCGAATATGCAGGGTTCTTTCCCGGTCTCCTCTTGTGTGGTGTTCAAAAATGCAAAGCCCTCCAAGAAAGATTATCGGCATTATAATATTAAAACGGTGCAGGGCCCGAATGATTTTGCCAGCATGGAAGAAGTTGTCTTTCGAAGGTATCGACGCCTGCTGGAAGAAGATGAACCCTTGCCCCAGCTGATCATTATCGATGGTGGCAAAGGCCAGTTGAGCGCAGCCATGAACAGCATTCGAAAATTAGGGCTGGAAGGCAAAATAACGGTGATCGGGATTGCCAAGCGACTGGAAGAGATCTTTTTTTCAAATGATCCAATTCCCCTTTATATCGATAAAAAATCAGAATCGCTTAAGGTCATTCAACAAGCCCGAAATGAAGCCCACCGTTTTGCCATCACCTTTCACCGGAATCAACGGAGCCGGGAATTTTTGAATACCAGTCTAACGGAAATTCCAGGAATCGGAGAAAAGACCGCTCAAAAGTTGTTGACCCATTTCGGGTCTGTCAAAAAAATTGAGGAGGCCTCCGCCGCTGAGCTGATGGAGCTGGTAGGGAAAAAGGCTACCGAACGCCTGTTATTGCACTTCAAGGCAGATACATAGATAGACGCAGCAGGAGAATTGCATTATTCTGACCAACCTTTCCCCCCGAAGTGCGTTTCGGACTCAAAGGGAAGTATCCTGCATTTTGCCTACTATTTCAATGGAGAAAAAAATTAGTCATAATGGGTCTAAACCTTATTTGTACTTTTTTGTATAAATTACAGCTCTTTATTTAAACTGGTGCTAAATACGTGTTCAGGTAGCCATATTTTCGAACCACATCGCCACGGGCGAAAAAATCAATAAAAAATTCCCTATGAGTGATTCAATGCAAACGCTGGAACAGCATACCCGATCGGACTACAAGTTTGGCTTTTCCAGTAATGTGGAATCCGATAAGATCCCCAAGGGGTTGAATGAGGATACTGTTCGCCGAATTTCTGCTAAGAAAAACGAACCCGAATTTGTGCTGGAATGGCGTTTAAAAGCCTTTCGCCACTTTCTAACCATGACGGAGCCTAAATGGCCCAATGTGGAGTATCCGCCTGTTGATCTGCAGGACATCTATTATTATTCTGCTCCCAAGAAAAAACCTCAACTGGAGAGTTTGGATGAAGTAGACCCGGAATTGCTGGAAACTTTCAACAGATTGGGTATACCATTGGAAGAGCAAAAAATGTTGGCAGGTGTTGCGGTGGATGCTGTTTTTGATAGTGTATCTGTAAAAACGACTTACAAGGAGAAACTATCAGAGCTAGGTATAATTTTCTGCTCCTTCAGTGAAGCGGTTCAGGAACACCCAGGGCTGGTAAAAAAATATCTCGGTAGCGTAGTCCCCTATACCGATAATTATTACGCAGCCTTAAATTCAGCGGTCTTTAGCGATGGCTCCTTCGTCTTTGTTCCGAAAGGCGTCAAATGCCCAATGGAGTTGTCCACCTACTTCCGGATCAACGAACGGGATACCGGGCAGTTCGAACGTACCCTTGTAATCGCCGAAGAGGGTGCTTCGGTTAGCTATCTGGAAGGGTGTACGGCACCAATGCGAGACGAAAATCAGTTGCATGCTGCTGTAGTGGAGCTCGTCGCTCTGGACGATGCCACCGTTAAATATTCAACTGTTCAAAACTGGTACCCTGGTGACAAGGACGGGAAAGGTGGTATCTACAATTTTGTGACTAAGCGCGGACTGTGTGCTGGAAAGCGTTCAAAGATTACCTGGACCCAGGTTGAAACGGGTTCTTCCATTACCTGGAAATACCCTAGTTGTGTGTTGAAGGGCGATGACTCGGTAGGCGAGTTCTACTCTGTTGCCGTAACTAACAACAAACAACAAGCCGATACGGGCACTAAAATGATCCATATCGGGAAAAATACCAAGAGTACCATTATTTCCAAAGGTATTTCTGCAGGCTACAGTAATAACTCTTACCGTGGATTGGTAAAGGTCGGAAAGCGTGCGGAGAACGCGCATAATTTCTCTGTCTGCGATTCATTACTGATGGGGGACAAATGCGGCGCACATACCTTCCCTTACCTGGAAGTGTCCAATAATTCTGCAAGGGTAGAGCACGAGGCTACCACCTCAAAAATTGGTGAAGATCAGTTGTTCTATCTCATGCAACGAGGGTTGAGTGAAGAGGATGCTATCAACATGATCGTAAGCGGTTATGTAAAGGAAGTCTTTAATGAGCTGCCCATGGAGTTTGCTGCAGAAGCGCAAAAACTGCTGGCTATTACCTTGGAAGGTAGCGTCGGATAAAAAACATTCAAAAACAGAATAGAGGATGGGAAGCCATCCTTTCGAAAAAAGTCGAATATGCTAACGATAAAGAACCTGCACGCCTCCGTTGAGGAAAATGCTATTTTAAAAGGAGTTGATCTGCAAGTCAACCCAGGAGAGGTTCATGCCATTATGGGACCCAATGGGTCGGGAAAGAGCACATTGGCCAATGTGCTGGCTGGCCGCGAAGAATATGAAGTAACAGAAGGAAGTATTGATTTTATGGGGCAAGACCTATTGGAATGGGAAGTAGACGAGCGTGCCCTTGCGGGAATTTTTCTGGCTTTTCAGTATCCCATAGAGATCCCTGGCGTAAACAATGCCTCGTTTCTTAAAAACATCATTAATGCAGCCCGGGAAACTCAGGGTAAAGAAGCACTTTCTGCTCCCCAAATGCTGAAACTGCTGCGCGAACGGGTGAAAGACCTCGGCCTGGACGAAAGTTTTTTGCGCCGTTCCTTGAATGAAGGTTTTTCCGGTGGAGAAAAAAAGCGCAACGAAATGCTGCAGATGGCTCTGCTGGAACCTAAACTCGCTATACTGGATGAAACAGATTCCGGATTGGATATCGATGCCCTGCGCATTGTAGCTGATGCTGTTAATAAAATGCGTAGTCCAGAGCGCTCCTTCGTCATTGTAACCCACTATCAACGCCTGTTGAATTACATTGAACCCGACTTCGTCCACGTCATCTACAATGGCCGGATCGTCAAGTCAGGAGATAAAACCCTTGCCTTGCAACTGGAGGAAAAGGGCTATGACTGGATCAAAGAAGAAATAGCTGCCTTAGCGGTCTAACCAAAAAGAAAAACCAACTATGTCCAATAATACACCGGATAAATATATTGAGAAGTTCCGGGGACTTTTCCAGAATTTCGAACAGCATCTTAATGGACAAAAAGTACACCCCATTCATGAATTGAGGCGTGCAGCCATAAGTCGACTGGAGGAAATGCGTTTCCCAACTCGTAGGGATGAAGATTATAAATACACTAATTTCAATAGTCTGCTTGCCGAAGACTATCGTAGTGCAGCTTCTGAGGAGTTAGCGCTTTCGGAAGCAGAACCGTACTTCTTAAAGGAGGTAGAGGCCTTTCGTCTAACTTTTGTTAATGGGAATTGGAACCCGGATTTATCAACCCTTGCGGGCTTGCCCGATGGTGTAGTGGTAAGTAATCTTCAAAATGCCCTTGACCATCCCGAGCACCAAAAGAAAGTTCAACACTTCCTGGGGACCACCATGGAGGAGTCCGGTAATTCCTTTAAGGTTTTAAATACAGCCTTTGGAAAAGGTGGGGCCTTCATTTATGTTCCTTCGAATGTCGTAGTTGACCGGCCTATCCACTTACTCTACATCAACACTACCGAATCGGGAGCTTTTGCCCAACACCCGCAGGTGTTGGTCTTTCTGGAAAAAAGTGCACAACTCCGGCTGGTGGAAAGCCATTACGGTCGAAAGGTACAGGACGGGGCCTATTTTTCGAATGTGCTTAATCATTTTGAATTGAGCCAGAACGCGCATTTACAACATGTTAAGTTCCAATTGGAGACCTCCAATGCCTACCAGGTAAATAATACGACTGTACTGCAGGAACGAGATAGCGTGTATACTAATTTTTCGCTGGATTTGGGCGGCAAACTGGTTCGCAACAACCTGAGTGCTATTCACCGGGGGGAAAATGTGCTGACTAACTTTTATGGCGGTATCCTTGCAAAAGGAGATCAGCATATTGATAACCAGACTTTTATCGATCACGCTATCCCAAACTGCCAGAGTAATGAATTGTACAAAACCATTTTGGACGATAACGCAAAAGGGGTTTTCAACGGCAAGGTAATGGTCCGCAAGGATGCACAAAAAACCAATGCTTTTCAACAGAACAGCAGCCTGGTCTTATCGGAAACCGCTTTAATGAACAGTAAACCACAGTTGGAAATCTTTGCTGATGATGTCCGATGCAGCCACGGAGCTACTATAGGCCAACTGGACGAAGGTTCCATGTTCTATTTGAAATCAAGAGGTATTAAGGAAAAGCAGGCCCGGGAAATGCTACAAATGGCCTTCCTCCTGGAAGTGTTGGACAACATCCCCATGGATGGTTTACGACCTTTGGCAGAGGAACTTTCGCAGCAAAAATTCGAGGAATAAAATGCAAGTGAATACAGCGCCGATAACGGCCTTAACGATTGATGAAATAAGGAATGAGTTTCCCTTACTTAAGGGACAAATGAATGGCAGGCCCATCGTTTTTCTGGATAGCGCTGCTTCCAGTCAAAAACCGGAGGCTGTTCTGGAAGCTCTTGATTATTACTATCGCAAACAAAATGCGAATGTTCATCGCGGAATCTACGCCCTGAGTCAGGAGGCTACTGATGCTCATGAAAATGCCCGGGAGGTTGCCCGGCGGTTTATTCATGCGGGTTCGACCAGGGAGGTGCTCTTTGTACGTGGTACCACAGAAGGTATCAACCTTGTGGCTTCTTCCTTTGGAAAGAAATTCTTTGAAAAAGGAGATGAGATACTGATCTCCGCTATGGAGCATCATTCAAACATTGTACCCTGGCAATTGATCGCAGAGGAAACCGGAGCGGTCTTAAAGGTTATTCCGGTAACAAATGAAGGAGAGCTGGAACCCGGTGCCTTCGAACAACTGTTGACCGAGCGTACAAAGCTGGCGGCCATAGTTCACGTTTCCAACACCCTGGGAACGATCAACCCGGTGAAGGAAATGATCGCCAAAGCGCATGAAGCAGGGGCTGTAGTTCTGGTCGATGGTGCACAGGCTGTTCCTCATATGCCTGTCGATGTTCAGGAACTGGATGCTGATTTTTATGTGTTTTCCGGACACAAGATCTTCGGGCCAACAGGGATCGGAATATTGTATGGTAAGGAAAAATGGCTAGAAGCTATGCCGCCCTACCACGGGGGTGGTGAAATGATCAAGCAGGTTACTTTCGAAAAAACCACTTTCAACGAACTGCCCTTTAAGTTCGAAGCTGGAACGCCCAACATTTCCGGTACCATAGGCTTAGGGGCGGCAATGGAGTACATTGAAAGGATCGGTTACAGAATTATAGGTGCACACGAAAAAGATCTGCTGGATTACGCTACGGAGCAATTATTGACGATCGAAGGCCTAAGGATCATAGGTACGGCAGCGCAAAAAGCGAGTGTGATCTCATTTCTGGTAGACGGAACGCATCCATTTGACCTGGGGACGCTGCTCGATAAAATGGGTATTGCGGTTCGAACCGGCCATCATTGTACACAACCTTTGATGGATCGCTACGAGATTCCTGGTACCGTACGGGCCTCTTTCGCCTTATATAATAATCGCGAGGATGTAGACCGGCTGGTGGAGGGCGTACGCAAGGCAGCAAAAATGTTAGTTTAATGCCAAAATAGACTAATGGCAGACATCAATACTACACAGAACGAGATCATTGACGAGTTCGGTCTTTTTGGAGACTGGATGGAAAAGTATGAATATATCATAGACCTGGGGAAGCAGCTTCCACTGATCGATGGAAAGTTTAAAGATGAACAGCATCTGATCAAAGGCTGCCAAAGTCAGGTCTGGTTGCATGCTGAGTTGGATGATGATAAGGTGGCGTTTACGGCAGAAAGCGATGCTGTAATTACTAAAGGTATTATTGCTTTGCTGGTGCGGGTATTGAATAATCAATCACCCAGGGCCATTGCGGATGCAGATCTTTATTTCATTGAAAAGATCGGTTTGCACGAGCACCTTTCCCCCAATCGTTCGAATGGACTGCGCAGCATGGTAAAGCAGTTGAAACTATATGGCCTGGCTTTGGCAAGCCGGTCAGAAAGTTAGGTGATAATTAATGGTTTCTCCGCGCAGGTAGATCCATTTTTGAAGGCCTGTTCAGTTTGTTTTTACCGTAAAGTAACCAGTCAAATTTCAAAGAGTATTCTCCATGGATAAAGCAGCTTTAGAGGTTAAGATCATAGATCAGATCAAAACGGTGTATGATCCGGAGATCCCAGCGGATATTTATGAACTGGGCTTGATTTACCAGATAGAAATAAAAGACGATGGTAGGGTGAATTTGGTCATGACGCTGACTACTCCAATGTGTCCGGTGGCAGACTCCTTGCCTATGGAGGTACAGGAAAAGGTAGCCATGGTGGAAGGGGTAACGGATGTGGACATGCAGGTTGTTTTCGACCCCCCGTGGAATAAAGAAATGATGAGCGAAGAGGCCCGGTTTGCCCTGGATATGTTTTAAAAGATCTGGAAAGTGGACCAGGTTTAACAGGAAAAATGGAAAGCCCCTGAACGGCCTTCCTTTTCTAATAAAGCACAAGCGAGTAATCAATGAAAATTACAGCTCAAGATGAATACGGACTGCGCCTTTTATTGCGCATTGCCAAAGAAGAGAGTCAAGATGGTATTACCATTGCCCAACTCAGTCAGGTTGAGGGTATTTCGAACAGCTATGCGGCAAAAGTTACCCGTTCTCTTCGTTTGGCGGGTTTGATAGATAGCACTCGCGGTCCAAAAGGTGGTTATGCGTTAACCCGTCCACCAGAGAATATCTATATGCACGAGGTTATGCGTGCCTTAGACGGTCCGTTGTTTGAGTCGTCCTTTTGTCAGAACCATACCGGCAGTGAAAATATCTGTGTAAATTCCGTCAATTGCTCCGTTCGATCGCTATGGAGGGTAGTTCAGGCTGCCGTCGATAACATTCTTTCAGGGATTACCCTTCGGGACCTCATGGGTAACGAGCGTACGGCAGAAAACCTTCTTCAGCATATTTTTGACCGGGTAGCCTACTAGTTCCTTTCTAAAGCTGCACGTATTGCTGGTTCCCGGAGCTTTACGATCAACTGGCCCGCCAGAAAAAGCAACTCCTGTTCATGGTCCTTCATAGTGTATTTTGTACCGATATTTGAAAGGATCTCGTACAACATTTGACGTTCACTTTCCTCCAGACTTTCCTGTTCATTGTTCATTTTATTGATGAGGTAGGGGAAGGCTTCCTTCGGTTTTATGACCTTTGGATAGGGGGCGTCATTGCCCTCGATCAGCGTGTTGAATCCCAGTATGACCGTTTGGATATCTACTTCCCTTTCCAGCACCTCTATTTCCCGAAGCAGTACAGATCGCCTTGCGCTTAGCCCACTGGCGGGAAGGCTTCCAGCTACATTCCAGGATTTTACGGAGCCTTCATTTTTTCTGAAAGTGTACAGATTTACCCCTGCCTCTGCATCCACCAACAGGAGAACCCGCCGAGCAGCTTTTTCTTGCTGTAGGAGGTTTGCAGCCGTATAAAAACCAAAATTATCGGTCATGGCGCCATCCATAAGGTGCAGAAAGGGGCGTTCAAGACTAAATGCACTCCGAAGGGTAGAATTGGAGATCAGTACCGGAAAGCTTCCACTGGCTTTAATACCAACGGAAAGGGGAACCTGGTAGGCATCCCAGTTCTCATCGAAATAGTTGCGCTTTTTGCGGTGAGAATAACCGTTTATTTTATAAGTATCCAAAATATCAGGGGTAAAAGGAAAAATACTCAAGGTTGTAACTGTAGAACTGTTGGTAATGTGATAGGGAAGGGTTACCGGTTTGTCTGAGCCAAAGGGCCTAAACATATCCCCCAGTTGGATGCTTTCCGCTCCTTTTTTTTCAATATTTCGAGCCTTGTAGCCCAACACAAAGTCGTCGATCTTTTTTTCTAACACATCCCCATCGTCAATTGGAGTGAATAATAAAAGGGGATTTAAACTATTTATGAATATGGGCCAGGCAAAATCCGCGGTTAAGGCGTCAGCTATACTTTCTTCTACGTACTTTCGGAACAAGAAAGGTTCCTGGCGTTGGTAATATTGATGTTCGTATTTCGCTCGAATATAAGCACCACCCGCAAACCCGCCCCCTGAAACAGTGGACAGGTAGTCAATTTCTTCCAGGGCATTCCGACCAGAGGAGAGCTTCAATTGCTCAAGGCCAAGCATTACTCCAACCCCAAAGTTGGCAGCCCGGTGCCCTCCACCTGTAATAGAAAGGGCAACAGCAGTTTGTGGGTCTTGTCCTTTTCGGGTTTGAACGGATTTATAGGCTTTTAGGTCTACAGTGGGAGCTGCCTCGCCGTCCCGCCTGAACTGAGAACGATCCGGTTGGATCTTTTTAGAACAGGCTACAGTGGTTAGCAGGATGATCGCTAGAAAAGAAAAGCGCGGCATAAGGTGCAAATTTTGGGAAAAATAAGGAGCTTAACGGACAAGGACAAGGTTTGGACTGTAAGCGTTTAAAATAATTTGTAGTATATTTATATTTGTAAAACAATTTTCAAATGCGTATTTATTTGCTTCCGCTGCTTTTCCTTTGGGGGATGACCTCTAATGCACAACAATCAGAAGAAGTAGGGCTCGAAACAGCCTCCGGAGTGATTAATGGAACAATTACCATGCCGGAGGCCGGCGCCCCGGCTCCTGTCGTTTTGATCATATCAGGCTCAGGGCCCACTGACCGGGACGGCAATAGTTATTACGTCAAGAACGACGCCTTGAAATTGCTCGCAGACTCCCTGACCCTACGCGGAATTGCCACCCTTCGTTACGATAAGCGAGGGGTAGCAGCCAGTGTGGAGGTAGGGCCGGCCGAGAAAGATCTGCGTTTTGAAACCTATATTGAAGATGCGGTGGGCTGGATAAAACTTTTAAAGCAACAACAGAAAAAAGGCATCTTCAGCCAAATCTTTATTCTTGGACATAGTGAGGGCGCCTTGATCGCCAATTTAGCCGGCATAGAGGAAAAAGTGGCCGGCTTTATTTCCCTTGCCGGGCCGGGGCGCCGGGCTGACGTCTTATTGAAGGAACAGCTTGGTAAAAATACCTATTATGGCTCTCCTCTGGTACTGGAAATGGCAGAACCAATTATTGATAGCCTGGTGGCTGGATACGAGGTGAAAAAAGTAGATTTAAGTTTGGGGAAACTGTTTCGGCCAAGTGTTCAACCCTACCTGATCTCCTGGTTTAAATATGACCCCAAAGAAGCCATTTCGAAATTGGATGTACCAGTATTGATCATTCAAGGATCTACTGACCTTCAGGTTACGGAGGAGGACGCTGAGTTGTTAGCCAGGGCTCAACCCGAAGGGCAACTGGCGATCATCGATGAGATGAATCATGTGCTTCGAAAGGTTTCTGAGGATCCCAAGGAAAACCTGGGATCCTACAGCAGGCAGGATTTGCCCTTGCATCCCGGCTTGATCCCGGTTTTGGTTGATTTTATTCAGGAGTGAAAAATGATAAGTATTGGCAAAGGTCAAAAAAGTATTTATTTGTTCGAACTGCGGTGCCACCTCCCCTAAATGGATGGGGAAGTGTAATGCCTGTGGAGAATGGAATACCTACCAGGAAGATGTGATCACACGGGAGACCCCGAAGGAGGCTGCCCGAGGTAGCTGGTCGAAAAAAGGCGAGCACGGAAAGGGACCCAGACCGGTGGCATTACCGGATATCCAGGCAGGAGCCATTCGCAGGCTGGTTACTCCGGATGAAGAACTGAACCGGGTTCTTGGAGGAGGAATCGTTCCAGGCTCCCTGGTCCTGATCGGGGGCCAGCCCGGTATTGGGAAGTCTACTTTGTTACTACAGGTGGCTTTGGGGCTAAAGGCCAGGGTGCTGTATATTTCTGGAGAAGAAAGTGAGGAACAGATCAAAATGCGGGCTGACCGGGTTTCGAATAAACAATCGGACTGTTTTATTCTTACAGAGACCAATGTTAGCCGGATCACAACCCATGCCGATCAGCTCCAACCTCAACTGGTGATTATTGATTCCATTCAAACCCTGGCCTCCCCTTATATCGATTCCATGCCCGGGAGTATCAGTCAGGTGAGAGAATCTGCCGGAGAGTTGCAACGATTTGCTAAGAGTACCAATATTCCTGTTTTCCTGATTGGCCATATCACAAAGGATGGAGCCATTGCCGGCCCCAAATTGCTGGAACATATCGTAGATGCCGTTTTACAATTTGAGGGCGATCGAAATTACACTTATCGAATCCTTCGGACCATTAAGAACCGGTTTGGCTCTACCGATGAAATGGGGATCTATGAAATGCAGGCGAATGGCCTCAGAGAAGTCAGTAACCCTAGTGAGCTTTTACTTTCTCAAAAAGATGAAGACCTTAGTGGTTCGGCAGTTTGCGCCACCATGGAAGGTATGCGACCCATGTTGATAGAGGCGCAAGCCCTGGTGAGTACGGCTGTTTATGGTACTCCGCAACGTTCTGCTACCGGGTTTGACCTGCGTCGGCTGAGTATGTTATTGGCAGTGCTTGAAAAGCGAGGTGGTTTCCCATTTGGTCAAAATGATGCCTTTCTAAATATTGCGGGGGGAATTCGGGTAGATGATCCGGCCATTGACCTGGCTATTGTCAGTGCTTTGATCTCATCATTGGAGGATGTGGCTGTTCCCACGGATACCTGTTTTGCCGGGGAGGTTGGCCTGTCCGGTGAGATCCGGGCGGTAAACCGGATCGAACAAAGGATTCAGGAGGCCGATCGTTTGGGGTTTAAACATATCTTCATATCTAAATATAACCTCAAGGGCCTGGATACTAAACGCTATGCTATCCATATCCATCCGCTGGGAAAAATGATAGAACTTTATGAGCGGCTGTTCCAGTAGCCTGGAAAGCGCTCGGAACACTTTTTTCCAGTATTTGTTACCAAATTATGGAGTATTCGGGAACAGTAGATAAACCAGTGATCCTCTTTGATGGTGTTTGCAACCTTTGCAGCGGCTTTGTGCAAACTATAATAAAGCTGGACCCCGGAGGAAAGTTCCAATTTGCTTCTCTTCAATCGGAATTCGGTTTGGAAGTTCGACGAAAGGCAGGCCTGGATACGGTAGGGCTCAACACGGTTATCCTTTATGCCCCGCCCCAAATTTTTACCCGCTCGGATGTTCCCCTTGAAATTGCCAGACGCCTGGGTGGAGTCTGGAAACTTGCATTGGTCGGCTACCTCCTTCCTAAAGGAATTCGAAATTACCTCTATGATTGGGTTGCGCGAAACCGCTACCGCTGGTTTGGTAAAAAGGAAACCTGTTGGTTGCCCACTCCCGAACTAAAGCAGCGCTTCCTAAGCTGATGTCAAATTGCCTTTAATCACCTTTCAATTCGAATAGTATGCAAAGAAGACATTTCCTGAAATCCTCCTCCATAGCGGGAGGCTTGCTCCTCTTTCCAGAATACCGGTGGCTATTCCCTGAACCCGCTAATTTCAAACCGTTGCGCGGTAATGTGGGGATTTATACCGACCGGGGCGGTACCATTGGATGGTTGCTTCAGAAAAACGGAGTAGCGGTAGTGGATACCCAATTCCCGGAGCAATCTCAAAACCTGATCACGCAGTTAAAAGAAAGGTCTGCTAAGCAGGTTGACTTGCTGATCAATACGCATCACCATGGGGATCACAGCGGAGGCAATATTGCCTTTAAAGGAATTGTGCAACAGCTTGTTGCCCATGAAAATTCAAAGGCGAATCAAATACGGGTGGCTAAAGAACGGGACAACGAGGTAGGACAAATGTACCCCGACACTACCTTTAAAGATAAATGGAACCAAAAGGTGGGTGACGAAACCATTAGCCTGCACTACTTTGGAGCTGCCCATACCAATGGAGATGCTGTGATCCACTTCGAAAATGCCAATGTGGCTCACGTGGGTGACCTGATGTTCAATCGTCGTTTTCCCTACATTGACAAGTCATCTGGAGCCAGTATAGAGAATTGGATAAGAGTTATTGATACTATTTTCGAAACATTAGACGATGATACCTTATTCATTTTTGGACATGCCGGAAACGGCTATGAGGTTACTGGAGATAAAGAAGACCTCAAGGCTATGCAAAATTACCTGGAACATCTTTTGGAATACGCAACTAAGGCATATCAGGAGGGTAAAACAGAAGCGGAAGCCTCACAAGGGTTGGAAGTGATCCCGGGAGCTGCAGATTATACCGGTCGCGGAATCGAACGAAGTATACAGGCCGCTTATCAAGAACTTTCAGAAAGGAATTAGTATTCCGTTCGTCTTTGTATTGGTCCTGCTTTTAACTACTGGGGCAGATACGTCCTAATGTAAGGGTTTAGACTTATTGGGGACAGTCCGGTCCGATAAGTTCTGTCCGGGTTATAAAGAGAAGAAGCCTGTTGCCAACTACTTTTGAAAATTCCCTTAATTTCGCGCTGCGATAGGAGGACACCTCCTTCTTATCTCTTTTTTGTGAAGTTTGAAAACAAAGGAAATGAAACGTACGGAAGTTGCAGGTATTTTAAAGGCTCCGAAAGTAGGTGAAACGGTAAAAGTTGCCGGTTGGGTGCGGGCCTTTCGAAACAATCGCTTTATCGCACTTAATGATGGATCTACCATTAACAATCTACAGGTGGTTGTAGATGAAAATAAGATTGATGAGGCCATTATCCGGCAGATCGGCTTTCATGCCTGTGTTGCTGCGACCGGAAAGCTTGTTGAGTCTCAGGGAGCTGGGCAGGCGGTGGAAATACTTGCCGATGAGGTAGAGATCATTGGAGGAACGGACCTTTCCACTTATTCCTTGCAACCAAAACGGCAGACCATGGAATTCCTCCGGGAGAAGGCCCATTTCCGCATGCGAACCAACACTCTGAGTGCTGTTTTCAGGATTAGGCATGCATTGTCCTATGCCGTTCATTCCTTTTTTCACGAAAATGGCTATTACTACCTGCACAGTCCCATTATCACGGCAAGTGATGCTGAAGGTGCGGGAGAAATGTTTCGGGTAACCACTCTGGATCCTTCTAACCCTCCAAAAACAGAGGATGGGAAGGTGGATTATAGTCAGGATTTTTTTGCACACCCAACGAATCTGACGGTATCAGGGCAGTTACAAGCAGAGATCGGAGCACTGGCCCTTGGTAAGGTTTACACCTTCGGACCTACCTTCCGGGCAGAAAATTCTAACACCAGCCGCCACCTGGCAGAGTTTTGGATGATCGAGCCAGAGGTGGCTTTCTTCGATATTTTCGATAATATGGATCTGGCAGAGGCCTTTACCAAATACCTGATCAACTATGTGTTGGAGCACTATCCGGATGATCTGCAGGTATTGGATAAACGAATACAGGACCTGGAGAAGAATATGAAAATGGAGGACCGGCGTCCTATGGGGCTGATCGAAACCCTTCGCTTTGTGGTAGATAATGAATTTGAACGGATCACTTACAGCGAGGCGATCCGGTTGCTTCAAAATTCGAAGCCCTATAAAAAAGGGAAGTTTGAATACGAACTAGAATGGGGTAAGGACCTGCAGGCGGAGCATGAGCGTTGGTTAGTGGAAAAACATTTCAAAAAGCCGGTTATTGTCCGGGATTATCCCGCAGCGATCAAAGCTTTTTATATGCGGCTAAATGAGCAGGAGAATACTGTGGCTGCGATGGATGTACTGTTCCCGGGGATAGGTGAAGTGATTGGGGGCTCCCAAAGGGAGGAGCGCCTGGAAGTGCTATTAAGCAGAATGAAAGACTTCGGTATACCTCAAGAGGAAATGTGGTGGTACCTAGAGTTGAGAAAATTTGGAGGAGCTCCTCACTCGGGCTTTGGCTTGGGTTTCGAACGCATGGTCCAGTTTGTGACCGGGATGACCAACATTCGTGATGTTATTCCTTTCCCCCGTACTCCAGGAAGTGCAGAGTTTTAAACATATGGGATGTTTTTTAATTTGAACAAGTTTCTTTATTTTTGCAGGGAGGTTATGACAAAAAAAAGCCGCACTTTCGTGCGGCCTCATGCTAATAACAAATCATAATCTCATGAAAAATAAGACGACCTAAAATCTTTAACAGAGTTTCTAGCTCTGTAATTGTTTTTTTACTGGGTTTTACAAATGTTTAACACCTTGGTTTGCTTAGGGGCTCCCCGCAGAATGAAAAAACTGCAGGGAACCCTTCAAGTTTATGGGATTATGACTATTGTGCGAGCACTAGTTTACCGGAATTGATAAGTTGTTGCCCTTCAGCTATTTGAAGCTGATAAATGTAAATTCCGTTTGCCGGTAAATCCATGCGGTGCAGCTGGAAGCGGGGGCCAGAAACCTGCCGTTGCAAGATTCTTTTTCCGCTCAAGTCATAAATAGAGAACAATAAATTCGTTTCAACATTTCCGCCCTCCAGTTCGAAGGTGACCATTTCTTTAAATGGGTTCGGATATAAGGTTAATCGGTTTTGGGATCTAGGCGTATCAAAAACATCATTTACGATATCGATGAAGCCCGGGAATTCCTCTACCCGCCTGCGTACAATATTGGTTTGTACTGGCTCCTGGTAATCAAAGTATAACCAGGCGTAATTGTCAATGATCGTGCCGTATTCAATGTCAGGCTGCTGAGATACTGTATAACTTACGTGCCCTAGTTTGAAGATAACCTGGCCTGTGCTGTCTTGGAGTAGCTGGCGTAAATCGTCGAAGGTGAATTTTAGAATTCCTGAACTAAAGACCTCCAACTGATAGGGCAGATTACTCGGCCCGGGTTTTACACTCGTTACATCAAGATGCGTTGGCAGAGTGTCGCGTATAATCAGGCGACCAATCGTGTCTGTGCTTTCAAGGGTAAAAAGTACCTTGTATGTTAAATCGGTTTCGGCTGCAATAACTTCTTCTTTGTAGCCTTTGGGATAGCCTCTCATCTCGACAGGCAGCACAGAGCCAGATACCTCTTGCACATTTATGGCAACTGTAGGTTCCTGATCATCTTCAGGAAACATGGTATATATTCCGACGGAAAACACTCCGTCTTGAGAACAACCTTCGACTGCCGCTGAAGCATAGTCGGAAAAAGGGTGCCCTTCAGATTCTTCAATTATAAAGCGGTAGGTGTCTCCGGTTGCAGGAAATCGGAATTCAATTTCCTCACCTGGAGCTAGTAGCAGGGAGTCTTCATTTAAAATGATAATGTCCTGCACAATTACCGACTGAACCGGCTCATCTGTTATTTCAACCCCTACATTTCGAAGGGTAAACACTACGGAGTCACCTTCGCAAGCTCCGATAACCTCTAGGTCAGCTCCATCCCATTGGCTGTCAGGGATGAGGCAAAAGGAATCAGGCTGTATGCGTGCCCTAACCAGGGCCGCCTGCCCTATCGTGATCCCTTCACAAGCCATTTGAGCTGTGAAAGTGAATCGCCCTGAAGCCCCCGCTTCCAGTAGTCCTAGTTGGAATTTAATGTTTCCATCCTGATCAAGGGTGTGAGGCAGATCTGCTTTCAGCAAACTTAGCTCCTCGTCCAAGGTCACCTCAATACTTGTTTCTTCCGCATCCGAAGCCCCTGCATTTCGGTAGTCAATCGTATAAACTACCTCGCTGCAAATGGCTAGGGTAGGAGCACTGATCTCTACTTCCAGCCAGGGACAATCTACCTTTGCAGATGCACCTAGGTCTACTCTGCTACTATCGTAGAAAGAAGTCATCGAAACTTCCAGCCCACCTTTCAAGCATGGCTCCCAGTAACTGTTTGCCGGGAGAAGATCTATTTGATACGTTCCGGTGTCTACACCAATCGAGTAGTTTCCGTCGCGATCTGTATTCGAAAAAATTATCTGTCCATCTTTTTTGGCCCGAACCATCCAGTTATCTAGTAGACGTTCACTCCCCGAAAAGTCACAAATACCAGCTTCTGTGGCGAAAACCGAACCATGAATGACATTGGAGATCAAATTGCCGTTCCCATCTGTTTTGATCAGGAAGGAATTATTTGCAATCGGCTGGATCAATCCAGTATATCCAGTAATTAGTATTCCTCCATCTGAAACATTGATCACCTCGCGGGCATCGTAGAGCAAGGATTGATTACCAATCCTCTTTTCCCAAAGCACCTCTCCCTCGGCTGTCATTCTGGTGAGGAATACGTCGGAGTTCAAAGTTGGACCGTCATCTACAATAAAACCTGCAGCTACAAGGTCACCATTAGCCATCTCTGTTAGGGCGTTGCCCCCTTCTTCAATTCCCGGACTACCAATAGCCTCTGCCCAGCGGTAATCGCCCTCAGCGCTGAATTTAAGGATGTAAAGATCTGTATTATTATTAATCAGACCAGCAATTGCAAAGCCGCCGTCCTGGGTTTGTAAGATATCAGACCCTTCTTCCAAGAAGGCATTAGCTATTCTTCGCTCCCAATCTACAGAGCCATCTACATTCAATCGGTGAACGAGAATATCGTTTCCGATTCCCTGGTCGTTTTTACTGTTGGATACCAAAGCTGATCCTCCATCTTCCAGAGCTACGATTCCATTTCCCTCGTCTGTTTTCTCGGTACCCAGGGTTACTTCCCAGGCTAGTTGCCCATCCTCTTCGAAACGCATGACCAGAACGTCACTTTCAGTGCCCAGCGTTTCAGCTTGCTGCCCCACTGCAATAAAGCCTCCATCAGGGAGCAGATCAATGTCATTCAGTCTTTCAAAGAGCGTATCAGTATATTGACGACTCCAAATCGGTTCGCCTTGTCCATTTACTTTTATCAGATAAGCGTTTTCAGGTGCACCGGCTTCAGCTTGAATGCTGCCAGCCAGCAGATAATGGTCATCTGCTGTTTTTACTATCGCTCTGATGAATGCATTATTTCCTTCATCGTAAAAGCGATCCCAGAGCACATTGCCTTCAATGTCCACCCGGTAGAGATAAGCATCCAGGTCTCCATCTCCTCCAAGTGCTTCGCCGAAACCTGCAACCAAAAAACCGTTATCTTCAACTTCTACTACAGACCAGGACTGCTCCCGTTTGTTGTCTCCGTAGATGCGCTCCCACCCTTGTGTAGAAGCCGTATTTAGGACCAGAAAGAATGCCATCGCCACTGAAACCAGCGTATTTAGATACCCTAGCAGGGAGGCGGTCATTTTTTTCTGATTATGATTCATCAGCTTTCTGTTTTTAAACTTGCTCGCTGAATACATTACAAAGATGTTTTGATTGGTAAGGAAATTCAAAGACAAAAAACGGGATTTGTTGAGATTTTAGCTTAAATTTATTGTAGAAATAAATCAAATTACCTTTTTAAAGCTTTGATTATCAGTATAATTTTAGATTTCTACCTTGTTGATTTTTTTACCTGCTTTGAATTAAATTATTTTGAAAAAAAGTCTGTTGGTTACCATTTTGAAAAAGCTTTCCCCTTTGGAAGTCCGGGAACTGCGAAAATGGGTGAACTCTCCGGCCCACAACCAGCGCAATGATGTTGTGGAATTATTCGAATACTTCTTTTCCTATAACCGTCTAGAGGAAGATAAATTCCTGACCAAAGAGAAAATTTTTCAAAAGGTTTTTCCCGGAGAAAAATTTGAGGATGCTCAATTGCGGCAGACGGCCCATTTTTTACAAAAGGTGGTTGAAGATTACCTTTTGTATCAGGCCGCAAGATCTGAACCTACTCAAGTAAAGCTTCAACTAGCATGTATTTACCGGGAACGGGGGATCGACAAAAAATATGCTCGTTTGATCAGGGACTTGGAAAAGAATCAGGAGGTTTCCCCGTTCAGGGATCTGGAGTTCCTTCAAAATGACCTGAAGATCAAACAAGAACAATTCAA
This sequence comes from uncultured Saprospiraceae bacterium, assembly GCA_964479625.1. Classification (GTDB taxonomy): domain Bacteria; phylum Bacteroidota; class Bacteroidia; order Chitinophagales; family Saprospiraceae; genus CAYZMS01. The sequence goes on from CAYZMS010000017.1 coordinate 39,937, forward strand.
GTACCGGGGGGTTAAGAAAGAGAATACTTCAGAAGCTCTTCAGCAAGTTTCTGATGCCCTGGACGCCCATTATTTGGCTGCCAAATTGCGGTATGCCGCACTGGCAGCTGCCCTTCGGGGAGTTCAGAACGTGGAGATCGACCTGGGCCTGTTACCCGCCTTGATGGAAGGTAGGGAGGATAAGGTTCCCGTTAATTTTACTGCAAGCCATTCCTCAGAGGTTTACTACCATATGTATAAGACCCTTGCAGAGCAGTCGGATGAAAATTACTTCCGGCTTAAGGAATGTATAATTGAAAAGGGGCATCTGTTTCCGAAATCGGAACGTTTCGAAATTTTTGCTGCCGCCTTGAATTATAGTATTTCCCGCATGAACCGGGGCGCCCGAGAGTTTATCCGGGAAGCCTTTGACATGTATCGCTCTGCTTTGGAAAGCGGTGTCCTTATAAATAATAACACCATTGATGAATATATTTTTTATAATATATCTGCTAACGCTATTCGATTGGGGGAGTATGAGTGGGCCCATAACTTTATAGAAGAGTATAAAGAGTATTTACCAGAAGCCCAACGGAGTAGTGCGATCCGCTATGCATTGGCACAGGTCTATTTTCATCAAAATGATTATGAACAAGCCGAAACTTTACTTCAGCAGTTCGAGTCCAGTAACCTGATTATTACGCTCAATGCCCGAACGCTGCTGCTGAGGATCTACTATGAAGAAGGAGCCTGGGAATTACTGGAGTCGCTACTGGAAAGTACGCGGACCTATATAAACCGGAAGAAAGATGAGCTGACCTACCATCGGGAACCTTACCTGCAGCTTATCCGGCTTACCCGTCGCCTTCTTCGCATCAATCCTTATGATAAAAGTCAAAAAGAACGGCTGACAAAAGAGGTGCAAGCTGCACAGCGGCTTCCTGCACGGGATTGGCTGCTGGAGCAGATCCGCGAATTGTAAATCAACGGTAAATATGTAAGTTTGCCCTCAATCTTGATCATGGAGACTGTCAACAGTTGGCATATGTCCTTTTGTGCCAGGCTCTTCAAAATTTGTACCATGCGTATTCTGGAAGTGGATTCACCGGCAAGGTGGAAGCAGTTTCACAAGGTGTTAAGGCGGGTTTACGCCAATGAACCCCACTATATTATGCCTTTAGACAAGGATATTCGGAATGTTTTTGACCCTGCAGAGAACAAAGGGTTCGCTCATGGTGAAGCCTGTTGTTTCGTTTTACTGGATGAGCATGACCAGCCGGCAGGCCGTATTGCTGCTTTTATTGAACACGACCGTAATGAAAAACACGAATACCCCATCGGGCAAATGGGGTACTTCGAGTGTATAGAAAATAAAGCATATGCCTTTGCTCTTTTCGAAAAGGGGCTGGAATGGTTAAGTCAATTTGACGTAAAGGCAGTGGATGCGCCAGTCAATCTGGGGCAACGGGATAAATTCTGGGGACTGCTTGTCAAGGGCTATGAATTTCCTCCGCTTTACCACGAGAATTATCATCCCCCCTACTACCGTACCTTTTTTGAAGAGTTTGGTTTTCAGGCTTTTGAACAGATCCTTACCTTTCGTCAGGACTCACATGATGTTCCCAGTGCTAAATTCAAAAGGGTCGCAGATATTTCCAGAAAACGATACAACCTGACCAGCAAATTATTGAAGGATAGTTCTACCAGGGAGATGGCTAGGGATTTTGTGGATGTTTATAATGCTGCTTTTAGTCATAGCCCTTACTTCAAACCACTAACCGAAGAGCCCATCATCCAGTTATTTAAAGAGGCCCGCCTTATTTTAGACCCCGGAATGGTTATTGGGGTATATCACGAGGACAGGGCCGTAGGCTTTGGTGGATTTGTACCGGATATTAATCCATTCTTGAAAAGTTGCCGTGGCCGACTGCCCTGGTACCGCCTTCCTTGGTTCTTATATAAACTCAAAACTACCAGGCCCATCACCACTAAAGGGCTTGCCTGGGGAGTTCATCCGGATTTCCAGGGCAAAGGCGTTTATGCTGTTTTAGTGGACAGGCTCTACAACGAAAGACTTTTAAAACGGTACCATACTGTTTATATGTCTACTATCCGGGCACATAACAAAACCATGGTCAGCGCAACCGGGAAGCTAGGCGGGGATCCCTCCGATCGTATTCATCAGACCTATCGCAAAATGCTGGATGAAACCCTGCCTTTTGAACCTTTCGACTTACCATATGATGTATAGTTCAAACTGGAATTAGTGGTTCCGGTTCGAACTATAAGGGACCGCGTATGCGTACCTCTGTGGTTGTATCGATACCAGCGACGATCTCTACCTGCAAGCCGTCAGATAGGCCTAATTCCACGGGGCGTTTTTCGAAGCTTCGTTCACCGGTTTTTACCTCAACGAAGGCCTCTTCTTCTTCGAATAGTACATCCCGCTCTTTTATCGCAATAACTTTTGAACGACGATCCAGAATGATATCACCATTTGCACTATAGCCAGCCCGTAGGAATACATCCTCCGGGGGAGCTATGGCGGCCCGAACTTCGAACTTGACCGCCCCCTCTTCTTCGACTCCCTTGGGGGAAATGTACTCCAGAGTAGCGGGAAAGGTGGCTCCTTCTATGGCTCCCACAGTCAGTTCCAGGGGCATTCCCTCCTTTAGTTTGCCCACATCGGCCTCATCTACTTTTCCTTCGAATATCAGGTTCCCCATATCGGCAACTATGGCGATACTGGTTCCCTCATTAAAATTATTGCGTTCAATAACAGAAGTCCCTTCCTCTACGGGGACGTCAAGCACCATTCCGGCAACCGTGGAGGTAACGATATTGGCGATCTGCCGGGAATTTGCTGCAGCTCCCTCTCGCAACAATTGCAGGTTGTTAATAGCTGCGTCCAGCTCCTGGATTCGAATATCGACCTGGGTTTCGAACCGTGACAATTCGTTTTGGGAAACGACCCGGGCATTTTCGAACTCAGCTTTTCGAAGCTCAAGGTCAAGCTTGAACCGGTTGTAATCCTGCTCGGAAACCACCCCTTCCTCGAATAATTGGCGTTGCCGTTCTTCTTCACGCTGCGCATTCTCAAAGTTGGACTTTGCACTCTGGATATCCAGGCTGCTTTGAGCCAGCTTTTGCTGACGCTCCAACTCTCGCTCTGCTTCCTGAAGACCTAAACGGGCCAGTTCAACGTTCGACTGAGCGGAATTAATATTGACTTCACTGGGAACCAGTTTGATACGAGCCAGTTGCTGACCTTTCTCCACGATCTCACCAGCTTCTACATACAATTCATCTACCACTCCTGAGACCTGGGGTTTGATCATGACTTCAAGCCGGGGTTTAATAGAACCCGTTGCCACTGTTTTTCGAATGATATCCGTAATGACGGGGCGCTCTGTTTCAAAGCTTTCCTGTTTGACCTGACGTTGCTGATAAAAATAAATACCTAACCCGATAGTAGCCAGAACTAAACCCCCCCCCAGGCTAAAAAGACATCCCTTATTCATACTTGTAAAATTTCAGGTTCAAAAAAGCTGAGTCGAAAAGAGGCCATTTCCAAATAATAAGGTTGCCCCTTTCCGCTAAACCATTGTTTTTTATAGTTTGGATAGGTTTATTCATCCTTTAGGGCATTTACCGGCTGAATATTTGCGGCCTGAAGGGCAGGTATAAGTCCTGCGGCAGCTCCGGCAATGATCAGGATCAACATGGCACCCAGTCCAATGGTCATGTTTACCTGGGGGTGGTAGAAGTTTTCGTTTTCAATATCATTGACGACCATGAAGTAGTCAATACCTCCAACCACCAGGGCTCCGGCCAGTAAACCCAGGTAACCAGAAAGAGCCGTTATGAAAATAGATTCGGTCAGTATCATACTGATGATGGATCGGGGAGTTGCTCCAAGGGCTTTTCTCAAACCGATCTCCCTTGTCCTCTCCTTTACAACGATTAGCATGATATTGCTCACTCCGACTATCCCGGCTAAGAGTGTACCTATTCCGACGAACCATAAAAAGGCGTTGATCCCTTTAAAGAGGTTTTGAATGCTGTTGAATTCCTCCTCCAGGTTAAAACTGCCTATGCCTCTGGGGTCATCAGGTGCCACGTTGTGGCGCTGGCGCAAAAGGGCTTTGACCTTTGGTTCCATAGCACTTACCGAAACGGATGGTTTGGCAGAGCAGGCAAAATAGTCGATGCGCCCCCCCTGTCCAAAGGTTCTGTCCAGGGTAGTTAAGGGAACGACTACTGCCTCCAGGTCACTTTCGGTCCAGGGCTTGATTTGTTCCGGTCCAAAAATACCAACCACGCGAAAAGGAACCCCCCGAATTCGAACATTTTGCCCGATAGCCTCTTTATCCCCGAAAAGTATTTCCCGGGTTCGATCGCCGAGTATAGCTACTTTACGGCTGTCCTCCACATCTTTTTCATTGATATAACGACCTTTATAAAGTTTTAAAGCTTCTACTTTGATCATATCCCCGAATTCGCCGCGGATTTCCCGGTTTTCAGTACGATCACCCACCGTTACGGGGCTTTCATTCAGGGATCGGCGCGGAGCAATACGGTCAATTTCTGCAATGTTTTCTTTCAGGGCGTAAATATCCTCGATCTGAAGCCGGGGAACCCTGCCCGGCTGGAACCCCTTGTAGGGTTTGGTCGTACGGGAAGACCAGGTAAACATAACATTTTTGGCTTGGTTGCCAAACCCCCTGAATACTCCGTTTTGAAGTCCTTTGCCCATCCCTACTACGAAAATGAGCATAAAGATCCCCCAAAAAACGCCCAAGGCGGTTAAACCGGTGCGTAATTTATGCTTTCGGATGGTACCGAAAATCTCCTGCCAAACGTCTCGATCAAACATGATTTTTCAGTACTCTTTTTTAGGTTTTTATTGCGGAGACAGGGTCTATTTGAGCTGCTCTGATCGCCGGGAACAAGCCGGCGAGGGTCCCGGCAATGACCAAAACTAGGGTAGCAGCCAGCCCTACCCAGATATTGATCTCCGGGTGACGAAAGTATTGCACTTCCAAAGCCGACATGGCAGCAAGAATAACTACCCCGGCGGCAAGGCCAGCGTATCCCGCTAGAGCAGTGATGAATATGGATTCCTGTACGATCATGGCAACAATGGACCGGGGAGTTGCTCCAAGGGCTTTCCGGATGCCAATTTCCCGGGTGCGATCCTTCACTATGATCAACATAATATTGCTGACGCCAATTACTCCCGCAAGTATGCTTCCGATGCCGACCACCCAGATGAATGTTCGGATTGCAAAGAAAAGGTTATTGAACTGTCCCACCTCTTCCGCCAGGTTGAATATCCACAGCGCTCTTGTATCTGCCGGGTCGAACTGATGGCGGGCGGCGAGAATGTCCCGTACTTCATCCTGTAAAACCTGGGATTGTTCCAGTGAGAGATCACCCGTGGTGAACATGATCTGGTGCAGGTTACCTGAGGCGGCATATATTTTCTGACCGGTTGTTACAGGAATATAAATAATGCGCATTTCGTTCTCTCCTCCGGTATCGGTGTAGGTACCCACTACCTTGTAAATGGCTCCACCGATCCTGATCTCCTGGCCGATCCCTGTCTGATCAGCGAACAGGTCACGTCGAACAATATCGCCAATGACAGCTACCTTCCGAATGTCATCCAGGTCGTTTTGGTTGAGAAAGCGGCCATGGGTGATAATGGTGTTCTCCAGGTAAAGGTGATCGGGGTGGACTGCCCTTACAGGGTAGGAAAGACGCTGGTCCTGGTAAGCTACTGTTTGATCCCCACTTAGGTAAAAGCGGCCGGTAAGGTATTCGATCTCTGGGAATTCCGATTGCAGGTATTCCAGGTCATCGTTCTTTAGTTCGATAAGCCGCCCCTCTGGCAAACCGTTAAATTCGACGGAGGTTCTACCCCGACGAATAAAAATGCTGTTGGTGGCATCATCCCGAAACTCGTATTCCACCCCTTTCTGTAAGCCATTCCCAGCTCCCAAGAGGATAACGAGCATGAAAATACCCCAGAATACACCAAGGGCAGTTAAAGTGGTCCGCAGCCTATGTCGGCTGATCGAATCAAAAATTTCCTGCCATTTGTCAAGATCGAACATGCTAAGCCGGATTTTCAGATTTGGAAGGATTGTTTGTCGCTGCAGTGGGTTCTTCGTTTGGTTGGATCATGCCATCCTTTAGGCGGATGATGCGCTCCGTTTGAGCGGCAATATCATCTTCGTGGGTTACCACAATGAGCGTCATTCCTTCAATATGAACTTCCTTAAACAGTTTCATGACCTCTTTGGAGGTCTTGGAGTCCAGGGCTCCGGTTGGTTCATCGGCAAGGATCACCTTGGGTTGAGTGACGAGCGCCCGGGCAATTGCCACCCGTTGTTGTTGACCGCCGGATAATTGATTGGGCAGGTGTTCGGCCCAATCTGCCAATCCCACCCGTTCCAAATAAGCCATGGCCTTTTGATAGCGTTCCTTTCTTTCTACCTTTTGATAATAAAGGGGAAGGGCTACGTTTTCCCAAGCGGATTTGAAGGGCAGGAGATTGAAGGATTGAAACACAAACCCTATGAACCGGTTCCGGTAGTAGGCTGCCTTTGCCGGGGAAAGCTGGTACATGGTATTCCCATCGAGTTGGTATTCCCCGGAGTCGTAGGTGTCCAATAAGCCCAATAGGTTCAAAAGCGTAGATTTCCCGGAACCGGAAGAGCCCATAATAGATACAAACTCTCCTGAACGGATTTGGAGGTCTATTCCTTTTAATACTTCCAGGGAGTGGAAATCGGTGCGGTAAGATTTTCGAATGGCCTTAAGTTCGATCATAAAGTATACTTTACCGGCCCTGGAAAATGACCGTTGGGTGTAAGAGAATTTGAAGCTAAGAACCAGAATATCTTATTGGACGCAATTTCCATTGACTTGGCTTCAGCTTGAAAGTAAATTTTTGTTTTTTCGAAATATCAAAAAATCGACCGAGTACATTTAACCGTCTACGAGCTGGACCCCTCATTCTTATAGATGCCGTGTTACCGGAATCCCCCTATTTAATTTGAACTTAAATGGGTTGGCAGCGAAAAAAAAATTTAAGCGTTCTGTTTTTAGAAGGGCAAATTTGAATGAGATGATGTACAAAACGACTTTTTCGGTACTTGGATTGGTGATTAGTTGCTGGGCTTGTAACCTGACCTCTCTTGGAGACCCGGAGGTGGTTGCAGATGTTGAAACGGAATTTGTCCTGGACCTACAACAGCATCTTTCGGGAAGTGATCGCCTTTTACAATTCGAGCTGGAAACCCTTAAGGCGCAGGATTGTAAAAATACCCTTATCCAGAATGAACTTTCCGTGAATGAAGCTGGTATCGTGCTGGAGATCAATGAGGTAGGGCCTCCAGAGTTTTGCGAGAGTGGTTATGCTCCTGCTACTGCCTTGGTTACGGTCGGTACTCTTAATGAAGGTTTGTATAACTTGGAGATCAACCTTGGCAAGACGGTCTTTAATACTGGGGTGATCGAGGTGCAGCCCGACCGGTACGTTGTAACTCTAAATACGGAAAATGGTATTGATTTTCAGCACCACCGTATGTATCGAATACCCGAGCATTTATTATGGGGGTATATCATTGCAGATGACATAGAGGATGCTGCCATCTCAGAATTGACCTCTGCTTTTTCCGAATTCGGCACCATACCGGTATTAAAGGAAGGGTACTACGGGCATTTTATTTTTTCCAGCGGGAAAATATCGACCACCAGAGCGCCAAAAGGGGAGCGGGTGATTAATTTTATTTTCCAAACACAAACGGAGAAAGAAGCATTCTACCAGCTGGCTGATGAGTTCAGGTCTAAGCAGGGAAAAGAAGAAAGCCTCCGTTTATTTTTCTCTGACGGCGAGGTTTATTAAAAGGTGCTATGGGCTGGTTAAAGCCGACCTACTTTCTTTGAACTCAAAGGAGAATCCTTGGAGGAGTAGTTCTTCGTAACGCTTTTGATCAAATTTATACAGGCGGGCAGGTCTGTGAGCAACTCCTTCCTGTATCTCATCCAGGTCGATCAGGAGGTCCATGGAGAGCATTTTTTTTCGAAAATTCCTTTTATCCAGATCGGTTTCCAGGATGGCTTCATATAAATGTTGAAGTTCGGTAAGGGTGAATTTCGGAGGTAATAATTCAAAGCCCACTGGCCTGCTTCTCACGAGCCATTTTAATCTATGGAAGCAAGCCCTTAAAATAGCATTGTGATCGAAGGCAAGATTTTCCACTTGTGCCACCGAATGCCATTGTGCCTGTAAGGCAATGGAGGCTGGTTGAATAGTATAATTGCTGATTTTAACAAGAGAAAAATAAGCAACGGTTATTACCCTGCCGAAAGGGTGTCGGTCTACTGCACCAAAGGTTTGAACTTGTTCCAGATAGACATTTTCGATACCGGTTAATTCCTCCAGTACCCGTTTGGCCGCGCCATCCAGGTCTTCATTTGGGTACACAAAGTACCCGGGCAAAGCCCAGTTACCGAGGTAGGGTTCTTCCCCTCTATTAATGAGGAGCACTTTTAAATCTCCTTCGTCAAATCCAAAAATTACATTGTCAACTGTAAAGGCTGACTTAAAAAAATTGTCGAAATCAGTCATTCCTTTTATCCATCAAAGTTTACCTTCTCAATTCCGCTGAAATTAATGTTTAATCCACGCATAACCAACGGACTGCCCATCTGATTAGTGTATTATGTACACCTAGGCATAAAAATAACTTTTCTTGAAGGGGAATGATCGACCTCATTCGGGATTTCAGACAAAAAAGCTAAAGATGGCTCCGGCTGAACAGAACCTGTACTGGGAAACCAGGTTTAAATCCCTAGTTTCGAACGCAAATACTGATCGCTACGGCTGTGTTTTTCCCAGTAGGGAGACCAAATGGTCTTTTGACGAGTAGCTACAGTAGTTCGGATTTCTTTATCAAATGCGGACGGGTAGGATTCCAGCCAGCCTTCGATCTGAAAGGGCGCTGAGCCCTGAAAGACAATTTCCAGTTTACGTTGAAAATCAGGCATCTCCAATTTGTAAATCTTCAGGTCTTTACCCTGAAAAGCATCTCCCGAGTAAGCCTCTAAAGATCCTTCTGCCTTGGTAGGTGCCATTTCTACATGGCGCAACCTGGCAAAGAGAGTCGAAGGAGCAACTTCAAATTGCCCGGTTGGCAGCAAACTGGGGTCTATTCTCAGGTAGTTGAATAATTCATCTTCCAGCCAGACATTTGAAAATTTGTAACGATCATCCGCTTCATTTTCAAAATAGGAATGTACCGTTGTTTGGTATTGACGACCCTGCAGATTCAATTGCATATAGGCATGTCCGCACCAATCCTGCACACTGGTACTGACTTTCATGCTGCCCTGTTCAAAGGCCTCGTTCACCCCGGTAAAAACAGAGGTCATGGTAGAATAATCGTACATCCCCGTAGTGAACTTCCGGAGCATATTGGTTTTGAGAACGGGTACGGAATTTGGATTGGTATAATTATCGTTTTTGACTTGCTTGTCCGTGAGAAAATCTTCCGTAACAAAGATCAGTACTGCCGTTCCGGGATGTGTATCCTGGTATCTGTTCTGTTGAAGCGTGTAGGTACTAATTTCAGCTTTACCCTGGTACCATTGATCCGATAGACTGCCAGCATCATCAGAAAGGCTGGTTTGAAGAGCCGTAGGAACTCCTTTATTAGTTGTTGAAGAATTACAGGCGTATGTTAGACCTGCGATAAGCACTAAAAGCAAAAAGCGATGCATATGTTTTTTCTTCTTAACAGATACTACTGTGGAAAGTTAAATGGAATCAAGAGCTATTTATCCTGGATGTTGCTTTGATGTCCGGGATCTTTCGGCCTGTAGATGCTTCACCAGACTTTTCTCCTTTACGGATCCTTTGAAACGGGTTGTTCAAAATGGAGATATGGGCCTATTCGCACCAACACCTCCGGTTTAAGAAAGGGCAATTGTTCCAGATCCTCTATCCTTTCCAATGGGCCGCGTGCCTGTATATAATTATACAAGGCAGCAGCGGTTCCGTAATCCAGATAGGGGTGGCCCTTGAGCTCTGCCTCTTCTGCCGAGTTAATAAATAACTTTTTGGGAGGGGTCTCCAGTTTTAAAAAAGGACGCATTCTTGTAAAAACGGAGTCGGGAAGTCCATAGGTTTCGGCTACTTGATCTGGGCGGTAAAAACCTCCCAGTTTGTCCCGGAATTTCACAATGCGCTGAGATATAGCCGGGCCGATCCCCCGAAATTGTCTCCACTCTTCCGCACTGGCGATATTAATATCCAGGGGTTTTAAAGGTCCCTTTGGGCGGTAGGTCTTTGGACAGGCTGATGGCAGGTCCAGTTGAGGAAGGAGTTGTTGGTAAAGAAGGGTATCCATTCCATATAATTTTTGAATATCGGATTTGCACCGGAAAGAGCCCCCCTTTTCCCGGTATCGGATTAATCGGACTGCCAGATAAGAGGGGAATCCTATTTGCTCCAGTGCTGATTGATCCGCCTGGTTTGGATCTGCTTTCCTATAGGAAGGAACAACCGGTGTTTCAAGTTTTCCTTTTTGTACCGAGGAGGATCGCGCAGGTAAAGAGTCTACTGTAGCGGGTGAAGGAGCGCTTAATACCTTTTGAGGTTGCTTTAGGGTATCTTCAATGGGATGCAGACACAGTTGTGGGGGTGCTTCTGGTCTGGTAAATTCAGGAAAGACATAGAGTAGCACAATAAAGGAAATAAAAATCAACAGGCTCCGGCGCTCTCGGGAGGTATATTCGAAAAAAGTATTCGGTGAATTCATATCTTTTATTTTTGCCATTGCCATGCACCTTCCCGGGCGATATCCCAGCAGGGAATAGCTGCTTTTTCTGCAGCCTTGTTCCAGAACCGGCGCTTACGGTACGGCATGTTTTCTAATAGGAGGATCTGTTTGGGTTTAATGGTTTGCAATAAAAGGGCTTCCGACCACCAGTGATCACCTGCAAGCAGCAGCACATCGGGTTGCCGTATGACATTGGAAGGGCTGGTGAGCGGGTTGGAAAGCAAAAGAAAATACTTATCCTGAAAAACGAAGCTCAGGTTCTTATCTATTTCCAGGGATTCGATTTTGCGAATGTGGGCCAATCCACGAGCTTCTTTGGTTGCCCATTTTTCGGAAATGGCTGTTAAGTCACCTGATCGAAGGCTTTGGCAGGTTCCTCGTTCAAAAAGATCGATTAAAATCCCTTCTCTGGTTTGATAGACAATGCATCTACTCTGCCGGTTAAGTTGTAATCGTTCGATCAGTCTGATTGAAAAAAGAACAAGCAAAAGTGCAAGACTAATTTTGATCAGCATCCATTTTTTTGTTTCAAAGGCAATGATCAAACCAGCTGCAACCACATATAAACCGAAGACCATCCAGAGCGGAGGGTAAAACCCATCCAGTTGAGCAAAGGGGAGATGTCCTATATTTTTTATACTCAGTTGAAGAGAAGCCAGGAGCCCGGAAAGTAATTTCCAGCTCAATGGGCCCCAAAGGGGAATACCGGCAGTAATCAGGCAAACGAGGCTGAAGCTCAGGATAATAGTGGCCAGGGGTACGGCTACCCAACCGGATAGCCAGAAATAGACCGGGAACTGATGGAAATAGTACAAACTAAGGGGGCTTGTGGCCAGTTGTGCTGCTACACTTACTCCCAATAGTTGCCAGCCATAGTTGAGCACCGGATTGGAAAATGCAAATAAGCTGCAAAATCTGGGTTGCAGATAAACGATGCCGGCTACTGCCAGATATGATAATTGAAAACCTACTTGCCATAACCAGTCCGGCTTGACCATCAACAGTAAAAAAGCAGAAGCGGCCAGGGTATTCCAAAACCTACTCCCCCTATAAAAGGCCTTTCCCAGAAGTACTAAACCGAACATCACACTGGCCCGTACAACGGAGGGGCTGCCCCCGGTGATGAGTGCATAGCAGGTGATGACCCCTATTCCCGCAATGGCTGCGGTCCAACGTCGACTTACCGGGCCGCTCGGTAAGAAGGAAAGCAAAGCAAAGACCCCCATTCCTACAATGCCTACATGAAGGCCCGAAACAGCCAGGATATGCATAGCCCCGGCCGCAATGAAATCGTTTCGAAGTTCTGTCTCCAGAAACCGGCGGTCGCCCAACACTAAAGCAGAGGCAATAGCCAGTCCTGAGCTATCTTGCTTGAGACCAGTTGTTAATCGGCTTACTGCAGCCTCTCGAAGTCCGATTAAACTAAAGGGTCGGGAGGAATCATATATCTTCAGTTGATCCTTTTTTAGAAAAGTCTGAGCGTATACTCCTTCCTGTCGTAAATAGGTACCGTAATCAAATGCACCTGGGTTGGAAGGAGAGGGTAATGGCTGTATACGAGAGGAAAAGAACACCCAGTCCCCTGTCCGGACCCTAGTCGTTGAATCCCTCAAGTAGACCTGGAGCTTGCCGCTTACTGCTTTCCAATTGGAATGGGCATCGGTTTGGTATTGGACGGCCACTTCCAAGCGTTGCCCATAAGGGCGCTCCCTCAACTGAAGTACCCGCCCTGCATAATTGCGTTGTTCGGAATAAGCGAACTCAAAAACCCTTTTGGAATGGGTGCTTTTTAGATAGGATGGTAAAAAAAGACCTAAGCCAGTAACTCCAACCAATATTGCCCAGCCAAACATCGATCGGAAGCGATACAGCCGGTTGAGTCTATGAGCAACTACCAATACCATTATCAGGACAATACCATATAAACGTATGTCTACAAGCGGGACCTGTAGAAATGAAGACAGGGATAGCCCAGCCAACAAAGGGATCAGTAATCTTAAAAATGGATATGCCCGCCAATTCATGCTTAATTGTTTGACGGGATTTCAAGTATCGTAACTAGAAAGGTAAAGGTAAGGAGAAAATGCCGATCTGTCAATACGTTGTTATAAAAAGCTTTTTCTAGTCTGCCAAAGGTATTACACAGACCATTTCATCAAGATCGAATTGCGATGAAAGGTTTATTTAAGTAGCTGAGGAGTAGGGACTTGTACTTTTGGGTTGCATGCTTTTAATAAAGGTGTATAATTCTACTTTTTCCTTTTTCCCTTTTAATTCAATTATGCCCATTCGTTTGGCTTCAAACTGGCTTTCAGGCAGGTCCAGTTGGTCCAGCAGCCTTTTTGAAATAAGAATAGAAACGCGGAATTTGTTGCATACGGCCTGGATACGGGAGGTGGTATTAATAACATCACCCGAGTGGACGATATCCTTTTTGATTATACCGATCTCGCCAGTTGTAATGGTTCCGGAGTGCAAACCGGCTTTAAATTCCGGTGATAAGCCGTATTTTTCTTTAAATTTTGGAGCATTGGCCGCTACGGCTGCCTGAATTCGGTAAAAACAGTACACGCAATTGCTATTGCGAATTCCTTTTTCAATTGGCCAGGTCACCACTACCTCATCTCCTACATACTGATAGATCTCCCCCGCAGATTCAATGATCGGAACGGTAATATCCCTAAAGAAGTCATTGAGAAAGTTAAAAAAGCGCTTGTGACCAAGCATCTCTGCAATATGAGTAGAAGATTTAATGTCAACAAACATAAAAATGCGTTCTTCTTCCCTGGGTTTGTGGTAATGCCCCAAAAGCATTTTTCGTAGAATGCCCTGACCATATTTCTCATTCACGTGTAAAAAAACGATAGTGACAAAAGCCACGATCGACCAAAGTACCAGATTGCGAAAGTAGTAGGTGTCGGAAAAAAAGAGTTGATCCCGGTAAAGTATCCTATCGGGGTCGGGTCTCAGGCGATACATGACCTGATAAACGATAATAAAAAGGAAAAAATTAAGCAGGGAAAGGATGAGGCTGTTTTGCAATAGGGCAAAGCCGAAAGAACGGGTACGCAATTGATCGCGGAGAACGAAGATCAGCAGGCTACCCGAGAATAAGCCCGCTAAAAAAGCCCCTAGTATTTGACTCCAGTAGAGGGGTATAAAAGCGCCATCAGGGACAGGACGGTTAAGGGTTCCTTCAGTAATCACCCTGGTGTTGTAGCTATCCAACCACCCGATAATCGTCCAGATTATGGTAATCCAGATGACCTGGTTAAACTGTATACGAACCCTTGCGGACTGGAATACCGCCATGTATGTTGTATTTAGTGCGCTACCGTTGATTCTTCGGTTATGGCGCGACAAAATTAAGTATTTTCCTTTTGGAAGGGATATCCTGCGTGGTGCTTCACCCTTTCATAACGTTTCTTATCCTTACATTTGGGGTGCCGTCTGGAGTGGAACCCTGTCCTGTTTTACCTTAATTGTTACCTATGGCCAAGCCTTTATTGCAATTAGATACCGTTTTATTGACCGCACGCACGGTGGTACGCCGCTTTCGTGAAGAAGAGGGGCAGGCCTTTTGGGAAATGCTGCAAAATAATCAATCTGACATAAGAGACAACCTTGCCCCAATGCTGGAGCTAGTGAAAGGGCCTGAAGATGCGGAGTTATTTGTTCGAAGGGAAATGGCTTTTTGGCTTACCCAAAAACAATACAGCTTTGCCATCTGGAAAAAAGAAACCGTCGAAATGGTCGGGTATATTGGTTTACACGAGTTGGACTGGCATCTTCCAGGAGCAAGGCTACGTTTTTTTCTCGATCGCCATGTCAGGGGGAAGGGCATTATGAACGAGGTCATGAATGCTGTTATTCCTTTTGCTTTCAATCAATTGAAAATGGAACGCATCTGGTTAAAAATAGGCATGGATAATTTCTCCGCACAGCGGGTAGTACGCCGGGCAAACTTTCACCGGGAAGGGGATCTGCGACACGCCATTCGAACCCCGACCGGTATTTTAATGGATGCTATGCAATTTGCCCTGACCCGTCCTGAATTCGAAAGATTATAGACTTTGAAAACGCTCAATCTAATGAACGATGACCGGTTGGAGAATTTACTGAAGGAGGAATATTTTCATATTCAATCCATTATCAACCAATTCGATCAAAGGGCCTTGACGATAAAGGCCTGGAGCATCAGTTTTAGCCTTGGCGCGATCGGTGCTGGTTTTGCGGCCCAAGCCAATTTTATTTTTTTGATCGCTGCGGTGAGCGCCTTCATCTTCTGGGTCATTGAAACCCAATGGAAAACCTTTCAATACGCATTTTATGAACGGGCCAGGAAAATAGAGGCTTACTTTAAAGATCCTTCACTTGCCATTCAACCCGTGCAACTGGGCTCCAGTTGGGACCACAACTGGCGCAAAGGGGGTACCGCTCGTTTTCTTCGAATTTTCAGTTGGTCCCATGTTGCCTTGCCTCATCTGCTGGCAGTGCTTTTGGGCCTGGGTATTTTTATTTGGCAATGGTGATCCACCTTTTTTCTGCCTACATCTTTTGGATTTTAACAGATTTACAGCGGATTGCTTATCCCGAATGCCTTATTTTGGTCGTTTTAAATAATATTGGTTTTCTAAAACCCAAGGTAAGGTTTGATTTTGTCAAAAGCGCTACTTGCTGAAAGTCGGGTTTGTAGCACCACACCGAAAGTTTTAACACTATGAGATATTTCCTGCTCCTTGTTTTATTTTTTTCCTGCACTTTTTTTGCCGGGGCACAGTCTTCGTTTTTTACTATTAATATCGGGACTTTTGTAAATGCAAAATCGGAGGATTTCGGGCGCTTAAACGAACTGGGACTATTATATGCCCACCAACAACCGGAAGCCGATTATATACAAGTATTTCTCGGTGGCTTTGAAGATCGTGCGAAGGCAGATCAGGTGCTGAACCAGGTAAAAGCGGCAGGCTATTCGGGAGCCTATGTACAGGAAGTTCTGCTGACCCCCGGCCAAACCTACACGGTTATCCAGGTGGCCAACCTCAAAGCCGATGGTAGTGTAAATTGGGAAAAATATAAAGGCCTTGGAGATATTTATGCTATCGCCAGTGGCGGCTATGTGAAGGTGGTCAAGGGCGTTTATCCTGATATTTCAGCAGCTAAAAAAGACCTGGAGGATATTCGAAAAAAAGGTTTTGACGATGCTTTTATTAAGAAGGTTAATCCTGCCATGTTGCGCAAACTGGGGCGCTTTGAAACCGGTTCAGCCTTAAAAGAACCTCTGATCTCTATTGATCTGGATAACCCCTCCGCTTCCCGGGAGGGTGGAGTACCTGATTCGTACAGCACCACTACCGGGAATCTTGGGACAAAATCCGGAGCGGGACCCACCATTCGTTCGAATGTAAAGCGAAGGTCGGTGCTGGAACTTCAAAAAGTGCTAAAAACCAGCGGCTATTACGAAGGCAGCCTGGATGGTTATTATGGACCGGCTACAGAGCAAGCTTTTCAGCAATTTGTTGCCGAACATCCTGGCTTTCAAAAGTATAAAGCACTGGCTGAGGTCATGCCGGGAGGCGTTCCAACGACTATAAATGATGACCCAATGCAGGAGGCCCTGGATAAGCTCGTGGAGGACCCTGCTTCGATCACCACAGTAGAACGGTACAACAATGCTGTATCCAAAGGATACCAGGCCTATATGCTCTTTCGGGATTTTGGACCTTCCCAGGATGTTAATAATCTGATGAATACGGCCATCCGGGAGGCTTTTGCCGGTCAGCCTAGCTCGAACTTACCTCCCTTTGACCCAAATGCTACTTATGCTTATAATGACATGGGGCAACTCATTTTGCACCTGCACTTTTTACACGCCTCCCCCATTGAACCCTATGCCGCTCCCTGCTGGTTAACGGAAGAGCATCCCCAGGAGACCAAGCAGGCGCGAACGACTTTCTCAAAATATCCGAATAGCGGATTGAAGGTTCAGCCTTGTGGTTCTTTTCAGGATTGGTCAGAATCGGAAATTTTAATGACCATTTCCAGAGAATTAAGTGCGCAGCCTGATGTCGATCCGGTAAAGCTTTCCAATTATGCTGCCGAGCGCGCATCCTTACTCAGCTCTCCTGAACCATTGGATAATATGCGCGCAAAAATTGCCACGGACTGGAACAACAAGCTTTGGAATAACCTTAACGGCTGGGCTACCCGCGATCCCCTTAACGGACGGATCGTTGAATCGCTCAAAGTTGGGTACTACCAGACCCTGATTCGAATGGAGGATCACTTTATGACCCTTGGTCTATCTGCAGATGAGGCCAAGGTGAAAAGCCTGGAAGTAATGCGTACCATGGTCGCCCCCTACGCAGAACGGTTTACCAAATAGGACCCCTCTTCACCAGCAAGCACCAGAAATATGAAAGGTAAGACCCCGGTATTTTTTGAGCACTTCTCTGCTTTTTTAAGCAGAATGTAGCGACCATTATTTATATCCATTACAAACTTATTACTTTTGCCCGGTCTTCAATACCTGTCCTAATTCGATAAAACCGATCATGAAGGAAAATATCGTCAATATAAAGGTAATTGACCGCGAGGGAAAGGAACATCAGTTGGAGGGCCCCACTGATATGAATATGAACATGATGGAGCTGTGCAAGGCTTACGAACTCCCGGTAAAGGGTACCTGTGGAGGAATGGCTCTTTGTTCGACCTGCCATATGTATATCTTATCCGATAATGTATTGCCCGAAATGGGCGAAGATGAGGAGGATATGCTCGATCAGGCCTTTTTTGTCGAGGATAATTCTCGGCTTGGTTGTCAACTTCCCCTGACGGAAGCCCTGGAGGGCTTAACTGTGAAATTAGCACCCGAAAGTGAAGCGTAATAAAGAGAAGGGTTGCCAAGCATCGGAGCAATGGCAACCCTTCTGTTTGGGGCTTTTATAGCCTTGTTGTTAGGGTCTTGCCACCACTAACCGTCGGCCAAAGCGCTGTCCATCGATCAGGAAAACGAGAAAGTAAACTCCATCGGGAAGATCAAGCACAGAAAGCGACTGCTGCTGACGGGTAATATTCCCCATATTGTATTGTCGAACCTGTCTTCCGTAGACGTCGGTAAGGAAAAACGCTACCTGACGATCCTTTTCAAAATCGAATTGGACTTGAACCTCCTGGCTTGCCGGGTTGGGGAAGAGGCTAATATTAGCAGCGAATTCCGGAAAATCCATTGCGGAGGTGGGCAGTTGCACTTCAATTCGGTCGGCCCTTGCGCTGGAGCAACCACTAGGGGAAACTGCTACCAGAACCACATCGTAAATGCCCTGGGCAGTGTAGGTATAAGTTGGGTTCTGTTCGGTACTGATCCCGCCATCACCAAAATCCCACATCCAGGCGTTAGCACCTTCGGAGCGATCCTGGAAGGAAGCAGTAGCCTCCCCTTGTTCATTCAGAAAAAAGATGGAGTCTGCCGGTTCGAAATCAGCAACAGGTGAGGCCCCGGCTCCCGCTGCAGAAACGATCACGGGGTTGCGACCACAAAAGTTGCTGTATTCAAGCTCCCAGTCATAGAAATAGCTATAAATGGAGGCATCATTATTATTGGAGCCGGTAATGGAGATAACATTGAAGATCTGGTAAGGGAATTGAGCCCCTAAGGCATTGCTGGTCAAAGCATTTCCAAAGGACAAGGCCAGTTCATAATCGTCTCCCGGGCTAACTTCAAAGCCCAGATCAATACGTTGCTCCCCATCCACCAGGTTTACGACCTTTTGTTGCACACTTCCGTTGGGGCCGCGCAGAATTATACCTCTTGGGCCTGCACCCTGAGCGAATACCTTTACAGAATTTAAGGTAAGTGGTGCGTCACAATCAAAAACCAGTCCTCCAAGAGAGTTGTCCTGTACCTGATCGGAACCCAGCAGGTTTTCAAGGCCCAGGTTCCTTTTGAAGTTGAGCTCTGCATATAGTGTTCGATCTGAGGTTGGGGCGTCGATGATCAAAGCGTCTCCCTCAGACAAGGCGTTCCCATCCAGGAGTCGGTCATACCACCGTACAAAGCCGTTGGAGCTGCTATAGCTGGCCTGAAGGAGCACCTGGCTACCCACACAACTATTCTCATTTCCGAAAGTGGTTATGGTTGGGGATAGGGAATTATTTCGAACCTCAACTATCATTTTCATTCGGTTGTTCAAAACTCGTAGGTCGGGTTGCCCATTTGGGTTTTCGATCGTCACACTGATCTCATAGATGCCGGCATTAGCGGGAATATTGGGCATGTCCACTTCGGCTGTTGCCCCTGGTGGAAGGTTCCCGTCTACCTGGAAGCGGGCCAGCTCCTGCTGGTTAATGGTTCGGCGTACGACCAGGTCCAGGGAATTGATATCATCAGTACCGGCATTTTCGATTACTGCACTTAAAAAAAGCTGGCGGTCACAATGGAGGGTATTGCCCCGGAGGTCGGCCAGAATAGCATCATTTGGAGAACTGACCGGGGGAGTCGGCGTATTTCCCTGGTCAACAAGGTAGTTGAAAGCAGCCAAAACATCAATTACGCCATTACCATAGGTGTTATCTTCACCGGGTGCCCCTAGGTCAGTAGCCGATTGATATAAGGCCTGGCTGATAAGCCCCCCGTCCAACTCTGGAAAAGCCTCTTTTAGTAAAAGGAAAGCACCCGCAACATAGGGAGCGGAAAAGCTGGTTCCATTTACGGTTTGATAGTTTGCTCCGGGAGAGGCGGATCGAACGTTTACCCCGGGAGCCATTACCTCCGGTTTAATGCCCAAGCTTCCGGCACCACCACAACCGGAAGGGCCTCTGGATGAGAAATTGGCCACCGAGAAATTATTACTGATCGACCCGACTGCAAGTGGGGTGACTTCATCAATGCTGAGTGTTGCCGGGAAACTTATCGTCGACTCCGGAGCTTCTGTTCCGGAATTCCCGGCTGAAAAGATCAGGCCGATCCCTGCAACCCGTATATTCTCGAAGGTATTATTATAGGGGGAGGAACTGCACTGCCCGGGAAAGATACTTTCAAAAGAACTTCCCCAGGAGTTATTGATCACATCGGGAATGTCATCAGTTGTATTAATATTTCCGTCGGGATTAAGGGCCCATTCAAAGGCTTCGAAAATGGTCACTTCTTTTCCGGTATAGGTACAGGGGCGATCGGTCTCCCGGTTGAGTAAAGGAAGGCCAGCAGCCAGCCATTCTCCGTTAAAGGCAGCACCCAGGGTGTCATTATTCAGACGGTCCAGGCCAATGGCGGCACTTGCTACCTGCGACCCATGAAAATCACAATAATCTTCCAGCCTTTCGGTAGAGTAAGTAGCTTCGATCGGAGCATTCTGGTAGCGGAATTGACGACGCAAAGCAGGATGGGCACTGTCGGTCCCAGAATCCATAACGAGAATCTTCGTGCCGTAGCCGGTGTACCCAAGTTGCCAAAGTGCAGGTGCCTTGATCACATCAAGGCCAGGCTCCCGCCCATTGGGAACCGGAGGGCGGATGGGGCTGTGGGTGTCTCCCAGGGGGCGCATTGGAATATTTTTGAAGATACCATCTACTTCGGGGCGCAGGCTCAATGCTTCAAGAAGTTCTTTTTTAGCGTCCAGAAGGATCATGTTGGCGATCCATAGCGATTTAATACTCTCTTCTTTTACCATGTCGGAGGTTGACAGGAATTGTATCAGCCCTGCCTGATCGCGTTTTGCCGTTTCCTGCAGGCGAGAAAATAGAACAGGGAGTCGTTCGTCACGGGAATAGTTGGCCCTAAGCATGGAAGCGTTCAATTCCTCGACATCGACCTGATTCCGCAGCATTATGATCGCCGAATGCCAATCGGCAGGGCCTTGCTTGAAATCTTCCAGTAGAAGACCGTCGATACGACCCACTTCGAAGGATTGGCCATAAGAAAAACATGCTGGAAGCATTAAAAATGCAGCAATTGCAAAGGTTTTCAGATTCATGTAGCCTATATGTTTCAAAAAAAGCTTAACAAGAGTTAGAGGTAATGTAGCGGTTGTAGATCGGAGTTTTAAGTGTCCCAGTCTGCAAGATATCCACTTAGTGGTAGCAGCAATCTCATCTTATTTGGAAGTAAAGATGTCTATACCTGTTTCAGCGGTGGTATCGACAGTTCAGGGCTAGCTAATTGTTGCAGCCTCTTCCTATTTTTTCCCCGCTAAATTGGAGCAGGTGATCAATAAGACTTTTAAAGCTCTGTGAATATAATGGATTTTTCGGAAGGTTGTTTTTTGAGATTTGCATCTTTGTCGAATATCCTACAAACCAATAAGGGTGCGGTAATCGTCGTATGGAGCATCCTTATGTTTCATTTCCAATACATTCAGCAGGGTTTCTCCGTAGGATAATTCCAATTCCGCAAGCGTGGATTCACAACGGATCTCAATTTTCCCTTCGAGCAATTGTTGTCGGCGCCAATTCAGGGTTTTTTCCATTCTATCCAGTACACCTGCCTGCACTTCCCAATGACCCTGAGGGGTATCCACCGGCTCGACATTGGAAAAGGCCTCCTGATTACGCGTGAGTAAAAGGCCTTCGCTTAGCAGAAAATAGGCGGTATGGGCCCATTGGTCACCTTTCGATAGTAAGTGTGCATACAGAGCCAATTGAAGGTCTTCTGCGTTTTTTAGCATAGTGGAGTAACGGGTTTTACCCCTCCATTTGAGGTCGATCACTGCTCGTTCTTCCGCCCTACCCAAAACCATATCAATTATGCCGGTGACCATTCCATCAAGGTAAGGGCCTTCGTATTTGGATTCACTTGCCAGGACCCTCCAACCGTTTTCCTTTAACAAATTTATGAAGGCCCATCCGGCTTCCTGCATTTTTCGAATAAAAGCCACCCGTTCCGGTTCTCTGCCATACTGAAGCATAACAGAGCCTTCTCGTTCGAACAAGATATTGCAATATTCCTCTACCCATCGATGGGTATCCTCCAACGACCATTTTTCCCACTCTCTGGAAAAAAGGTTTTCGAAAAGGCGGTGGGCCAGGTTACCCATCAATGCGGAATCCCTCACTCTGCTAAGAATGGAAGCCGGTCGAAGTTGGGCTTTGTGCCGGAATACCCATTTGTGGGGATAATAACAAAGGTCTTCGAGGCTGCTGAAGGTTTCTCTGGGGCGAAGACTCAGCAAATTACCCTGTTTGATCCGGACGAAAGGCTCGGGCCGGGGCAATGGATGCATGGGTAGTGTTTGGAATTCAGGTATATGGAAGAACTGTTGCAACTGTTTTCGGTCTAGCTGCAAAGTGATGTCTAAAGTAATAGGACCAAGATCGGCGAAACAAGCTTCGAGTTCACTTAGCAAAGGGTGTGGGAGGGTGTCCTGGCCTTCAGCAACTTCAGGGGATAAGAGCAGTAACTGATTTTTTGTAGAAAGTACAGGTACTGTTCTCTGGTGGAGCAGGCGTTGGTTTTTCTCGGCCGGGTAATCCAGCTGTATATTTCTTTGCTCGAGCCAATGGCGCTCCTGGGCGTACCAGCGGGAAAAAAAGTAGTCGGGTTCTTTCCGGTTAAAATTCCACCAAACCAATTGGTCGACTGGCTCAATGAAATTCCCTGGATCAGTAGTATAAGGTAGTCGGCCGCGTTGTTCAGGGTATAACCGGACCGGGCTGGCATCGAACACGGCCCGGACTGCCCTTTCCAGGTCGAGCCTGCTTAGTTGATCCTCGGTTTGAGCTTCGAGCAACTCTACCAGTTGTCTGGATAGCTCTGCTAGCAACAGCAGAGAGGATTGTTCTTCGCTTTGGTGGTCGAAGGTTTCCTGTGCCCAACGATTGAGGTATCTAAATAGCTCTAAGACTTCCTGTTTAGGTGCCCGGCCCCCTTGTGGGTACCTGGTCCTTTCGAACCAAAACCGATATTGGTTTTCGATCTTACGCGGGTCCAGGGATCTATCGCGTTCGACTCGCTTTTCGAGTTCTTGAAAATAATGCTTGATCATGGAGTGCCAACCGTCGCTTTTTAGTCCCGGGCGACTTGCGATCTGCCGGGCAATTTGCCGGCTGAGCTCTTCCTCCAGCGGTTTAACCGAAAGGGAAACGAATTCAAGGAGTTTTATGGGGTCCACCGGACGCCAAAGGAAAGCAGTTACCAGTTTGAGTGTTTGTAAACTGGGACGGGCCAGTGAAGCGGACTGTAGGCCGAGGCCGGGCATGCCTTCCTGGCTAAGGGTATGATCCAAAACGGTTGAACGATCGGGGATGAGCAGGGCAGGTTGGAAACCCGGGTTTTTTTTCAATAAGGCTGCAAGGTAAGCTGCCAGATCAGTGTCTCTCCTTGCTTTGAGCATCAATAAGCTGCCGTCTGCTTTAGCGGGTTCTTTCAGTTGCCTACCCTCCAGGAGATAGTTTTGGAAACGGGAAAGGTCACTTTGTTTAGAAAGAATGCCTTTTTCTACACCATAGCGGATATGGACTCCCCTGGCGGCCATGCTTTCTAATAATCTTTTCCAATGAGCAGGTGTTAAAGCCTCCGGTTCAATAATGGTTATAGCTTCGAAAGCTGGCTTTCGGAAGGGAAGTACAGATTCTACCCAGCGAAATCGGTCTGCAAAGCCAGCCTGGAAGTCGTGTTGGTCCAGGTCGGCTTCCAGGTGGGTAAGAAGTTCAAGCCGTTCGGGACAATCCTGAGAGCTTATAAAGTCCCACCCCCCCAGGAGTAGTTCATCTCTTCGATCCAGCAAGTCGGCAGCGCAGGCGAAGCTATCGGCAGAGAAGGAGGAGGCAAAGAAAGCATTGGGGTGTTCTTGCAGGTAAGCCTTCAGGCGCTGGCGGTATTGTTCAATTCGCAAATAGGGATTAGGGCGAAAAACACCAATGGACCCGAAAAGCTGCTCCAGGGCCTTCAGGAAACCCTGTGGACCCAAACGACGCACCCCAAACCGGGGTGTAGCCATTTCCGGCAAAGCGGGCTGATCGAGGCCCAAACCGAAAGTAATATTCATAACTAAAAAGGGGCGAAATGTGATGCGTTCAGCAGCTTAGCCGCCGGTTTCCTTGCGCAGTTGCTCCATCAGGTTGTTCCAGTATTGCCTTTGATCCTCCACTTCATCCTCATCACAATAATCAGTGATCTCCAGGATCGTTTCGGAAGTTACAGGAGATCGGGAAATCCGGAACTCCAGGTACTCCGACTCATCTTCCGTATCCTCCCAACGAAAACGCAGGCGTTCATCCTCTACGGCATTTATTACCTCCGCAGACTCATCTGCTCCGCCCCATCTAAAGGTAAACTCTTCATTGTCAATGTCAACTTCCTCACAGAACCAGCGGATCAGGCAGGCTGGTGTTGTCAGGAATTGATAGAGAATGGCGGGAGAGGCGCGGAATAGGTACTCCAAATCCAATTGAACCCGTTGCATATAATGATTGTTCCTTAATTAATGAACTTCCTGGAAAAGCATATTTTAAGTAGTAATTCCAGAGTAAGTCTGTTTTAAGGCTTACAGATCTGAACTACCAGAAATTTAAGGTCGCTACCTCACAATAAATAATAAAATATCGGTTTTTCCAAATCCTTTTAATGGAGGAGTAAATACTGTAGAAAGTATAGTAGACCGATGGAATTGACCTTAGGGGTTGACTTGTTAGCTATTTTGAGGTATTTTTGTACGCTGTATTACAAGTTATGGTAGGCTTATTGGCTCCATAAAAAGAAAAACGAGGCCTAATAATTGTCGGGATCCGCGGAGATTATTCGCGGTCTTCCCTTGCGCTTGAAATTTCGATTCGTTGCAACGATTTTATAGCTTACTTTTACGGTCCAAAGGGAATAGTTTACACCTTATGAATAAGGCAAATTGCGACAAGCTTTTTCCTCTCCACCCTTGCCCTATTCCCTTTAATTATTTATTTCATCCTTATCCGAAGTAAAACTTACTGGTATGCGACTGTCGAAGGGCAGCGTGTGATGCCCAGCATCAATTATATATGAACCATTTTAAAAATAGTACATGAGACAGCTTAAGATCACAAAATCGATAACGAACCGCGAGAGTCAATCCCTGGAAAAATACCTGCAGGAAATTGGAAAAGTAGATCTTTTGACTCCCGAGGAAGAGGTTGAATTGGCGAAAAGAATTAAGCAAGGCGATCAGGCTGCTTTAGAAAAATTGACAAAGGCGAATCTTCGCTTCGTGGTTTCTGTTGCTAAACAATATCAAAACCAGGGGCTCTCCCTGAGCGATCTCATTAATGAGGGTAATCTGGGATTGATCAAAGCCGCCCAACGCTTCGATGAGACCCGTGGGTTTAAATTCATTTCTTACGCTGTTTGGTGGATTCGCCAGTCTATTCTGCAGGCCCTGGCAGAACAATCCAGGATCGTTCGGCTTCCTCTGAATAAAGTCGGTTCGCTTAATAAGATCAATAAGGCCTTTTCCGAACTGGAGCAGGAATATGAACGGGAACCTTCTGCAGACGAATTGGCAGATACCCTGGAAATACCAACCGAAGAAGTGGAAACCACCCTTGGGGTTGCTGCACGCCATGTATCAATGGATGCTCCTTTTGTGGAAGGAGAAGATAACTCTCTGTTAGATGTACTGGAGAATAGCAGTACTCCTGGGACAGATGAAGAGCTGGATTACCGCCAGTCCCTAAGTCGGGAGATCGAACGCTCCTTGAGTACACTGACTGACCGTCAGTGTGATGTTATCAAATTGTATTTTGGCATAGGAGTAGAACACCCCATGTCTCTGGAAGATATCGGAGAAAAATTCGGACTGACCCGGGAGCGGGTCCGTCAGATTAAAGATAAGGCCATCAATAAACTACGCTCTGCCAACCGCAGCAAGTTGTTGAAACACTACCTTGGCGCGTAGTCAATAGTGGTATTAACATTGGTTTGCCTCCTTCCTTAATAAGCATTGATTCCAACTTATTGAAAAGGGGCAAACCAATTTTTTGGCCATCTCCTGGTATTGAAAGCGATCGGTAACAAGCCTGTTGATGGCTAGTTATTACTTAAAATCAGAGGTAAGCCATCTCCGCCTCCGCCAATAACTACCACTTTGGAATTCGGAGCTTTACTTAATTCAAGGGTAGCCTCTATGCCCTTATCCCGCAGAATATTGTCGGTCAAGCTTGCATTGAGGATCAGGTTAGCTTTTGCTTTTGCTTCTGCCTCAATGATCTTACGTTCGGCTTCTTGGCGTTCCTGGATAAGAATGTATTCATATTTAAGAGCAGACTGTTCGGCTTCGATCTTTTCCTCGATAGCTGTACGGACTTTTTGGGGCAGTTCAATATCCCGGATAAGTACCGCCTTTAGGTCAATAAAGTTTTTGCTCAAGGTTTCAGCCATTTTCGATTCAATTAGCTCTTGCACCTCATCCCGGCGGGTAGAATACAATTCTTCCGGTGTGAATTGACCGATTATTTTCCGAACGGAAGACCGAACCTCCGGCCGAACCAATGAAGTGAGGAAATTTGTTCCGAAGTTTTCATGTAACTCGCCAATTTGGCTATAATTTGGATTAACCCGCACGGTGACATCCACTTTGATATTCAACCCATTACTGGAGAGTACGGTCATAGCCTCTTCGAGCTGCTGCTCGCGTACGTCATATACGTACATGTTGTTCCAGGGGGCAAGGATGTGGAATCCAGGCTGATAAATATTTTCCTTGTCCAGCCCGCCGGTAAAACGACGGAATAAAACGCCTCTTTCCCCGGCTTCAATAGTCAGGAAGGTGGCATTGGAAAAGGCAATGATCAGGATTAGGGCAATAAAAGCAATGATCCCGGTGGTTATTAACCTACCTTGTCCGGGTCTTCGTTTTGATTCGCTCATGTTTGAATTTTAAATTTTGCAGTTCTATGGAAATAACTATAAGGAAGACTCAGGGTTTCCTTTTTTCTATCAAACACTGGTAAATTACGATTAAACCTAAGATTTTAACTCCTGTATATCGAAATTGTTACATTTACGATCCGATAAAACAACTCAACTATTCGAATGAAATATTCCAAACACTTTTTGCTTCTTACCGGGATAGCGGCCATTGTACTTGCTTGCGGAGGAGGTTCGGACTCACAGGCTACCCAAGCGGCAGCAGCTACCCAGGCTCCCGATGGAGCAAAGATCTACAAATCCTACTGTGTAACCTGCCATGGTTTGTATGGAGATATGGGGGCCAGCGGTGCTGCTAATTTAAAAGCATCCCAGCTAAACCTTGAGGAGCGCATTTCGGTAATAACTAATGGTCGAAATACCATGACCGGTTTCAAAACGCTGCTGAATGAAGAAAAAATCAAGGCCGTTGCAGCCTACACCATGACACTGAGTGAATAATATTGAAAACTGCTGATCCCATATTGGCTTTGGGTTTGATGTCAGGAAGCTCTTTGGACGGCTTGGATCTGGCTCTTTGTCGTTTTGAATTTAACGGATCGAAGGAAGTCGTTCAATGGGAATATTTGGAGGGGGCTACTAAAGCTTTTCCTGCAAAACTGAAACAGGCATTGCGAGAGGCAAGCCAGGCAACTCCGGCGAAAATTATGCAGCTCGATGCCCAATTAGGTCGATTTTTTGGGGAAGCAGCTTCAGGGTTTTTAAAGGCCTGTGGCGTAAAACCTGACCTTATTGCCAGTCACGGACACACCTTGCTACATGAGCCCGAGGCTGGGTATAGTTTACAGATCGGCTCCGGGGCACAAATTGCTGAAGTTACCGGCCTTCCGGTAATTGATCGGTTTAGAGATCGCGACATTGCCGCTGGAGGGCAGGGAGCACCACTTGCTCCAACTGCAGATCTTTTTTTATTTCCTGAATTTGATGCCTGGTTAAATCTTGGTGGGATTGCCAACCTGAGCCTCCGAATTCTATCGGGAGGCATTAAAGCCTGTGATGTTACTGGCGCCAACCAACCTTTAAATGCCCTGGCTGCTGAAAATGGTCACGATTTTGATCCTGAGGGCCGATTGGCTGCTTCTGGCCGGCTAATCCCGGATCTATTTGAAAAACTTAACCGGCAGGCCTATTTTGATAAGGCGGCTCCTAAGTCCCTAGCCAATTATTGGGTAGTACAATGCCTAAGCCAGCCGGCATCAGAATACCGTGCTTCAGTGGAAGACCGGTTGCATACCGTTTGCCGACACATCGCCCGGCAAATTGCCGATACTTTTGAAAGGGAACGGGAGGTTTTTCCTGCCGCTCAAATGCTGGTAACAGGGGGAGGTGCCCGGAACCTGTTCCTGGTTCAATGTATTCAAGAAGCTCTGGATGGTAGCGAAACCATTAAGCTGATCATTCCTGAGGAGCAGATCATTGATCATAAAGAGGCCATATTAATGGCTTTGCTGGGAACCTTACGCTCTCGCGGCCAGGTAAATTGTTTTAAATCGGCCACCGGAGCACGGAGGGATACCGTTGGCGGACAAATTCATTTCGGTTCATCATTTAATAGGGTAAGTTGAGCGGAACAAAGTCATATACGCTAGTGACCGGAGGAACGGGCTTTTTGGGTGCCTACCTGTTGCGGCAATTGCTGGCGGAAGACTATGGGCCAATAAGGGCCATTTACCGTAGCAGTAGCACTTTTGAGTTAGTTCAACCCTTCAAGGATCAGGTGGAATGGATGGAATGTGACCTAGGGGATATCCTGGGCTTGGAGGCGGCAATGGAAAATGTGGGCAGAGTGTACCACTGTGCGGGCCTAGTCTCTTTTGACCCTCGTGATCGAAAGGCTTTATTCCAGGTAAATGTACAGGGCACTGCAAATGTAGTCAATGCCTCACTGGCTGCTGATGTTGAAAAATTATTGCATGTGAGTTCAATTGCTGCCATTGGGCGCAGCAGGCCCGGCCAAACCCTAAATGAGAGCATATCCTGGGAACCCAGTCCTTACAACAGCCGGTATGGTCAGTCCAAGCAACTGGCTGAGCGGGAAGTTTGGCGAGGGCAGGCTGAAGGGCTCTCAACCGTAATTATAAATCCTTCCATTATTTTGGGCAGTGGCTTGTGGGGACATGGACCACAGCGTTTTTTCCCCTTATTGGCAAAAGGCTTCCCTTTTTATCCCATGGGGAATACGGGGCTGGTGGATGTTCGGGATGTTGTCCGGATGATGACTGGCCTTATGAACAGCCTAATAGAAAATGAGCGATTTATCGCCAATGCAGAAACCCGGGATTATCGCGACTTTTTTAACCAGATCGCTGTGGCTTTGGAAGTACCCCCTCCATCCCGAGCAGTAAGGCCCTGGATGCAGTCATTGGTGTGGAGGGCAGCCTGGATTCAAAGCCGGTTAAAAGGGGTTCGCCCATTTATTACCCGGGAAACGGCCCGTCAATCCGGCCTGAAATTTTATTTTGACCCTGGGAAATCCCAAGATCGCCTGAGTTTCGAATATCGGCCCATTGTGGAAACGATTTCGGAAACTGCCATTGCTTTTCGAAAATGGGAGGAAGATAGCCAGATTCGATTATTAAGCTGACCCGCCCCTCTTCTCCTGTTTAATCCAAAACCTCACCATGATTGTTACTTAAACAAAGGTGAAAAATACATTAAGTAAAGGAAAATAATTGCCGGTTCCTTTAATGCCCAAAAGCATGTTATCATTAATGACCAGGCCGTTATTGTCCGGGGCCACCTTGGACGCATTTTTTTACAGGGGGTGGCCGCTAATCTAATAAAATGGTTAAGTCAGGAACAAGTAAGGCAGAGCACTTTCAGGGGGTTAGTCTTCCGGGGAAGCCTCTGCCCGAACAATGGAAAGAAAATGCAGGCTTTGGACGATTGCCCTTCAGGTCAAGATTGAGCTTTGAACCTCTGCTAGAGCATTTAAAAGCGCATATCGGAGAGTTGGGAGAGTTGGGCCATACAATTATCCAGGAGATCGAACACCGCCTGGATGCTACACCCGTTTTTAAAGGAGCGATTGAAAACCTGGAAGATTTAGAGGAACATCAGGAGTTACTGGATTTTCTTATTAATACAGTTGTTCCTCCTGCTCATCGTAACCATCAGCTGGCAAAACTGAGTTTGCCCTTTCATATGGGGGCCTTCTATGAAACCCCCGTCTTAAAGCAATTAACCCGAGCAGGGAAGGTGAGCTATATGGTTAATCGTTCGGCTAACCTAATCTATTGTGCTACCGTTGTCGGTGCCTGTAGCCTGATCCTGAATGAGTTCTATGGGCAAAATATTCAGGTAGATCCTCCTTTTTCTATTGCCATTAAGCAGGATGAAAGTAAGCTCGGCAAGCATTATAAGGTAAATCTGAATACGAAGTTCGTAAATATTAAAAAGCTGAAACCCCTGCGCCCTTTGTCGCAGGAGCAGATCAATAATTTGCTCAGTAACATCTACGACACAGAGGCATGGCTGAACCACCTCCCGCCCGATGCCTTTGAATTTGAAGGCTTTGTACTTTCCACTCTTATCGATATCACCGAAGAAGAGGCATTATCTCAATTGAAACAGCATCTTCTGAAAAAGGATGCCATAGTCAACAGGGAAAATATAACCGAGTTAGAGGCTATGGTACAGTCCTACTTAAATATATCCGAACTACAATTGGGGGTTACTGCTGTCGACTATCCCATAGAGAATGTGGTTTCCCATAAATATAAAATCCGGTTTGATTTCCTAGCAGAGGAAATCCCACATTTAATGAATCCTCAATTTCAAGGGTCGATCTACGATAAAGCCTGCCGGTATAAGGAAGTTGTTTTGGTGGAAGATCTGAACAATATTGGTGCCCAAACGGAAATTGAAGAAAAATTGATTGAAAAAGGCCTGGGTAGCATAATTGTAGCCCCTCTTTTCAATAAGGATGATCAGGTGATCGGACTGTTGGAAGTCGCATGCCACCGGCCTTATGCTTTGCATGCCTTTTCCGAGCTGAAGTTCCGGGATCTGATAGGGTTGTTCAGCTTGGCGGTAGAGCGATCCCGACTGGAGATCGATAACCAGGTGGAGGCTATCATTAGAGAACAGTTTACAGACGTCCATCCAAGTTTAGAATGGAAATTTGTGGAAGCCTCTTACAACTTGTTGGAAAAAAGAGAGGAAAAGGCGACTTCTGCTGTGATCGATCCCATTGTATTTAAAGATGTTTTCCCTTTGTATGGGCAGGCTGATATTGTGGGTTCTTCCTCCAAACGCAATGCAGTTATTCAGGCTGACCTGGTCGATAACCTCTTGAGGGTAGGGCGTATTATGGACCAATGTGCCATGAATGTTACCTTTCCCTTATTGAGGCAATACAAAATGAGAGTAGACCGGCACCTTAAAGATCTTGAAAAAGATTTTAATTCGAATGATGAGTCTATCATTGTTGACCTGTTGCACAATGAAATTCACCCCGTTCTGGAGCATTTTCGAAAAAAGTACCCTGAACTTAGAGGAGCCATTTCCACCTACTTCGGTTATCTGGATGATGAATTAAGGATTGTTTATCGAAAGCGAAAGGAGTATGAAGACAGCGTAACCATGCTCAATAATATGATCTCCGGCTACCTCGAAGAAACGGAAAGGGAAAGCCAGAAAGTCCTGCCACATTACTTCACCAAGTATAAAACCGACGGGATCGAATGGGAGCTGTATCTAGGACAATCAATTTTGCGAAATGAAAAGTTTTGTGAAATGCACCTGAAAAATTTCCGACTCTGGCAGCTTATACACCTTTGTGAAATTACCCGCAGAGTAGACGCTTTTCAATCTGAACTGCCGGTCCCCCTGATCACTGCTCAAATGGCTTTCGCCTATACTACCTCCCTTTCTATTCGATTTCGGGAGGATGAAAAGCAGTTTGATGTTGACGGGGCGTACAATGTGCGCTATGAAATTTTAAAGAAACGTATAGATAAAGCCCTGATCGAAGGCACCGATGAAAGACTCACCCAGGCAGGGAAAATTGCTATTGTTTATTTGCAGGAAAAGGACCGTTTAGAATATTTGGATTACCTGGAGTATTTGAAACACGATGGTTACATTACCGATGAAATTGAAGACCTTAAACTTGGTAAGCTCCAGGGAGTACAAGGATTACGGGCTCTGCGAGTAAGCGTGAAGATCTAAATTCAACCCAGGGTTTTCTCTACAAAACTGTAAAGAGAAAAACACCCACAGTGAAGACGATCCCGATCATGAAAATGGTATAACATAACCGGAGCAGGGCATATTTTCTGCCTAGGGATTTCCCAAGAAAAAATAGGTCTCGCATGATGGAATCATCAAGGTTGGTATCATTTTCGAGCACCTTGCGCATATTAGCCTTGTAGACATCATAGTCCATTTTAAAAAAATTACCGAAAAAGAATAAGTTAGAGGCTCCTTTCTCAATGGCAACTGGGGCAGTATTTCCCGGCATTTTTATTGGTCTTGTGGCAAGGGTGGCGTAGATCATAGACACCAGGCAGGTGACCAAAAGCATGCCCAGCGGGTATATCATAGTTGGATTTTCCGCTATTCTTCGTACTGTTAACGGAATGACCAGCGTGATGATCAGTGCATTGACACTGAGCATGATATTGGCTTTATTGTCGGCAAGGTTGGCAAGGTCGAGATGGTTGCGAAGTGCCGTTTTAAACATCATTTGAGCAGAACGGTTCCCCTGGATGAGGCTTTCGCCTAGGGGGGTATCCTTTTTGAAGGCCTTGCGCCTTTTTTTCAGGTATTTTAAGTTCATATCCCGTTTGGAACCATAGAAGCTCTTTGCAGCATCGGTGAAAAACGATTGGTTTTTCAAAAATCGATAATTGAGTTTGTACCATTCCTCCTCAGAATATACTTGTCCCAGGAATACTGACCATTCGTGCCGTAATGCTTCCAGGTTAGCGCTATATCCGTCACTTCCAAGGTGAATGAGGTCGGCATCACGGATAATCTCCTCTAAAGCGTTGGTTGGCCGGTTGGGCGGGTAGGTCACTTCTATGCAGGCAATTATCTTTTGAATGCCTGCTTCCGGATAATTTTCTTGCTCCAGAAACTGTCGGACGATCTCCCGGCTGGCGTCCTCGTGCCCATTATAGGTTTGAGTGAAACCCGTATCGTGGAAAAGCGCGGCCAACTGAAGAGCCTCTAGGTCATCTGATGATAATCCTATTTCCCGACCAAGCTGCAGACAGGCGGTTCGTACTGCAAGGGTATGCGGTAAATTATGATATTTGTGATCATCCGTAAGTTGATCAGTCAGCAACTCACGGACATAACGTTCTGCCTTTTCGATAATGCTGGACATGGTCAAATTTAGTTTTTTGCTGGTTCCCACTCGCAGAATATCTTACCGCTTTTTTATCTGCTTTTTTAGGATCTCCCTAACTAACCGCAAGCTGAGTTGCCAGGTACTGGTCTACCAACTGGCGGTAATCTGCATATAGCTGTTGGGTAAGGGGACCGGGCTTGCCATTTCCAATGATCTGGTCCTCAACGGAAATTACGGGCATGACACCTTTGATTGAGCTGGTAAGAAAGGCTTCTTCTGCTTCTTGTAATTCCTCTAGTCGCAAGGGGCGTATCTCCACCTTACATCTCTTACCGGCCAGTTCAATGACTTTTTTACGTGTAATTCCAAACAGTATTCCGGAATTACTGGTGACCAGGGTCCCGTCTTTTTTAAAGACAAAAAAATTCGATCGGACCGATTCGCTGATATTGCCTCCCCAGTGGTATAAAATATCATCTAACTCCCGTTGCCTAACTACCGGCATCATGCGAATCCCCTCCAGGTAACCAATGGATTTTACCTTCGGTAGGTGGCGTTCGTAATGGTGTAGCATCAGGCGGATCCCCTGGGTATAATGTACTCTGGGGGGCTTTGGCATAGGGTGTTGTAAAATGATCAAATTTGGATCAACGGGTGTGAAGCTATCTTCTGCATACCCCCCGGTTAAGACCAACCGAACACCTGCCTCAAATTGTTCATTTCGTTGTAAAAGTTCCAAAACGTGGTCTCGAAGAGCAATCTGATCCAGGGGAGGAGTTAAATGTAATTGTTCTGCGGATCTGAAAAACCGCTCCAGGTAATCTTCGAAAAAAAATGGCTGAAAATTTCGGGCTAAGAAATAATCGAAGAGGCCATAGCCCCGAAGGATTGACAAGTCGTTTAATCCCAAGCCGGCTTCGGCAACTGGAATAAACTGACCGTTTACAGAACAGGTGTGAATCATTCTTTGCTTTTAAAAATGAGTAATTGCATCATTTGGTGAGCAGCTATCTGGGCTTTTCTTTTCAAAAAGGCCCGGTCGGTCTCATCTCCCACTTCATAGGTAATCCCTTCTGCACCAAATTGTTTGAAGAACCAGCTTTGCGCACTAGCGCGGTGGGCTGGGCCCGGTTGGTCATTGGGGGTGTATTCGGGCAGAGCCTGGTCAATGCCACTCAGCCAATAGTCCTTGAAGTGCTTAATAGTGGTGGGCATATCTTCATCATGGGTGTAGTAGAGATCCTCAGAAGTAGAATGAAAGTCAATGCCCAGAATGACGGTGTTGCGTTCCTTGCGAATGGATTCCGTAATATGCTTAGCAACTTGCCTGCTTTCCGGTTGATTATACATTTGCCAGTCTCGGTTAAGGTCTACTCCCCCGGCAGTATGCCTCCAATGGCCCTCGTCTACTCCGTCGGGATTGAGCATAGGATATAGTAATATCCGGTATCGGGATCGAAAATCACGAGCAAGCGGGCTATCCTCCAGGAGGGCTTCCACAAAGGCTTGCATACTTAAATAACCGGATAGCTCTGGAGGGTGTTGTCGGCCGAATAACAGGATGGCATCCTTCTTTTTTGGATCACCGGATCCAATTTCCAGGAAGTGGAGCGGACGACCAAGTTTGCTCTCCCCTATCTGTTGATACCGGACGTGGGGATGTTCTGCCAGGGAAGTACTCCAATCGGCTGCGGTGCTGCTGGTCAGGAGTTCCTGGCCTGCAACATAGAGGGTATCCGGTCCGATATCCAGGCGAATAAAGGCATGGATTGAATCAGGGGTCAATTCTATGCGGTCGGCCTCCAGGCGGGTCCAGGTTTCAGCATCATAGCTGAGCTTGGGCCAATACCGGTGGCGGGATTCTCCGTATTGAAGACGCAGGACGATTTGTTGGTCGTATTCGGCCCAGATCCGAAAGGCATACCAGGGGCTGGGGTT
The DNA here is from genome assembly GCA_964479625.1 of uncultured Saprospiraceae bacterium. GTDB lineage: Bacteria > Bacteroidota > Bacteroidia > Chitinophagales > Saprospiraceae > CAYZMS01. The sequence continues at coordinate 74,894 of CAYZMS010000017.1, forward strand.
GATGGGGGAATTCTCGGGTTCGATCCTGGCCGTGATAAACCGGGTAGGGCCGATATCGAAACCATTCAATCGGGCACCTGGAAATTGGTTGTCGGCATAAATACCCAAATCTCGAATGGCGTAGACCTTCCGCTTTTGCAGGGTCACCGGCTTGGTGGAGGTATCCACAAAAGTTTCGTATTCCAGTTCTCGCAGCTGATAGGTTGGATTACAGGCCGTGCTAAATAAAAATAGCAGGACGAAGCCGTAATAGGAAGCGGGCATAATCAAATGAGTTTAATGGCTTCAGGGGCACTTGCAAGTTCCGCAATATTACTTTAATTTATAAATCCGACTTTTTTTTCTGTTGATTTCAGCGAAAAAATTAACAAAAATCACCCAACTGGCCTGACAAAGGACCGCAACCGGCCTTTTTCATTGAATTAATTTTCCATTCCAATCTTTTAGGCCATTTAAATCAACACCTTATGACACACCTCACCAAAGATATTCGCAACGTAGTTTTGTTGGGCCATTCCGGCTCCGGCAAAACCACATTGAATGAAACGATGCTGTTTGAAGCCGGAGCTATTCACCGAAAGGGCCAAGTGGAAGCTGGGAATACCGTTTCTGATTTTACGGACATTGAAAAGGAAAAAGGCAACTCTCTCTTCAGTACCCTTAGCCACCTGGATTGGCGTGGTACGAAGATCAATATTATGGATACCCCCGGTTTGGATGATTTTACCGGAGAGGTAGTTTCTGCCGTACGGGTGGCTGCTACAGCGGTGATCGTGCTAAATAGCAAGAACGGGGTGGAAGTGGGAACGGAGTTGATCTGGGATTATATTGACAAATTTGAAACCCCTGCTTTTTTTGTAATCAATCAAATGGACCATCCGCAGGCGGATTATGAGGCTGCGCTCGAGCAAGCCCAGACGCGTTTCGGGACCAAGGTCCTGCCGGTGCAATTCCCCCTTCGGCAGGGAGAGGGGTTCAACGCCATTGTAGATGCTCTTCGAATGGTAATGTACGTTTTTCCGGATGACGGAGGAAAGCCGGAGAAGCAACCTATTCCCGACTCCGCAAAGGAACGAGCAAAGGCCATGCATAACGCCCTGGTAGAAGCTACTGCGGAAAATGACGAAGGTCTCATGGAAAAGTTTTTTGATAAGGGTACGCTTTCCGAAGAAGAATTGGCAGAGGGGCTTCGTATCGCCATGGCGCATCACGACTTTCTTCCGGTTTTTATTGCTTCTTCCGAACGCAATATGGGAAGTGGCCGTATCATGGGCTTTATCAATGATATCTGTCCTTCTCCCGCAGAACGGAAACCGGCTCGCTTGACAAATGGCGATACCCTGGCTTGTGAGGCCAAGGCGGATACTACGATATTTATTTACAAAACCTTTTCTGAGCCGCGGGTGGGGCTGCTTTCCTACTTTAAAGTGTATTCGGGCTGCCTTAAATCCGGGGATGAACTGATCAATGCGCAAAATGGTACAGTCGAGCGCTTTAGTCAATTATACCTGGTCAATGGGCACGAAAGGGAGCCAGTGGATCAACTTTGCGCAGGTGACCTGGGGGTGAGCGTGAAAATGAAAAACAGCCACACCAATAACACCCTAAAAGCTAAAGGCGTAGAACGTGCGCTCGTCCCCATAGATTTTCCTGCTCCAAGGGTGCACGAGGCTTTGCAAATGAACCTGGGAAAGGCCGAAATGGAAAAACTGATTAAGGCCCTACACCTGATCGAAGAGGAAGATCCGACCTTGCTGGTAGAACAATCCCCTGTTTTAAAGCAAACGCTCTTACACGGGCAAGGCCAGCTTCATTTGGAGATGATCAAGCATCGTATCGAACAGTTACATGGGATCTCCATGGACTTTGAACAACCGCGTATCCCTTACAGGGAAACTATCACCAAGGCTGCAGAAGCCCATTACCGGCATAAAAAACAATCCGGTGGAGCAGGGCAGTTTGCGGAAGTGCACCTCCGGATTGAACCTTACTTTGAAGGGATGCCTGATCCGGAAGGCCTGAGTGTAAGGAACAGGGAGTTGGAAGAACTTCCCTGGGGAGGAACCCTGGCCTTCTATTGGTGTATTGTAGGTGGTTCGATCGATAATAAATTTTCGAATGCTATTAAAAAGGGAGTGCTGCATAAAATGGAAGAGGGGCCTTTGACAGGTTCTCGGGTGCAAGATGTTCGCGTTTGTATTTTCGATGGTAAAATGCATCCGGTCGATTCGAATGATATGGCTTTCATGCTGGCCGCACAACAAGCCTTCAAAGAAGCGTTTGAAAAAGCGGCACCTAAATTGCTACAGCCCATGTATGTACTGGAGGTATTATGCTCCGAAGATGTAATGGGGGATGTAATGACAGACCTTCAATCCCGATCGGCGATGATAACCGGAATGGATGCCGATGGGCATTATCAAAAGATACTTGCCAGGGTACCACTGGCTGAAATGTATCACTACTCGAGTGCATTACGGTCCCTTACCCAGGGCAGGGCAAAGTTCAACCTGACGTTTGCTGAATACGCTCCGGTAGACGGGCAAAAACAGAAGGAGATCATTGGTGCGATGCGGGAGCAGGTAGATACGGAGGCTTAAGAAGCTGCCAAAAGTGATTTTTCCAGTATAAAAAAGCAGCATGGAATTCTGGTAGGAAGGTTCAATGTTCTGGGTTATTTATAATCCAGAATATTGAACTTTTGATCACAAAAACCGAAGTCGACGGCTACATTTGAAGCCACGATAATGCTGCGGTCTTGAGCAAACTGCTCGATGAGCTCCAGGTACCAGCGTACGCCTTGCTCGTCCAGATTGGTTGTGGGCTCGTCGAGTAGAAGTAGAGAAGAATCGGAAGCCAGTGCCAATAGCAGCTTGAGTCGTTGTTTCATACCGGAGGAAAAGTTGCGGATCAGCTTTTGGTCGGCTTTTTTGAATTGAAGCAGGTCCAGGAGGTCCTCCGGCTGAAGCTGGTCACGAAAGGGTTTAAAACGTTGGTGAAAGCGGAGGGCTTCCAGCAGTTTCAGTTCTTCGATGAGTTCTACATAGGGAGCAGCGATGGATAAGTGTCGGTATATTTGGCTGGTTTCTAAAGGTTGTCCACCCAGGGTGAATTTCACCTTTCCCCGGCTTGGGCTCAGGTAGCCTGCAATGATTCGCATGAGCGTAGACTTGCCAGACCCATTGGGGCCGGCGACCGCCCAACTGCTGTTTTCGGTAATTTCAAGCTCTACACGCTTGAGTACCCACTCATACCGGAATCGTTTGGAAACTTGTTCGAGCTTAACCCTCATTAATCTTACTACCGTTCAATTGGCGAAACCCTTTCATAATCCCAGGATCAGCATTGCGGATGAATCCCAGAATGTTGTCACGTTCCTCGCTCGGGGTGATCGTACGCTCTATAAGTTCGAGTGCATGGGTGGTATTATACCCCTTGATATAAAGAAGGCGATAGATGTCCTGAATATGGTTAATCGTTTCCTGGGAGAAATTCCTTCGTTTCAACCCGATGGTGTTGATCCCGGCGTAGGATAGAGGTTCGCGAGCTGCTTTTACATAAGGTGGAACATTTTTTCGAACCAGGGACCCTCCGGCAACAAAACTATGGGCACCGATCTTAATAAACTGTTGTACGGCTACAAGGCCCTCCAGGATAGCCCAATCTTCGATCTCAACATGCCCGGCAAGGTTTACATTGTTGGCCAGGATGACGTGGTCCCCGAGAATGCAGTCATGAGCTACGTGTACATAAGCCATCAGCAGACAATTGGACCCTACTATGGTTTGATTCGCATAAGAAGTACCCCTGTTAATGGTGACGTATTCCCTGATCGTGGTATTGTCCCCGATTTCCGCAGTTGTATCTTCACCCTGGTATTTAAAATCTTGCGGGATGCCTGCAATTACTGCTCCGGGAAAAATTTTACAATTTTTCCCTACCCTTGCTCCCTCGAAAAGGGTAGCGCCGGGACCAATCCAGGTTCCGTCCCCAATTACGACGTTTTTGTCAATATACGAGAAAGGACCTATGGTCACCTTAGTACCGATTTGTGCATCGGGATGGATGTATCCAATTGTCTGTTGTTCCATCTTATGAGCGCTTAACAATCTGAGCAGTTAATTCTGCTTCTGAAACAATTTTATTCCCAACATATGCGGTGGCCTGCATTTGGCAAATCCCTCTGCGAATAGGGGCCAGGAGTTCCATTTTAATAATCAGGGTATCTCCCGGAACCACTTTATGTTTGAATTTAGCATTTTCAATCTTTATGAAGTAGGTATCCCAATTACCGGGGTCCGGAACGGTAGACAGCGCCAGAATGCCTCCCGTTTGTGCCATTGACTCTATTTGAAGGACGCCAGGCATAACAGGGTTGCCGGGGAAATGCCCCTGAAAGAAATGTTCATTAAAGGTAACGTTTTTTACTCCCACAACGTGGCTAGGGGACAACTCGATAATTTTATCCACCAATAAGAAGGGGTTACGGTGCGGCAGCCATTGTTCAATTTTCACCAGATCGAAGACTGGCTCCTGGTCTGGATCATATTTGGGTTTCCCTTTAAGCTTGCGCTGCTCAAGGTACTTATTTTTGAGCAACTTTGTAAATTCCACATTAGCGGTATGGCCCGGCTTATTGGCCAGAATTCGACCTTTGATGGGTTGGCCCAGTAGGGCAGTATCCCCTATGACATCCAAAAGCTTATGCCTTGCAGGTTCATTTTTAAACTGGAGCTTAATGGTATTTAGTATACCCTCCTGATCGAAGGTTACGCTGGGTTTCCCAAGTTTTCGTGCCAGAGCGTCCAGCTTTTCCTGAGTTACAGGCCGGTCAGCAATAACAATGGCGTTGTCCAGGTCTCCTCCTTTGATAAGGTCTTGTTCGAATAAATACTCCAACTCGTGAAGAAAAACAAAGGTTCGACAAGGTGCGATTTCGGATGAATAGTCTGTAAAATCAGTCAGCTGGGCATATTGTTGCCCCAGTACATCCGAATTAAAATCGATCATGGTAGTCACCTCGAAGGAATCGGAAGGCAATGCGATCAATTCGGTACCGGAAAGTTCGTCGCGGTACAGGATGGGTTCTTCTACTTCGAAATATACCCGCTCGGCCTCTTGTTCTTCGAAGCCGGCCTGTTGCAGGGCCTCGACAAAAGCCTTAGCGCTTCCATCCATGATGGGAACCTCCGGGCCGGTGAGTTCTATCAACACATTGTCCAATTGCATGCCGGCCAGCGCACTAAGGGCATGTTCTACAGTACTGATACTGGCTGAGCCAGCCTCTATAGTAGTACCACGCTGAGTGTATGTAACCCGGCTAACGTCTGCATTAATGATCGGGCTTCCTTGCAGGTCAATTCGTTGAAACTTGAAGCCATGATTGACCGGTGCTGGTCTGAAGGTAAGAGTAACCGCTTGGCCAGTATGTAAACCGACACCTTTTAGTGATACTGCTTTTTGGATCGTACGCTGTTTCATTAACGTTCTTTGGAATCAAATTTTGGGAAGGTATTTACTTCTCATCAGTTTTATTCATAAGAGTGGCCTGTAGCTCGGCCAGTTGCTTTTCGAGTTTTCGAACCTGCTTTTCCAGTTCAGGCAATTGCTTGAATACATAATGAGAACGAATGAAGGCCCGGTAATCAATGGCCGGATAGCCGAAAAGATCCTTTCCGGGCTCTTTGATACTGCTGCCGATCCCACTTTGGGCTTGGATTCGCGTTCGATCGGCCGTAGTAAGGTGGCCTGCAAAACCGACCTGGCCACCGATCTGATTATATTTCCCGATCCGGGTACTTCCGGCAATACCTACCTGAGCGGCAATAACGGTATGCTCTCCCACTTCCACATTATGTGCTATATGGATAAGGTTGTCCAGTTTTACTCCTTTACGGATCAGGGTAGACCCACCAAAGGAGGCTCGGTCAATACAAGTATTGGCTCCGATCTCTACCTCGTCCTCAATGACTACATTTCCCAATTGCTGAATTTTATCATAACCTCCGCTGTCATTTGGAGCAAATCCAAAGCCATCGCTTCCGATCACTGCATTAGGATGGATTATGCAATTATCTCCGATCACACAATCCCGCAAGATCCGTACACCAGGGTAAATCAAGACCCCTTTGCCGATTCGGACATTCTTTCCGATGAACACCTGATCCCTGATGACCGATCCTTCTCCTACGGCAACCCCTTCCAGTAAGGTGGAAAAATCACCAATGAAAATACCTGGATCAAGTTGAACAGATTCGTGGAGTATAGCTGTCTCGGAAACCTTATCAGGATAGGTTTCGACCTGTCCGAAAGCATTCATCAAGCTGGAAACAGCGCGGTATACGTCGGCCACCCGGATCAGGACAGCTGAAATGGGCTGCTGAGGTTTGAAATCTTTCGGTACCAGTAGGGCAGAAGCCTGAGTGGTATAAACAAAACCCTCATAACGAGGATTGCCAAAAAAAGAAATGGAGCCCGGCTCTCCCTCTTCAATTCGGCTGGGATGGGTGACTATGGTGGTGGGATCACCCTCTATTTCACCGTTTAAAAGGGCTGCCAATTCTTGAACGGTAATTTTCATGGCGCAAAGGTAGAAAAAAATTCAAGTAGAAAGGGGTGGGCGATTTTACAAAATCCTGATCAGAGAAGGAAGAAGATTCCCTAGTTTTGCGAACTATGACAAAACCAATTCGAATCGGAACCCGGGGTAGCAAGTTGGCCCTTTGGCAGGCAAAGTTCACCCAGGCGCAATTGAGAGCGGTAGGCCTGGAAGCCGAACTGCATATCATTAAAACCAAAGGGGACAAATTACAACACCTCAGCTTTGATAAAATCGAAGGGAAAGGCTTTTTCACCAAGGAAATCGAAGAGGCTTTAATAAAAGGAGAGGTCGACCTCGCGGTACATTCCATGAAAGACCTTCCCACGGAGCATCCAGAAGGCTTGATCATTACTGCCCTTTCGGAGCGGGCAAACCCCGCCGATTGGTTAATTATTCGAAAAGAAAAGGCAGCAGGCGGTTCCTTGCTAAGTCTTTCCGAAAAAGCAGTAGTCGGAACTTCCTCCGCGAGAAGAAAAGCACAGCTTCTTGACTTTCGACCAGACCTTCAGTTAAAAGATATTCGGGGAAATGTACCCACCCGTTTGAACAAGTTGAGAAGTGGCGACTTTGACGCTATTTTGCTGGCAGGCGCTGGGTTGGAGCGCCTGGAAATGGATATATCTGAATTTAAGGTAATTCGTTTTGATCCCCGGGAATTTGTTCCGGCCCCGGCGCAAGGGGTATTAGCCTGGCAAACCCGGGAGGCTGACCTGGAAACAAGACGGGCACTGAAACCCCTTCACCAGCCGGATACTACTCAAGCCACCAATATCGAACGCCGTATACTTCAGTTGATGGATGGAGGCTGCCACCTGCCGCTTGGTGCCTATTGTAAGGTAGATACGGAGGGCAACTATCACGTTTGGGCGGCTATGGCCGAAAACTGGGACGCCCCCCTGAAACGAACCCATCAATCTTCTAGCACCGCGGCAGGTTTGCCGGAAACTATAGTTGAAGCTTTGCGTAATGGGTAAAATTCAAGTGTTGATCACCCGCCAACTGGATGAGGATAGTCCTTTCTTTTCCACCTTGGCTAAACTGCCGGTACAGGTACACGGAGAAGCATTGGTCGAATTCAGGAGGATCCCTTTTTCCGTGCATTTCAAAACGATAGATTGGGTGTTTTTCACCTCTCCAACCGGAGTCGACTTTTTTTTCGAAGGACTGAAAGAATCGAAATCAGGGATACCTCCTCAGGTACTGGTAGGAGCAATAGGTACTGGTACGGAGAAAAGGTTGAAATCCTACGGACGAAGTCCTGATTTTTCAGGCAACGGAAGTCCGGCGCGTGTAGGCTCAGCCTTTGCCGCTCTTGCAAAGGGGCAACGCGTTTTATTTCCAAGGGCGCGTACCTCCCGCCGAAGTATTCAGCAATTTGTAGAAGAACGGGCTCAAATCGAAGAACAGGTCATCTATGATAACCATATTCGAAGGGACCTGAAGCTGCCTTTGTTTGATTTCCTGGTTTTTACGAGTCCGCTGAATGCCCGGGCTTTTTATTCCACCTATCCGGTCACCCCTCATCAAAAGGTGTTTGCCATCGGGGAAACCACGGCCAAGGCCCTTTATGATCTTGGGGTTCAGGGGGTGATCGTAGCCCCCTACCCGAGTGAAGCCGCGCTGGCGGAAATGGTGGGACGGGAACTCCCTTCCTAATGTTCAATGCTCACTAGGCTTACCAAATAATTTCTTCTTTTAAGTAATTTCGAACGTAATCGTCTATACCTGCTTCGAGGCTATGAAAGGGGCGGTCGTGCCCTGCCTCTTTAAGCTTCTGCATATTTGCCTCGGTAAAATACTGATAGGTATCCCTGATATCTTCCGGTGTATCGATGAAGGAAATATTGACCTCTTGGTCGAGGGCCCGAAAGGTATTGGCAGCCAGGTCATAAAAGGTGCGTGCCTGGCCGGTTCCAAGGTTATACAGGCCATTTTGTGGCAAATGATCATAAAGGAAATAAAGGACCTCCGTTACATCTTTAACATAAACGAAATCACGGCTCTGCTCGCCGTCTTTATAGTCGGGTCGATGGGAGCGGAATAGCTTCATGCCGCCAGTGGCCTTGATCTGTCGGGCAGTGTGAAAAATGACGGAGGCCATTCTGCCTTTGTGGTACTCGTTTGGGCCGTAAACATTAAAAAACTTCAAGCCATACCAATTGGGAGGACTTGTTGGTTGCTGCAGGGCCCATTTGTCAAATTCATTCTTTGAACGACCGTAAGGGTTGAGCGGTTGTAGTTTTCCGGTCAATTCATGACGATCATCGTACCCCTGCTCTCCCAAGCCGTAAGTGGCTGCACTGGAAGCATAGATCAGCGGAACTTGATGACGGGCACAAAGCTCCCAAAGCGTTTTGGAATAATCCAGGTTGAGTTCATTGAAAATCCTTTCATCCTTTTCTGTAGTATCCGTCCGTGCCCCAAGATGAAATACTACCTCTACTTCTGCGAAACGCTCCCAGAACCAGGCAGGGAAATTATTACGGTGGATTTTTTGAAGGAAAGTCTTGTTTTCAAGGTTGCGGTTTTTTGCTGCATGGTCAAACTCATCTACCAGGACGATGTTGGTGTGCCCTTCATCATTCAGCTTTCGAACCATGCAACTTCCGATGAAGCCAGCGGCTCCCGTAACTACTATCATTGTTCTAATTTTCGAATAATTTAATGTAAAGGTAAGGCGGCAATCAAAAAGCGCGTAATTATTAGTATTGAATTACTGCGGTTTAAGCCTAAGGCGTACTATTCCTGTTGTTGAATATTGATCTCTGCTTCCAGATCCCAGTTGGCGCGTAATTGTTCCAAAGGGAAGCTAAGTATGGTTTCCGGCTGGAGGCCAAGGTCGTATACACCGGGATCCCAGCGGCCATTTCCATTTTTATCGATGATGATCTCTACCTGATATCGTCCCGGGTCGAGTTTGCGCAATTCCCATAAGATCTCCGACTGGCCCTGTACCTGTAGGTCGGGTAATCCAGATTTGCCCTGTGCAATGAGTTTGATGCTATATTGAAGCGTGGAGTCCAAGCCTGTCAGGCGAAGGTTCAGGTTGCCCAGGTCTTCTTTGGGAATCACCTGGTACCGAAAGGTCAAAGTGTCCTGGTTTTCCCCGAACCAACCTCTTATCATCCCCGGTGCAAATTCCAGGCGATAATCCGGGCCTGTTTTCCAGGGGTATTTTAAAATGACCTTTCGGGGCATTAAACTGTCCACACTTAAGTCATAGGAGGTAGAGCTCAGGCGATTCGCATCCTCCAGGAAAATGGCCTGGCTGGTATCGATGGAACGAATGGGCTGATCAAATTCGATACTCACCGGATCCCCGGGTTTGACCTTTTCCTCCACTCGTTTACTGGAAGGTTTAACGGGGGCAACTACCCGTTGTGGCGGGGCACTGAATCCTCTTACCAATACCGTATCCCTTGTGGTGCTGTTGAAACGAACGAACACCCTCCAGTCAGAAGTATCTGCCCGATAGTACCAAAGCAGGAGGCTATCCTGAACCACTTCGGTGAACCATTCCACATTTATCGGCTCGGGTTCTACCAGAAGGTCAGTAGGAGGCTGATTAAACTGGAGCCGAAGGCGGCCGTTGGTCCTTTGATCGGTATTGAGTAACTGAAATTCAGGAAGCTCCTGGAACACCCGTACGTTCACTATTGGTTCTCGTTCCGGGCTTACTTCAATGAGGTTCTTTGGGAACCCGATCAGCTCACTGGGGCGGTTATACCTGTAATTGTTGTCTACATCTTTTAATGCAAAACCTTTAAAAGTGCCTTCTTTGACGTTTTTTATTTCGAAGCGTCCATTATCTCCCGTTTGCCCAAAATAAAAGGGACGTTCCGTCCGGACGACGCTGTCCACCGTATTTTCATAGAGCATGAAAAGCATGTCCTCTACCGGGTCCCCGGTTTGTGCATCAATAAGTTGGCCAGTAACACTTAAAGAATCCAGAACATTCCCTGTTGCAAACACGAAGCGAAGGTCCTCTGCGGGATTTCGCTCTGTAAGATCCTGGACGGCTTCACCAAAGTTAATGGTGTAGGTGGCATCGGGTCTAAGGGATTCCCGCTCGTCAAAGTCAAAAAGAAGGCTACGTTTTTTTAAACGGATGTCGGGTCGGTATTCCAGGGGAGGCGAAATAACGACCTGTTCACTTACATTATTGAGTTGCACCCATTCGTCGAAGGTCAGCTTTATCGGTTGTTTCAGGAAACGAGTCTGAAAATTGGGGGTACTATTGGCCGTATCTATACGGGGAGGTTGCAAATCCCGGGGTCCACCGCTGGGTCCTACTACGCTAGCGCAGGCTGCCATCACCAAAAAGAAGGCTAATCCAATGAATTTTTGAAAAACGCTCATTTTCGGCTTTGGTTGCGCGGGTGAAAGTTTAGAATCGTTTCCCTTAAATATTGAGTATCCAAATGGGTATAGATTTCAGTCGTAGTGATTGATTCATGGCCGAGCATATCCTGTACGGCCTTCAGGTCAGCGCCACCTTCCAGCAGGTGGGTGGCAAAGGCGTGCCGGAAGGTATGCGGGCTTACGTTCTTCTTTACTCCTGCACGGGCAGCAGTTGCTTTAACTATATTGAACACCATAACCCGGCTCAGTTTTTTTCCCCGCCGGTTAAGGAAAAGATAATCTTCCTCTCCTGCTTGAATATTCATCATCCCCATTCGAATGCCTGTCCGGTAAAGGTTAATATGCTTTACTGCTTCTCCTCCAATAGGGATAAGTCGTTCCTTATTGCCTTTGCCGCTAACCTTAATGAATCCGATTTCCAGATAAAGATTGGATAGCTGCAGCTGCGTTAGTTCACTGACCCTGAGGCCACAGGCATAAAGCGTTTCCAGCATAGCCCGATTGCGCACGCCATGGGGAGTGCTCAGGTCAATCGCCTGTAAGATGGTCTGTACTTCAATATAGCTTAATACCTCAGGTAGGTGCCTGTCTAGACGAGGTGCTTCAAGTAGGCTGGTAGGGTCCTCAGTTGTTATTTGTTCTATCTGTAAGTACTTATAAAAGGTTTTTAGGCTGGATAGTATTCTGGCCTGGGACCGCCGACCCAGGCCCAACTTATTAAGATAGGTCAAAAAACCCCGAAGATCCTCTGTGCTCAAATGTGCCGGTAGCGCTTTTCGCTCCAGTAATTCTAGGTACTGCTGTAGTTTATCCAAATCCGAAAGGTAGGCATCCAGGGTGTGGGTAGAATAGGCCCTTTCAAGAGCCAGATAGGCTTTGAACCCCCTCAATATGCTAGTCCAATCCATGGCGAGTAAATATCCTCAAAAAAACTAAAAAAAATTCACTCCCATTTAAACTAAAGGAAGAGAAGAGTGGTTAATTTCGTTAAATCATAGTAATACTATTATTTTAAATAGTTTGCCTTAAATCTCCGAATATGTCAACCTTAGAATTCGATCAACAATTCGATGCGCAAAAGAAGGTATTGTTTTCCTTTGCCTTAAACTTGACTAAGAATGAGGACAATGCCCGTGAATTAGTACAGGAGACTGCTTACAAGGCTTACCGTTACCGGCACCGGTTTCACCCGGAAACCAATATGCGGGCCTGGTTAATGACCATTATGCGCAATTCATTTATTAATGACTACCGGAAGCGTCGCAGGCGTCAGACCCTACAGGATTTCACGAATAATAACTTTTTGCTTGATTCGGGTAAGCAGCAGGTCGTTGAAAATGAAGGAGAGCGCCGGGCCTTGCAACAGGAGGTGGAGCGTGCCCTCAGCAGTTTGGAGGATATGATGCGTATACCCTTCCTGCTTCATTATCAGGGCTATAAATACGAAGAGATCGCCAACCAGTTGGAAATACCCCTTGGTACGGTGAAAAGCCGGATCTTTGCCGCCCGGCAAAAAATGCAAAAAGAATTAAGGTTGTTGTACCACTTCAATGATTGGAGGGAATTGCTGAATTGAGCAGAACCTTCATAGGAAGAGGTTATAATTGAAGCGGGATTTAAGGTTCTATGCAACAAAATCTCCCGTTTTGGTTTTATAATTCCTTGAGGTATAGGTTCCAAAAAATATACTAGATGGAGACGATCAATCCACTAAGACGATTTTTTCTGTTACTGGAAATTGACAGGAAAGATATAACCTACATTTATGTCTATGCGATTTTTGCAGGTTTAATTACCCTAAGCTTGCCGCTCGGAGTACAGGCAATTATTGGTTTAATTGCAGGGGGAGGTATGTCGGCGGCGCTGATCATGCTTATTGCTGTGGTAACCATTGCTACGGCTTTGGCGGGTTTTTTGAAGATCATGCAACTGACTGTGACGGAGACCATTCAACGGCGTATTTTTGCACGGTCGGCTTTCGATTTCTCCTACAGGTTGCCCCGCATGCAATCGGAAGAGGTTTCAACCATTTATCCACCAGAACTGGTGAATCGCTTTTTTGATACCGTTACGATCCAGAAAGGGCTACCGAAAATTCTGATAGACCTGTCGTCTGCCGTACTACAGATTATTTTCGGTCTGATCCTGATCTCTTTCTATCACCCATTTTTTGTGTTTTTCAGCCTGGTACTGGTTACCATTGTTTATTTGATTTTCAGGATCACCGGGCCAAGAGGGTTAAAGACCAGTTTGCAGGAATCCAAATATAAATATAAGGTAGCGGGTTGGCTGGAGGAGATCGCTCGAAGCGCGGGTACTTTCAAGTTATCCGGCCCCACTGATCTAACCATGAAAAAAACGGATACCCTCACCTCTGGATATTTGGATCACCGAAAAGCACACTTTCGAATATTGGTAACCCAGTATGGCTGGATGGTAGCTTTCAAAACGGTCATTACTGCTGCCCTGCTGGCACTTGGAAGTTATTTGGTGATCGAGAACCAGATTAATATTGGTCAGTTTGTAGCATCCGAGATCGTTATCATTTTGATCATGGGAAATGTGGAAAAACTAATCCTTACCATGGATAGCATCTATGATGTTCTGACAGGGCTTGAAAAACTAAGTAATGTAACCGATATTCCATTGGAAGATGATACGGGCTTATCCTTCGATGAGATTGAAAATGGGGGTGGGTTGAAAGTAGAAATCAGGAATCTTTCCTTCCAGTTTCCAGATGCTGATCGACCGACTATTGATAACCTTAATTTGGAGGTGCAGCCTGGAGAGCGGATATGTATTGCAGGGCAGCCAGGTTCTGGGAAATCGACTCTAATGCGATTGCTTGCAGGCTATTATAGTAACTATAGAGGGGCTATCATTTATAATGGAGCTCCAATGGACAGTTTGGACAGGAAGGAGTTACGCAAGCATTTGGGCGACCTATGTACACCGGAGAACATATTTGAAGGCACTGTTCTGGAAAATATCCTACTCGGGAAAAAAGGCATAGGCTTGAAACAGGCCATCGATGTAGCTGCGGCCATTGGCCTTGATGAATATATACAAAATTTACCTAAAGGATACGAATTCCATTTATTACCGGAAGGAAGAAATATTTCCGGTAGTTTACGAACGAAAATCCTGCTGGCCCGGGCAGTGGTCAACCAACCCAAACTATTGATCATAGAACGTCTATTTGCCAACATCAACCAGGAGGATCGGGAACAATTCATCCAGTATTTGATAAGAGAGGATAAGAAATGGACCTTAGTTCTCAACTCCAATGAGCTTGATATTGCTGCTCGTTGTGATAGAATCATCCTGATGCAGGAAGGGAAAGTTGTCGCAAATGGCCCTTACCATGCCATTCACAATAATGCCTATTTTAAAAGTACCTTCATTAAGAATGGATTCCTGGATGAGCTAGAAATAGTTGGTTCTTCTACTTCCAAGCATTAAACTGACAAGCAGTATGTTAAATATTTCGCCAGAGAATTCCATAAATCCTAAAGTCTCCCACGAGCAGTTTGACTCCTTTAACAAAACCAGCTTATCAAGTGCGAATAAAATGTTGACCCGTTGGTTGTGGGGGGTATTCATAACTGTTGTCGTACTGTTGTTTTTACCCTGGACGCAAAACATCCAATCGAAAGGCCAGATAACCACTCTTCAACCGGGACAAAGGCCGCAGACCATCCACGCAACCATTGCCGGTCGGATCGAGAAATGGTATGTCCGGGAAGGAGAGTTAGTAAAAAAAGGAGATACCATTGTTTACCTTTCAGAGGTAAAAGCAGAGTACTTCGACCCAAAGTTAGTGGAACGGACCCAACAGCAGGTCATGGCAAAAAACTCCTCCATAGTAGCCTACCAGCAGCAAATCCAGGCCCTTAACGCCCAGATCAGTGCCTTACGGGCGGAGTGGGATTTTAAACGCTTCCAGTTGCGGAATAAGATCGAACAGACCCTTTTTAAGATAGAATCAGATAGCATTGAATGGCAGCAGGCAGAGCTTGATTACACCATTGCCCAGCGGCAGTTGGAACGATCTAGGACCTTGAACGAACAAGGGATAAAGCCGGTAACAGATGTAGAGGATAAAAGCCTGAAGTTGCAGACCACTACGGCTAAAAGGCTTTCTTCTCTGAATAAATTCAATACTAGTAAAAACCAGTTGCAAAACGCCCGTATCGACCTTCAATCCATTGAACCGGAATACCGGCAAAAGATCGCCAAAGCAGAAGGGGAAATTGCAAAGGCGGAAACGGCCTTGTTCGATGCTCA
The DNA here is from genome assembly GCA_964479625.1 of uncultured Saprospiraceae bacterium. Classification (GTDB taxonomy): domain Bacteria; phylum Bacteroidota; class Bacteroidia; order Chitinophagales; family Saprospiraceae; genus CAYZMS01. Next base: position 90,144 of record CAYZMS010000017.1, read on the forward strand.
GGGGGAGCGGGATAAGTTAACCATCCAGGCTTCGAATTACGAGCAACGGCAGCAGTTCTACTACATTACCGCACCACAGGATTGCTATATCACCCAGGTGGAAACTCCAGGTATAGGGGAAACTGTAAAAGAAGGCGACCTCATTGTGAGTATTATGCCTGAGCATTTTGAATTAGCTGTCGCTTTATTCATTGCCCCTATGAACCTTCCTTTAGTAGATACCGGGCGGGAGGTCCGCTTCATTTTTGACGGATGGCCTGCTTTCATTTTTTCTGGATGGCCAAACCAATCCTTCGGTACCTTTTACGGGGAAGTGGTCGCTATTGATAATACGGTGAGCATCAATAACAAATATAGAATCCTCGTTAGACCCGAAGGGGACTGGCCTAAAGAGTTACGGGTTGGATCCGGGGCTCAGGGAATTTTATTGCTGAGTAATGTCCCGCTTTGGTATGAGGTCTGGCGTCAATTGAACGGCTTCCCGCCTGACTTTTACAAGAACGAGGATAATTTACCTAAACTTAAGGCCCCTATAAAGACGGTCAAATAGAAATCATGAGTAGAACGGTATTGGTATGTTTTTTCCTGTTGACGGACCTCTTACCCTTGTCCGCCCAGGATTCTCTGATCGCTATCGACTATTATTTTCAACAACTATTGAACTACCATCCCTCGGCCCGTAATGCTGCTTTGGCTCCGGCAATGGCGGATGCTGCCTTACTTCAGGCAAGAGGAGCATTCGATCCTAAGGCTTTTGCCGATTGGTCGCAAAAAGCTTTTGACAATAAAGACTATTTTTCTGTTGGGGAGGCCGGTCTTAAAGCGAAAACACCCTTAGGGCTGGAATTAAAAGCCAGTTATACGACTGCAAGAGGTGTTTTTCTCAACCCGGCCGATAATTTACCGGAAGTGGGGCAGGCTGTTTTGGGCGTCAAGGCACCTTTATTGCGTGGTTTGTTTTTTGATGCCAACCGGGCAGGGATGCGTCAGGCACGTATCGGCCAGGAGGCCGCAAATGCAGAGCGTGAGTTTTTACTGAATGACCTGCTTGCAGAAGGGGTTAAGTACTATATGGACTGGAGCACTGCCTATGCGCAATTACAAGTTATTGAGGAAGGGGTGCAAATTGCTCAGGTTAGGCTGGATAACATCCGGGAAAGTTTTATCGAAGGTGATCTTCCTGCGGTGGATACCCTGGAGACTTACCTCCAATTATTGGATCGAAGACAGGAGCGCCAGCGCCTGCGCCAGGAATACCTCATGTTCCGTCAGTTATTAACGGATTTCTGGTGGCCTAATGGGGAAAGCTATACCTTTAGTCCCAGAGCTGTTCCTGTTCTGCCGGATGGAGCTTATATACTACCTCAGCCCTGGCAATCCATTGACCAACCGGACCCCAATCACCCGGAATTACTGCTGACCCGGTTTAAAATGGACCAACTGGAAGTCGATTACCGGTTAGCTTCCGAAAATCTTAAGCCAAGGCTGGACGTTTCTTACTTCCTATTGGGGGAGGGGTTCAATCTGGTTCCCGGGGAGGTCGATGATTCAGGGATCGCTCAATTGATGGGCGACAACTATAAATGGGACTTGAGTTTTAGTTTTCCTTTATTTCTGCGCAAGGAACGAGGCAAACGCGAGCAGGTACGCCTTAAACAGATCATGACCGAGAACCAGTTTTCCCAGAAGCAACTTCAAATTAACAATAAAGTACTCGCTGCCAGGAGAGAACTGGAACAATTACAGGGACAACTTGATCGCGCCCAGGAAATGGTAGACGGCTATGCCGCCCTACTAGCCGCTGAACGGATTAAATTCGAATTGGGAGAAAGCTCCGTCTTCCTCATGAATAGCCGGGAATCAAAATTGATCGATGCCCGCCTAAAACTGGTCAAAATACAAGGGGAGTATGCCAAGGCACAGTATAAGCTTAACTGGGCGGCAGGTATTCTGGCGGATTCCCTGTTGCAGTAAATCCGGAATTTTCAATAATTTAGGAGGATGTAAAACCTAATAACACCTAAATTCAATGAAAAACCGGAAAATCGAGATCAAGTGGGCGTTAGTATTTATTGCTGCAGGGCTTCTATGGATCTTGCTGGAACGCCTAACCGGCTTGCACAGTACCCATATCGATAAGCATCCAACCTATTCCAACTTTTTTGCCATTCCGGCCATTGTGGTCTATGTATTGGCCTTATTGGATAAACGAAAAAATTTTTATGGTGGCAAAATGACCTATATCCAGGGGTTGATCAGCGGTTTGGTCATCACCGGGATTATAGCTCTACTGAGTCCCCTTTCCCAACTGGCGGCCACTTTTATAAGCCCTCATTACTTCGATAATGCCTCCCAGTATGCCATCGAAAATGAATTGATGGACCCGGAGCAGGCGAATCGGTATTTCAGCCTTAATAATTACATGATCCAGGGAGCTATCGGGGCGATCGTTATGGGGATATTGACTTCGGCGGTGCTCGCGTTGGTCGTTCGAAGGCGGTAAGATCCATTGTGCCCTCTCCTTTCGGCAACCATCTTTTGAAGCCCTCTTAAAAGTTTTTTCGGAGCGTCTCAAGGCACCTTTTTCGCTTTGAGACGCTTTTGTTCGGGCTATTTCACTCTTAAATTGATTAGAGGGCGAAAAAGCGCTATTGTAGTTCTGAAAAGGTTTCCGACTTATCTTCATCCGGGCGGGAATTACAGGGGAAGTTCTTTTCCACTAGCAGATGAATTACCCTTCCTTCCTTGCCGGGAACAATAGCCTGCAAGCCAATGGCCTTACCGTGCAGCCAATCCTGAATACCTGAATTAGGCAAGGTGATGTTTAAGATTCCATTGTTGAAATCGACGGAATAATCCAGTTGATTTTCCGAGATTTGAAGCGTCCATTCGAAGGGTTTGGGCAGTTCGAGTATTTCACGTAAAGAGGCGCCTTTTTTCAAGGCAGCCAATTCGGATTTGATGATCCGGATGCGTATGCTGTTGGTGAGGCAGCGGAGTTTCATGAGTTTTTTGAAAAGGAAAGTACTAAAATTACGGGTTATTCGTATATTAATACTTTAAATCAGCTGATCCATGCGCGCATTTCTCGTTGTATTGCTATTTGTTGTCTTCGCCCTGGTTGCTCGTTGGTATTACGTTTGCCAATGGCGAAATATGTGCAAGGAGGCGGGTAGTCTTCAATTCGAGCGATTTCACGATCTCAGGTTCATCGATGATACCCTGGTTGTACTGGAGGGGTACGATCATTTTGCTTTCGATACGAGCAGCGTGGTTCCCATTCTTAATGACAATAACAAAACCTTTCTGGATAGTGTAGCTGCTTATCTTGCTCAAAACCAGGATCGGAAGTTGAAGATCGTTGGACTGTACCGACCTTCCGAGGAGGGCTTGTCTTATCGTTTTTTAGAAAACCTGGGACTCGCAAGGGCTGCCGAGCTTAGGAAGTTACTGGTGCGGCGCGGCATATCCGAAGCCCGTATCAATATAGACCACGGCAAGGCCCCCAGTGAAGGGCTGGGCCGCCCGGTTCGATTTGATGCCTATTTACCGGAGGACAGTGAATACCTGCCCGAAGCCTTTACTTTCCAAAACATCTCTTTTTCTCACGATAACTTTGAGTTTGGCTCCGCGGAATTCAAGCCCGGCCTGGCCTTTGTTGCCTACGCTGACTCTGTAAAAATTTTCCTGGAGCAAAACGTTGCATTCCAGTTGGAGATCATCGGACATACCGATAATGTAGATACCGATGAATTTAATTATGGGTTGGGCTTACGCCGGGCGGAAAGTGCAGAAAAATATTTCTGGGAACTGGGTGTTCCGAAGGATAAGATCGAAACAGCATCCAGGGGAGAACAACAGCCCGTAGCATCAAACGCAACCTCGGTAGGGCGCAGTAAAAATCGCCGGGTTAATTTTTTACTTAAGGAATCGTCCTGAAAAGGAATTATTCGATAAGCCTGTATGGAGTAGTATCTGGCTGCAGGCAATTGGAACCTTATAAGTGATTCTATATTTTTGGCTATCCAAAACAAAAACAAATGGATACAGACGCGATTAATTCTTTTTTCCAGGAGCTGTTCACACAGTTCTTTGTAGAAGACAGCCTGATCATTATGACCCTCTTGTTGATCGCCTTTTTGTTGGGTATGGCAGTGGGTAACTTGCTAAGGAGTCGGTTCATTCGTCGGTTGAAGAATGACCTGGTAGACCGGGAAGCAGAAGCCCAGGGGCTTAAGGCTAGCATTCAACCCTTGCAGGAGGAATTAGCGTTAACCAAGGAGCAATTGCAAAAGGCCCAATATGAAACTACGGTGGAGCCTCAGCAACTTCAATTCCTGGAAGAAGAGCGTAATAAATTCCGTTTGCAAGTGGAAACCCTGCAAGAGGACCGAAAAAGATTGGGTGCCCAGCAGCAAGCTTATGAAAACAGGATAGCGGAATTACAAAAAGACCTAGAGGCCATTGCTCAGGCTGAACGAACCTCAGGAGGTACGCTTGACCTCGGTAGCCAAAGCCCCGCAGCATCTATAGATCCGGATCGGCTTTCAAATATTGAGGCGGGGCTACAGCGCCTGGAACAGGAAAATGAAGCTTTGCGCCAGGAATTGATCAGCCTTAGGGAACAAGGGCTGCCTTCTTCCAATGTTCAGCAAGCTCATCAGGCGGAAGAAAAAGAGGAAGAGTTGCCAGAGGAGTTGCTTCCACCAAATCGTCCTCCTTTGAACCCCGATCGGGAACTGGTCAAACAGCAACAGCGTGATGGCCTAACCCGAATCAACAGGGTTGGGCCTTTTCTCGAGAAAAAACTAAACCAGGCCGGAGTGTTCACCTATCAGCAAATCGCCCAGTGGACGCCAGAAGATATTACCCGGATTACCCGGGAGATTCAATACTTCGAAGGTCGTATCCAAAAGGATGACTGGGTAGGCCAGGCCCGTAAATTGATGGACGAAGAGCCTGAGGAAAGCCCAAATGCTATTGTTTCTCAAGGTCAGGATGACCTTACCATAATCAAGGGGATCAATAAAGCTATAGCAGCCTTGCTAAATCGGGCTAATATTACTCAGTTGAAACAGATCGCCAAAGCAGATCCGCTGCAACTACGTGAGATCCTGAGGGCTGCAGGGTCAGAGTATAAAGAAGTAAACCCAGGATCGTGGCCAGCGCAGGCTCGCTTGGCAATCGATGAGAACTGGGAAGTACTGGAAGACATTCAAGCCTCCCTACCGGACGAAAAGCCATAAACTAACCATAAAGCTCCAAAAGGCTTTTGAGGTCATCGAGCGTATTGGCTTCGGCAGCAGGTTTATCCTTTCGCCACCTGCTCATTCTGGGGAATCGGAGGGCTACTCCTGATTTGTGGCGCTTGGAGGCCTGAATACCCTCAAAAGCGATCTCGAATACATGAACAGGTTGAACGCTGCGCACCGGGCCAAAGCGGTCTACAGTGTTTGACCGGACCCAACTGGTGATCTCCTGAAATTCCTTGTCGGTGAGCCCGGAATAGGCTTTGGTAAAAGGAATCAACTGATCTTCTTCCCAAACTGCGAAAGTGAAATCTGTAAATAGGTTGGCCCTTCTGCCGTGCCCGCGTTGAGCGTAGATCATAACCGCATCAATGGTTAATGGATCCATTTTCCATTTCCACCAATCGCCCCGTTTACGCCCCGACCGGTAGACGGAATCACGGCGCTTCAGCATTAGGCCCTCTGAAAAAAAAGACCTGGATCGTTCTCGTTCTTCCCCTAAGGCCTTCCAGCTACTGGCAGTAACCAGCTCGGACAAAAGTAGTGGACTATCCGAAGCTTGCTGCTGACAAAGGGATTCCAATACTTGTCGGCGCTCGTAAAGGGGGCGGTCCCGTAAGTCTTTACCTTCCCATTCAAGGAGGTCATAGGCAATTAGCACTACCGGTGCCTTTTGGAGTATATTCTTGCTGATATTTTTGCGGCTGATGCGGGTTTGCAGGACGTTAAAGGGCAGAGGCTGGCCTTCTTTAAAGGGCATGATCTCACCGTCGAGCACACAGCCATCGGGCAGGCTATTGGCCAGCAGGTGAAATTCCGGGAATTTATCCGTTACCAACTCTTCCCCCCTGGACCATACGAATAGTTCTCCCTTTCGAACAATGATCTGGCCCCGAATGCCATCCCATTTTCGTTCTACCTGCCAATCTTCCCGGGGGCCGAGTGAATCGGGTTTCTCTTCCAGGGGGTAAGCGAGGTAAAAGGGATAGGGGCGGGAAATATCCTCTCCCGGGTCCTCGGTGAGTACGAGTTTTTCGAATGTTGTATGATCCGGAGTCCAATTACCCATAAGCCTGTGGGCAAGGATGTTTTCGTCCAGGCCAGTATAGCTGGCTAATGCCCGTACCATGAGTTTTTGAGAGACGCCCATCCGAAACCCTCCGGTAATGAGCTTATTGAAAACGAAACGTTGGGGTGTATCCAGGCTCTTCCAGGCTTCCCAAACGGCTTTTTTTCGAACGGCTTCATCCTTTCCCTCCAGCGTACGTACATAATCAATCCAGTAGGTCAAAGACTGTTCGCTCACTTTTTTTGGGGGAGGTAAAACCAGGGCGATGGTTTCCGCCAGGTCCCCTACTACGTGATAAGATTCTTCGAATAACCACAGGGGGATGCCCGCCAACTCCGCCGCCCATGCCCTTAAAAGGGTGGTATTGACGGTTCGTTTTGGACGGCGATGGGAAAGCAGTGCAATGGTCCAAAGTTTGTCCGATTCAGTTGTTTTTTCGAAATAAGCAGCCAGGGCCTCGACCTTGCTATTGGTTTTTGTCGTTTGGTCCAGTTGGGTGAATAGATGGGCGAAATCCTGCATTTGGCGAGGAAAATTTAAGGGAATTAAGAGGGTTGCAGGGCTTGGGTGTTCTCATCGTTTTGGTCTTCCTCCCCGGAAAATAAAGTTTGCTCGGCATAGGCTTCGTACCCCTGGGTTTCCAGCCATTTTTGGAAAATATGAGTGTAGCCATGGGTTACGATGACCCGCTCAGCACCAGTTGCGGCAATGGCCTGATTTAAACCATCCCAGTCGGCATGGTCAGAGAGGACAAAGCCGCGGTCGGCATTCCGACGTCTTCGGGCACCTCGCAGACTCATCCATCCAGAAGCTACGCCGATCGAGTATGGTTGGAATTTTCGAACCCAGGAGGAGCCGATAATACTGGGTGGCCCGATCACCAGTGCGCCCTCAAATTCTTTCTTTTTCATGCCCTGGCGAATGCGCTTGGTTTCCCGAATGGGAATGCCTTGTTCCCGAATGACTTGATTGGTATTTTCCACCGCTCCATGGGTGAAAATGGGGCCAAATTCAGGCTCCAGCCATTGGAGTATCCGTTGGGCTTTCCCAAGGGCATAGGCCGTCAAAATACTGACCTTCCCGGCAGCCCTGTTGGCCTGCCACCAATCTTTTATTTCCTGCAGGACTTCTTGCTGGGGTTGCCAGTTGTATACGGGCAAGCCAAAAGTAGATTCCGTAATGAAGGTATGACAGGAAACAGGCTCGAAGGCCTCTGCCAGGCCATCGTCTTCCGTTTTATAGTCACCTCCGGCAACCCATACCTCTCCTTTGTATTCGACCCGTATTTGCGCCGAACCTAGTACATGCCCCGCAGGGTGAAAAGAAAAGTGCACCCCGTTGAGCGTCCGCACTTCCCCGTACTCTACAGTATCTATGTTTATGGGCCCCAATCGGTAGCGAATTACCGGTTTTGCCGTTTTGGTGCAAAGGTAATGCTGATGACCCCAGCGGGCGTGGTCGGCGTGGCCATGGGTGATCAGAGCACGTTTTACCGGACGCCAGGGGTCGATGTAGACCTCCGCTTGTTCACAATAGATTCCCTTTTGGGTAAATTTCAGTAAAGCCATTAATGCTGAAGGTTTTAGCCGTCTTGATACTGACAGTCTTCAGGTTTTTGGATGACTATTGGTTAGCCCGAATATTATCCTGAGCCAGTCGGGCCGTTTCTTCTATGCGTTTGGCCCGTGTAGAAGGGAGCTTGGTATTGAAGATCCATTCAAGATTACCCACTTTTATGGAACGCGGAAATGCCTCAAAGTGTTGACGGGCTCTAGGTCGTGCATCCAGGGCATCTCCAAGATCTTCCGGAATGATGAGGTTTTCTACATCATTTAAGGCATCCCAGGTACCGGAAGCTTTTGCCTGTTCGATCACCCGCAAACCAGCTGGTGCCATCCGGTTTTCGGCAAGGAGATGTTCTATTTTTCTTTTATTAATGCGACTCCAGTTACATTTAGGGTTCCTAGCCGCAAAATATTGGTAGTAGCTCTGTGCATGCCGTTTATTGATCTTTGAATCGGCCCAGCCGAAGCACAAAGCTTCGTCAACAGTTTCGTCGTTGTAAACGCTTGGAATACCGGAATCCTTTTTGAAAATAATTAGCCAAACAGATCGTTCCTTTTCATGGTGCTTATCTAACCAGTTGCACCAATCCGCCCCACTCCTGGCCTGAAAGGTGGGAAATCCTTTGTATAGATCGCTCATAGGGTGGGTAGTTTAAAAATTAAATCAGGTTTAATGTGGATTTAAAACTGTGGTTGTTTATTCTTTTTTTTTAAGCCAAAAAGATGTTTTTTCTGAAATGCCTGAATTTTTAAGAAATATTTAGGAAAATACCCCATAATTTTGTTGCACTTTACAACTAGTTAACGTACATTTGTAATCAAGAATAAGCGATAGCGTTCTCACCTTCTACCCTCCTCTTATTTATGAGGTATTCTTTTCGAAAGTAACTCTTACTTAAGAGTTTTCATATGTAGATTGTTTTCATTTGGTTTTTTGGGGTTATTCAGGGCGCCTTACAATGGCGCCCTGCTTTTTTCCACCAACAAAAAATGCTCTCGAAGGAGCATTTTTTGTTGGTGGAAACTACCCAGAATAACGGAAACTGTACTTTATTCGCGATTCAAAATCGCCAGTAAGCGCAAGATTTCTAGGTAAAGCCACACCAGGGTGATCAATAAGCCCATAGCGGAAAACCACTCCATATATTTAGGTGCGCCGTATTGGGCGCCTCGGTCAATATTGTCGAAATCGAGCAAAAGGTTCAAAGAAGCTACGCCTACGATCACCAAACTAATAATGATCCCAAAGGTGCCTCCCTGGTGGATAAATGGCAGGTGGATTCCGAAAAAGGAAAGGATCCAGGTCATTAGATACACCAGAAAGATAGCTCCGGTAGCCATGATCACACCGGTCCTGAATTTATTGGTGACCTTTATGATGCCCGATTTATAAATGAACAGCATCAGGAATAATACGCCGATGGTCAAACAAATTGCCTGAAAAACGATTCCCGCATACGCCCCGGCGTAAATGACGGATACCGAACCAACAAATAAACCTTCCAGCAATGCGTAGGCAGGGGAAAGGGAAGGGGACAATTTTGGTCGGAAGCTGGCGATCAGCACCACGATCAGTCCTCCAATGGCACCTCCCCAAAGGAATAGTGTGCTGGGGTTCATGAAACTGTATACTGCAGTTATCAACAACAGTGCCGTTAATAAAAAGGATTTATTGATGGCACCTTGCACTGTCATGCGGTCTTCCATGCTGACAGGGCCGGCCCCGGCGTCCAGTACTTCGGAAGCAGATTTCTGAAAAGCAGCATCCGTCATTACTGGATTTCGGGATTTAGTGAAACGATCACTGTTTCGAATACTCATTGTTAATTTGATTTAGTTGTTTTGCT
>CAYZMS010000018.1:0-24866 GCA_964479625.1 uncultured Saprospiraceae bacterium
TTTTTCCAGTGGCACTTGTTTTTAATTTTTGTTCACTGGCTTAATTCTCCGTCATCATATATTTAAAAGCTCAACCCTTAGGTCCAATCCAAATAAATAATTGCAAAGTGTGGTAACAAGCGAGAAGATAAAAAAGAATAAAACTTTTTGGGAGCGGCTTCGCAACTCAGTGGCCACTACCATTCTAGGTGGACTGGTAGTGATCTTACCGCTGGCATTGTTTATTTATATTCTCCGGGTAGGGTTTTTATTCATCTCCAATTTCTTAGCCTTTCTTCCCCTGCGGCAATTTTTAAACTTGCCGGACCAAACCCGGGAATGGGTGATCGACTTGATCGCTTTTGGGATGATGTTAGGGATCTTTTTTTTCGTTGGTCTTTTTGTTCGAACGAGTTTCGGAAGGCAGTTTTGGGTTATTCTGGAGAACCGCTTTTTTATTCCTCTCCCTTTCTACGGGGTAGTCCGGGATACTGTTCAGCAATTTTTCGGAAGAAAGGATAGGACCCCTTTTTCGGAAGTAGTTATTGTGGATGTTTTCGGAAATGATACCCGGATGATCGGGTTCGTTTCTGATGAGCTGGTCGACGATAAGTATTCGATCTTCGTGCCAACCGGGCCAAACCCCACTAATGGTTTTATATTTATCGTAGCCAAGCATCAATTGGAATGGTTGGATATCCGCCCCGATGAAGCTATGCGGACCATCATTGGCGTCGGAACAGGTGCCAGCCTGCTTTTTGACCCCGCCCTCAGAGAGCTGAAGGAGCAAGAAGGGGAAGAAGTTTAAGAAGATTTAAGCTTTTAAAGACCTGGATATGGAATATACGGATGTACTGGTTGGTATCCGAAGGATCATTCGAAATGTAAACCTGGAAAGTAAACGCATTGAAAAAGATTACGGGATCAGCATCCCTCAACTGCTTTGCCTGAATTTTCTCCAAAAACAACCCGATCAGCAAGCATCGCAAAAGGAGATCAAGGACTGGCTCAGCCTTAATGCCAGTACGGTCACTGGTATTATCAATCGGCTGGAAAGAAAAGGCCTGATCGCAAAGTTGCCCCGTCAGGGAGATAAACGCGTCAGCAAGATCACGATCACCGAAAGAGGGGCTCTTCTGATCGCAGATACCCCTACCCCCATCCACGACCGCCTCAGTGCAAAATTGAAAAGACTTCAACCGGAGCATATCGTAGAACTGCAGCGGGCCTTCGAGCTCATTTCCAACTTCCTGGAAGGGGATATCGAAGATGCTTCCCCCATCATCACTGCTGAGATCGATCTACGGGATAAAAGCTAGTAAGCCAGCCTATTATCTACTGCCTGCCAGAGTGGGATTGAAACAATTATCCCCTTAAAGGGTTTTGTTAAAAAATGGTTTCTATAGAAAGTATTACTTTTGTTGAAACACATCAATTTACCTTATGACCTTTAACATTTTAAAGCCGGAAGACAAAGATGCTGCCAGTGACCAGGAAGCCGTGGTCGATTTTCTCTTCAAACACCTTGAACAATACGGAGATCCCAGGGAAGATATCCGAAAAGCGGTGGATTATGCATTGCAAATTAGCTCTTCGCCCGGGGGATGCGTGGTAGCAGGCTTTGACGAAGGGCGTATGGTGGGAGCCGTGGTCATGAATAAAACAGGTATGAAAGGCTACATTCCAGAAAACATCCTGGTTTATATTGCTGTGGACGGTTCGCGACGCGGAAAAGGATATGGTCGCCGCCTGATGCAAAAAGCGATAGAATCAGTAGATGGGGCCATTGCCCTGCACGTGGAACCGGATAATCCTGCTAAATTTTTGTACGAGAAACTGGGGTTCACCAATAAGTACCTGGAAATGCGACTTACCCGCTAAACAAATAATATGCATTGGATCGATATAGTGGTGTTTATCGTCTATTTTCTGGGGATGCTGGGGGTAGGCCTTTACTTCTTTCAAAGGAACAAGAATAATGAGGATTATTATGTAGGTGGGCGTAATATGGGCAGTTGGCATATCGGGCTTTCTGTAGTTGCCACAGATGTGGGTGGGGGCTTTTCTATTGGATTGGGAGGCTTGGGTTTTCTCATGGGCCTTTCCGGGTCCTGGATGCTATTTACCGGCCTGATCGGTGCCTGGCTTTCCGCGGTTGTCCTTGTGCCCAAGGTAAGTAAATTATCCCAAAAGATCGGTTTGCTGACTTTCCCTCAAATGTTCGAACATTTCTACAATGCCCGGGTGGCTTTGCTGGCTGGTATAATTTCCGCCATTGGGTATATTGGGTTTACCAGTTCACAGATCCTGGCAGGCGCCAAACTGGCGGCCGCTACCTTTCCCAATATCCTGGATATGAAGACAGCCCTGATGGTCATGGGGATCATTGCGGTAGTTTATACGGTAGCTGGTGGTCTGAAGGCCGTTATTTATACCGATACCGTACAGTGGATACTTTTGTTGAGCGGACTAGTATTTATTGGCATACCCCTGGGGTATCTGGCAGTCGGCGGATGGGAAGGAATTCAATCTGTAGTGCGACCCAGGTTTCTGAGGTTGAGTAATGTAACGGCTGTACAACTGATCAACTGGGGAGTTACCATTATCCCTATTTGGTTTGTGGGCATGACGCTCTATCAGCGTATCTATGCCTGCCGGGACGAAAAAACGGCCAAAAAAGCATGGTTTATCGCCGGCTTGTTCGAGTATCCCGTTATGGCTTTCATGGGCGTATTGCTGGGCCTGTTTGCAAGGGTGGGCGCCGACCAGGGAATGTTCGCAGAACTTGGCCTAACCAGTATCGAAGAGATGGACCCGGAGATGGGGCTACCCCTTTTGCTGCGCAACGTGCTTCCCATCGGCCTTACCGGATTGATGCTGTCGGCTTATTTTTCAGCGATAATGTCCACGGCGGATAGTTGCCTGATGGCGGCTTCCGGTAATGTAGTTACCGATATAATTGGTGGTCTTGGGAACGGGAAGGTCAGCTCGAAAAGTGAACTAAAATTGGCTCAAATCGCTACCTTTATTATAGGAGGCCTGGCGTTGATGCTCTCCCTGAGCATGCAAAATGTGCTCGAACTAATGCTGTTGTCCTATGCTTTTATGGTATCCGGTTTGCTGGTGCCGGTGATAGGAGCCCTTTTTTTAAAGAACAGTTCTCCTGTTGCGGCATTTTGGGCGATGCTGGTTGGAGGTAGTACGACCTTATCCCTGGAGATCATGAATGTTAGCTTACCCTTTGGCCTGGACCCTAATATTGCGGGATTGAGTGCCTCCGCTCTGGTATTTATTCTCCTCCAATGGATGGCGCCCCGCACTGCGTCTTCTCCGCTAGGAGCCTGATCTTTAGAAGTGGGATAGGGAATACCCGAGGGTAGCCTTATTCAAAAAATAATTATGATCCGAACAAGTGTTTTATCTGAACTGCAAATACAACAACTCGAGTTATTTCGAAAAAAGATCCATCAATACCCGGAACTAAGCGGAAAGGAAAAGGAAACAGCAGCCCGGGTGGTAGACCGTCTAAAGACACTTGATCCCGAGCGCATTATTGAACAGGTTGGAGGGCATGGGGTCATTGCCTGTTTCAAAGGTAAAGAACCGGGGCCGACAGTACTGTTAAGGGCTGAGCTGGATGCTTTGCCCATTGAAGAGGAAAATAATTTTTCCCACCGCTCCAAAAAGGAAGGGGTTTCTCATAAATGCGGGCATGACGGCCACATGACCTGCCTGCTTGGGGTGGGTGAGTGGCTGGCCGATAACCCCTTGCCCCGCGGTCGGGTATTGCTGCTTTTTCAACCCTCAGAGGAAGATGGTAGCGGAGCTGGCAAGGTATTGGAGGATCTCAAATTCAAGGCCTTGAATATTGATTTTGCCTATTCCTGGCACAATATACCTGGTTATCCCCTGGGGACCATCGTTCTTCGAAAAGGGGCGTTTACTCCGGCGGTCAACAGCCTTATCGTTCGATTGGCCGGAAAAACGGCTCATGCAGCCGAACCGGAAAAAGGGCATAACCCGGCATATGCCATAGCTGAGATCATCCGGTCTGCCAACCAAATGCAACAAATGGATAATGAGCGGGAAGACTTCGTGTTGATTACGCCCATTTATTCCCGTTTTGGTGGAAAGGCATACGGTACCGCTGCCGGGGCAGGTGAAGTACATTTCACCCTCCGTGCCTGGGAAAACCACATTATGGAAGAGGTGACCAACCGTCTGCTTAAGGTCATGGAAGAGGTTGCCGACCGCGATCAATTGAAGCTTACTTTCGACTGGACCGACACCTTTTATGGGAATACCAATAATCCCGAGGCGATTGATATGCTGGAAGAGGTAGCCCGGGAAGCACATTTGAACATCCAGCACCGGGATCTTCCCATGCGCTGGGGAGAGGATTTTGGATCCATTTCCAGTATTTATCAGGGAGCCATGTTCGGAATTGGTAGCGGGACCAACCAACCCGCGCTGCATCGCCCTGAGTTTGATTTTCCGGATGAACTGATCCCAATTGCTGTGCAGATGATGGCTGGCATTATCCATAAACGAATCCTTAACCGCTGATGAGAGAGCCCCATTCTCAGATCGAACTAAGTGAAAGCGCCTTATGTAATAACCTCGGTTTTCTCAGAGAAATACTTAAGGAAAGTGCAGCTCGCTTAACAGCCGTGGTGAAAGGCAATGCCTATGGCCATGGGATCGAAACGTATATTCCCCTGGCACAGCGATGTGGGCTTTCCCATTTTGCCACCTTTAGCGGGGACGAGGCCTGGCGGGTATTCAAAATAACAGGTGGACAGGTAGACCTGATGATCATGGGGATGATGGATGACGAGGAGGTGGAATGGGCCGTGGAAAACGAGGTCAGTTTTTTTGTTTTTGATCAACAGCGCCTGGATCTCGCCCTGAAGACTGCCCGCCTGTGCGGGAAAAAAGCCCGCCTGCATATTGAACTGGAGACGGGTATGAATCGCAGCGGAATAGATGAGGAAGACTTGTTCACTGCTGCAAAAACCCTGAAAGAACATCCGGAGCATTTGCGTTTTGAGGGGCTTTGCACCCATTTTGCAGGGGCTGAAAATATTAGTAACTACTATCGGGTCAAGCAACAGCGCATCGCCTATCGCAGGCTTAAACGCTGGTTCTTACAACAGGGCCTCGTTCCGGAAATCGAACATATCGCTTGCTCAGCAGCAGTCGTGCGATATCCGGAAACACATTTGGATCTCGTCCGGGTCGGTATCCTGCAATATGGGTTTTGGCCGAGCCAGGAAGTGTTGATCGAACACTTACGAGCCAAGGAGGTCAAGAAAAACCCCCTGCAACCCATCCTCACCTGGAAAAGCCGGGTAATGGATGTGAAAAGGGTGGCGGAAGGCGATTATGTGGGGTATGGTACCAGCTTTTTGGCGAATAAGCCCATGAAAATTTGTACGGTCCCGGTAGGATATTGCCACGGGTTTAGCCGCTCCCTTAGCAATACCGGGCGGGTTTTGATCCGTGGACAACGGGTAGCTGTTATAGGTATGGTGAATATGAATGTCATCACAGTGGATATTACGGATCTGGATAATGTGGAAAAAGGGGATGAGGTCATCCTCATTGGTCGACAGGGGGGAAATGAGATCACCGTTTCCTCTTTTGGGGATT
The DNA here is from genome assembly GCA_964479625.1 of uncultured Saprospiraceae bacterium. Lineage (GTDB taxonomy): Bacteria > Bacteroidota > Bacteroidia > Chitinophagales > Saprospiraceae > CAYZMS01. The sequence goes on from CAYZMS010000018.1 coordinate 5,632, forward strand.
ACAGTAGTCAGGTGAATTACGAATTGCTGACCCGCCTACCCGATAATATCCCCAGAAGGGTAAAGCCTTGAAGGAGTGATCGAGGAGGGGATGGTATTTGAGTTTTGAATGATTCTTAGTCGAAAAAAAGAGAGCAATGGCTTTTATCAAGCTTTTTAAAGAAAAACTAAAACACAATTACGACTTTCTGGATGCTCATTTTAAAGCACATGGAAAGGAATGGGCAGTGGTTACCAAGCTGATGTGCGGTAACGAATTGTTTTTGCGGGAGATCCTTTCCCTTGGGGTGAAAGAGGTTTGTGACAGTCGAATTTCCAACCTCCGGGTGGTCAAGGAAATTGACCCCAGGGTGCAAACGGTCTATATTAAACCACCGGCCACCCGATTCATTCCGGATGTGGTGCGTTATGCAGATGTCTCCTTTAATTCCGAAAGTGAGATCATTCGAATGCTGTCGGAGGAGGCCCAACGGCAGGGAAAGGTCCACAAAGTGGTGATCATGATTGAGTTGGGAGATTTGCGGGAAGGAATTATGGGAGATCACCTCATTGATTTTTATTCCAGTATCTTCGAACTGCCCAATATTGAAATTGTAGCGATAGGGTCCAACCTGAATTGCCTGCATGGTGTAATGCCCTCCCAGGATAAGCTCATCCAGTTGAGTTTGTACAAGCAACTGATTGAGGTTAAATTCAACATCGAAATACCATATGTTACCGGAGGAACGAGTGTCGTACTACCTCTGATTGGCTGGGGGCAGGTACCTGCTGCCGTAAACCATTTCAGGATTGGGGAAACGCTCTACTTTGGAAACAACCTCTTCTCAGAGAGCCCTATTGAAGGCATGGAGCCAAATGTCCTAAAGCTCTATGCCGAGATTATTGAGGTAACCGAAAAACCGAAAACCCCGATTGGAGAACTGGGGGTTAACCCTTCTGGAGAAGTTTTTGACCTGAAGGAGGAAGACTATGGAAAAACCTCCTACCGGGCCATTCTGGATATTGGTCTGCTCGATATCGGAGTGGATTATTTAAAAGCCGATGACGAAGGACTGGAGGTCGTAAATGCCAGTTCAGATATGTTAATTATTGATCTCGGGGAAAATGAGAAAGGCTACAAGATCGGTGATCTTATTCCGTTCCAACTCAAATATATGGGAGCTTTGCGCCTCCTGAATTCCGATTATATCGGCAAATTGGTGGAATAGCAAACCCTACTCATCCTTTTTAGCTGCTATATTGTTCTATTTAAAATTTGGATTTTACTATTTTTTTCTTATCTAAACGAATCCGGTAGAAATGGTTTTTCAAAAAATAGAAAGGCTTTTCGAATTCCGGGAGTTAACTGACTTTGAGGTATGCAATTTTTTAAAAATCTGTTCAATTGGTCTAAACCTACTAATTCCCAATCTGATAATAAAACTAGCGATATCCCCCGAAAGGGACGCATCAAGTTTTTTAATCGAAAAAGAGGCTACGGATTTATTGAAACTGCGGACAAGCAAGACATTTTTGTGCATGTCTCCAATCTGGAAGATCGCGTAAATCGGGGGGATCGTGTTCAATTCGAGCTCACCCAGGGGAAAAAAGGTGTGGAAGCGCGCGAGGTGCGTCGCACTTCTTGATTCCACAGGGCATTTAGGTTTTTTGGAATTCGTCCTGCTGTTTTCCACTCAGGCAACTAGCATTTTCTGGCCATCCTGATTACCCCAAGGGTTTGTCCTTTTTGTTTATTCATAAAACTCCATATAAGGTATGCGTTCAAAAAAGAACTTTGCAATGGGTAAGGGGAAGTATTACTTCACCATTCGATCCACCCCCAACAACATCACCATTTACCGGAAAACAAAGAAAGCTGCCCTGGATGCCTTTAACCGGTACAAAGCATTAGGTAAAGATTGTGAGTGGCTGGGACAGTGGGACGGTAAAAAATTTGTAGAGGCAAGTTTACCCAATGCATAAATCAAGGAAATGGGTGCAAATTATGGATTGCACCCATTTTTAGTTACCTTGTTTTTTCTTAAACTTTTTTGGCTGATTTTCAGTTTTATTTAAACAACTTGTATTTCAAGTGCCTGTCATTACTGCCGTTGATCATTAAATTTCGCTAACCCACAGGTAGTTCCCACCAACCAAATCTGGGGAAGGTTCTTCAACACAGGTTATTTGTATCAGGTGATTGGAATAGGCATATTGCCCTGCTTAGGGTTTGGTGCCACAACTAAAATCGTTATTTCAAAGGCTGTGTATTAAGGCAGGCTGGGTTTTGCCTGTCGAAAAGCAGTTTCACATAAGTTTTTAAAAAGCGCTGCATTATGGTTAATCGTTCCATCAAAGTAAAAATCATTAAAGAAACCTCTTCAACTGTTACCATCAAACTGATGTCCCTGAACAGGAAAATGCCCGTACCTCGCGCCGAGTTCGAAAAGCGTGTGGAAAGTGGTATGTATGAGGTGATCAATCAACCCACTGAGGCTGAAAAGGAATAAGTAGTTAAGTATTAACTAAAGCAAAAAGGCCCTTCCCGAACTAGGAAAAGGCCTTTTTTTATTCTGGAAGCCCTTTGGATGCCATTTCTCTTTTAGCAGAATCTTTCTCCCGCTCTGATCGCCTGCGATTTGGCCAAAATCCCCATCGGTACACTATCCAGCCGATAAAAATAAAAATGAATGCTGCCCAGATGGGAAGGTCTACACTAATGGTATTGATATACCCGGCTATGATGGGAGGAAGCGTTTGACCAAAGGATTGCATAGACTGTTTAATGCCCATGGTCTCGCCTTGTTGGTTCGGTTCGGCCTGCTCGCTGACCACCACATTTACATTTGGGGCGGTCACTCCCTGAGACAAGGCGATGAATCCACCAATAACATAAAAGGTCCAGACAGTATCCGTGGTAAGCACCAGCGCAATCGATATGGCCAGCCCCAGGATCGAATACAGTAAAACCCGGGCGGAGGAAAAATATCGGCTCAAACGGTCTACCAGTACGCCCTGTGTCAGTGCCAGGCAAAGACCGATAAAGCCGTATAGAATACCGATGTCGGTTTCTGTAAAGTTGTATTTTTCAATGAGTCGCACGGAAAAGAACTGGGTGAAAAAAGTAAATCCCAACCAAATCAGGACAACCACTGAAAAAATATGCCTCAGGTTTTGCATTTTGAAGGAAGCGGCAATATCCTCAAAGCCCTTGGTAAAGGTGATGGCCGATTTTCGTTTCTCCAGCAGCGTTTCCCTGAATAACCATTGCAGTAAAACTATATTGATCAGCGTGATCAAAGCGGTAAAATAGAATGGGGTGGAAGGGTTAAACCAACTCACCAGTTGGTCATCTGCCAGCAGCCCGCCTATAGTGGGCCCTAAAACAAAACCCAGGCCCAGTGCCAGCCCTACCAAACCAAAATTTCGCGCTTTCGTTTCCGGCTCGCTTACATCAGCTATGGCTGAAAGAATGACGGCCAGATTGCCACCGCCAAGGCCCGAAAGCATCCGGCTGGCAAATAACAACCATATCTCCCCGCTGAGGATCGCTCTGGCGAATAGCAGGTAACCGACCATGGTCAGCGTAAGAGAAATAATTAAAATGATTTTTCGACCGTGGCGGTCGGAAAGGGCCCCCAGGGCAGGAGCACCAATGAACTGCATAAAAGGATACACCCCGATCAACCAGCCGTAGATGATCGAACGCTGGTTGTGGCTCAAGTTTTGAACCAGCGGTGAGCTTACATCCTCTCCAAAGAACAAGACAGGGATGATCGGGATAATGATCCCTACCCCCAGCATGTCGATAAAGACGGTAAGAAATATGGTAATTAAGCTGTAACGCTGTCGATTCATGGCCTGCTCATAAGGTCGGGGCAGGCCAACTCAAAAATTTAATGGTGTAGGATTAAGTCGCTTTCCCCGCCCGGATTAATCGGAAATGCACCACAGAGACCGACAGAAAGTGTTGGTTTTTACTACCTCTTCATTACCGTCAAAACCTAATGGCACATCACTATACTTTTTATGCAATAAGGAGATAAAGGTAAAGATATTCGAAGGAAAAGGCGGAAATCTTCGACCAATATCATTAGTCTTTGGATTCTTTTTTGCGTTTTGCCAGAAAGATGCCGGCAGCCCAAAGTCCTAACTCCAGCAGAACCATCCATTTTTGAGCATCTTCGTTCTTTCGGCCAATTCCCAGGAGATGGCGGCGCTGGGGGCGCTGAGCCTGAAGGTAGGATAAACCGAGATTAGCTGCCCCGGATGCCAATGCCCGGATTATAAAATTCCTGTTGGGAGCGGAGGTAGCACTGTTCCAAAGCGCCTCAGCCGACTCAGAAAGAAGGGTTTCGGTCAGTTTAATTTCCGACCGGATCCGTTTTTTTTCCGCCCGGAGTTCTTTGAGGTTATCAATTTTTGAGTTGCTTTTCATGGCAGGCTGGCATTAATCTTCCGGGGAATCTTCTTCAAAGGTTTGCAGAATGAGCTTTAAAACTGGATTGACGATCAACGGGCGCCGCAGTGCATAAATGAGCAAAGCGATGAGGAGGAATGCCCCGGTAAGGAGGAGAAATGCCAGGCCAGTATCATCGAGTAAAGCACCCAGATAATATCCGGCAGTGATGGTACCCAGGACCAGGACCAGGCTGATCAGGCCGAGCATAATGATACCGACAACCAGGGTCGAGGTGATAATTGATGTTTTTTCGGCTACTTCGAGGCGGAGCAGGTCTTTCTGCTGCTTGATGTAGGCCCGAATAAAGCCAGCGCTTTCTCCCGCCCGTTCTAGAAAATCATCTGAAGGTGCGCTCATATTGGCTGGGTTTAAAAAGGGTGAAAAGTAAAGAAGGAGTCCCGGGAAGCCAGGTTTACCCTAACCTTCCAATTGGTTGGACGCGTTCTTCCGGCGTTCTTCCAATACCTTTTGGGCTTTTTCCAAACCGGAGATAAAGTTCTTGCGGGCCTCGTCAATGATGCTGTCTACAGCTTTCGCAGAAGCATCTGTTCCTTTTTTAACAGAATCAGCAAACTGATCGACGTAGGTTTTACTCTGCTCCAGTGCAGATTCTACATTTTGGGTGGCGCTGTATGCCGTATGTTGAGCACGGGTGGAAACGTCATCGCCAAATTCACGAAGACGTTGGTCTGCTTGTTGGCGCAACTCCTTGCCTCGTTCGGATGTAAGGAAAAAGCCTACGCCTACGCCGGTGAGTAATCCTACCAGAAAAAGAAAGCGTTCGTTACCTCGATTGTCCATTAGTTAGTGTTTTAGGTTCGAGTTAAAAGTAAAAAATTCAATAATTCGTCTATAGGTCTAACTCGAAATATCTACGGGTTGTTCTTTAATATGCTGAATTAAATCGTCCAGTTCCCAGGCATCTTCTACCCGGTAGGGGCCAATGGCCGTACGGCGCAGGGCACTTAGATGCGCTCCACTTTTGAGGGCTTTCCCAAAGTCATGGGCCAGCGAACGAATGTAAGTCCCTTTGCTACACTGGACCTTAAACGCAATTTCGGGAAGGTCGATGCGGGTTATCTCGAATTGGTAAATGTGAACGGTTCGGGCCTGTATGTCCACCTTTTCGCCTTTGCGGGCCTTTTTGTAGAGGGGTTGACCGTCTACCTTGATGGCCGAGAACATAGGAGGGGTTTGCTGTATTTTCCCTTCGAATTTTTGACGGGCTTTATCAATGGCCTTAGAATCAATATGTTTGTAAGGGAAAACGGCATCCACCTCTGTTTCCGAATCGTAGGAGGGCGTAGTTGACCCAAGTTTGATGACCCCGGTATACTCCTTGGGCATGTCCTGATACTTGTTGATCTGCTTGGTCATTTTGCCGGTGCAAATGATGAGCAGGCCGTTCGCCAGGGGGTCAAGGGTGCCGGCATGGCCGACTTTGATCTTTTTAATTTCTAATCGCTTCTTGAGCTTATGCCGAATTTTGTTCACGACATCAAAGGAAGTCCAGTTTTGAGGTTTATCTACCAGTAGCATGGCGCCTTTTTGGTAGTCGTACCTCGGCTCGGGGCTTTCCTCAGGGTAATGATCCATAAGACCTTTTTTGTTCACAAATGCTGGGACAGCGTCTTTAAATAACTTTCCCTAACGGTATAGGAAAAAAATGGCCAGGCTAAGCCCGGCGATTATAAAGCAATATATGGAAAAATAGCGCAAATTGCTACGCTTCACCAGTTGAATCATCCAGATGCAGGCACCCAGGCCGGTTAAAAAGGCCGCCAGGAATCCCACTGCAATTTCGGGAAGGTCGGCCTCATGCTGGGTGAAGGCACCATCCAACAGGTCTTTGAAGATTTTCCCCAAGATCAGGGGTACCACCATCAAAAAGGAGAAGCGCGCAGCCTTTTCCCGGTCTACCCCCAGTAAAACGGAGGTGGCTATCGTAGCTCCGGAGCGGGAGATACCCGGCAATATGGCAACGGCCTGAGCAATGCCTATGAGCAATGCCCGGGGCCCGTTGACGGCTTTGTCGGTTCTTTGTGCCTGATCAGCCAGGAATAACAGCAAACCGGTAAGGATCAGCATACAGGCGACCAAAACTATCCGCTGACTGAATAGTTGTTCGATCTGTTCTTCAAATAACAGACCAATACACACTGCGGGTATCATAGAAATAAGGAGGTATACCACAAAGCGCGTAGCTTCATTCCATTGGAATTTCAATAAGCCTTGCAGCAACTCCACGATAGTCTTTCGAAAAACAACGAGGGTGCTAAGTGCGGTAGCAGCGTGCAGGCTGACGGTCATCAGTAAGCTGGCCTCTCCAACACTATCATCTCCTAAGAAATACTTGGCTAGCTCCAAATGACCACTGGAACTCACCGGGAGAAACTCCGTTAGTCCTTGAATCACCCCCAGGATAAGCGCTTCCAACATGTCGGACATAGCGGCTGTGCCTTATTGCTCCGCTTCCGTAGTGGAAGAGTCTGCAGATTTGGGTTGTTTGAAAATAGCAAGGATTGCCAGACCCAATCCGGCCAACATTACGATCGGAGCGATCACCAAACGACGGGGACTGTAAATGCGATCGGGTAACCAGGTATCCGGATCGGGCATGGCCCCTCCACTCATCAGAATGGTACCCAAAGCCATCAAACCGGCAGCCCCGAGAAGTAGGTAATAATTCTGTGGCCCGAAGATCAGCGGTTCCTTGCGCTCCACTGTACGACGTGAGGCGGAAGTGGTTCTTCTTTGGCTACCGCTTTTGGCTTTACTGCTCCGGGTGGATTTTGCAGCAGGAGAAGGCTTTTGTTTTGTACTGACAACTTTTTTTTGAGAAGTGGTTACGACCTTCTTTTTAGGCGGTTTATTGCTGCTCATTGGTGGTAATGATTTTGCGATTCGCGCTTTCCAGTAAAGCCGCGAAAATACGAAATAGTTTTTAAAATCTTTTCCCTTGTCTTCTTGACTAAGCAGGTCGCACAAACGTTGCACCAAAGCCCGGGCGGAAGGAGAGTAGGGATGAGCGAATGGGTCGCCAGGGGCCCATTAGGGGCATTCCCTCCTCCGTTCGTTTAATAAAGATCATCCACCCGCATTTTCAGGTATTTGTTTACGACCAGCCAGGTACTGAAAAAATAAAGGACCAGGCCCAAAAGCAACAGCCCGGTAAATAAATAGAAGAATTGCAGGGGTTGTTGAAGGATGCTGATCTCGGGTAGTTCAGCCCGTATCCAGAAAATGAAGCCTGTAAGCCCGGCGATAGCTAAAACACCGGCGAAAAAACCATGACTCAGGGAAAGCCAAAGGTAGGGCCGGCTGATAAAGCCCCAGGTAGCTCCAACCAGTTGCATATTTTTGATCAAAAACCGGTTACTGTACAGAGCCAGCCGTATGGTATTGTGGATAAGGGTGGTCGCAACAAAAAGGAAAAAAACACCCAGCGCAAGAGCGATATAGGCGAGGCGGTTCAGGTTGCCCCCGACTTCCTCGATCAGGTTTTCCTGGTAGTATATTTCAGAGACCCCGGGCTGCGCCATCAAAGCGGTTCGGATAGTTCGAAGACTGTCGCTTTGAAGATAGTCTGAACGAACATTAAAACTAAAGAGGTCAAAAAAAGGGTTGGGCAAATCCAGTAGTAGGAAATCTTCTCCAAACGCCTCCTGCATCATTTCAGCTGCGGCCTCCCGGTCAATAAAACTTACAGAACCCGTTTTGGTAAAGGGGGCTCGCTGCAAATAGCCTTCCAACTGATCAACCTGTTGGGAAGTGATCAGGTCGTCCAGTTCTATCAGAATATTGACATTCTCCTTTGCTACCCGCACCAATTGCCGGCCATGCAACAGCAAAAGACCGAAAAAGCCCAGTAAGAACAGCACCAGGGCTACGCTAATGATGGAGTATAAGTAATTCGGACGAGACCGGCGAGGAGAGGAAGTTACCATTTATGATGTTGCACCTTTACTATTGAAGGTTAGCCTGTTTTTTAACCTTCAACAGTAAAGGTTTTAAATTAATAACTATTATTTCTCAATGTTCTGTAACAAATTTTCCGTCTTTTCATACAGCTCCTTAATCTTGCGGGCCAGTTCTTCCTCTTTGGCGGGATCAACGGTGCCCGTCAGGCCGCGATTTTGGCTACCGTCTTCCAGGGCCTCGGCTTCCTGCATGAGTTCCTGCCGTTCGGCTTCCAGTTTAGCGACTTCCCCCTGCATAGACCGGGAATTGTCGCCCAGTTCGTCGCCGATATTGCTGAGTACGTTCTCCAGGCCACTCAGCGCTTCATCATATTTACCCTCGTCGATCTTTTCTTTTTCGGACTTCAGCATGCTCCAGGTTTCCTGCCACAGTTTTTTAAAACTGTCAATAATGTTTTGGGCGCTTTCCTTTTCTTCGGCCGAACCGAAGAAATAGTTGTATCCTACCAGCGCAATGATCAGGATAATGGCAATGCGGATAATAAACTTGATCATATCGTTTCAATTTGGTTTTGAGCAGGAAAGATAAGAAAAACAAAACTTACGCAGACTGCTTCAAAGTACCTTCCTCCTTTTTTTATAGGACCACATCATGGCTTGTTGTGCTAAACGCGGAAAAGGCTTTTGAGCCACCCTCAAATCTCTTCCAGTACGGCCAATAATTGAACAACTCCCTGAGGAGTAGAAAGGTCTATGACCTTTTCTTTCACCACTTTTTTGGTGGGATATCCCAAATTCTCCAGGGCTTTGATAATGGAATTAGACTTGAGCTTGATCTTTTCGCTTTCGCCATTTTCGTTGAGCAGGAAATACTTTACCTCTGAGATAAACTCATCATAATTGGTGTTCACCATCATGGGATCGGAATTGTTGGCTTTCAGGAGTTTCCTTTGCTCTTTTCGAAAAAAAGAAACCGGCCCCTGGTCGAAAAGGACCTGATAAAAAAATACCTGCCCGGAAGAAGCGCCCTCAACGGCTGCGGAACTCAATGGTTTAAAAACTTGTTCTACCGGTGTATCCGGGAAAAACCGGACGGCTTCAATGCCATTGCTGGAGAGTGTTCCGACCTGCCCGTTTTCGAACTCTACCACCAAAAATTGCTGTTCGGCGTTCAGGTTAAGCTGCAAATTGGTGACGGTAGTATCCTTGCTATTGAATTGGATATTTCCTTTCGTCCAGTCTTCGAATAAATAAGCGGAACCCCTGACGCCTTCGTAGCGGGTATCGAAACCTGGTATACCGGGGGTCGTCGGAGTGAGATTGCCGATAACATTAACGATACGCTGATTGTCGGGGTTGGCGATGTCGGCGTTGATCTGAGCGAAAAGGGTAGGTATGGTGAGCAAGAAAAAACAGCTAAGGGAAAGGATGGTTCTCATCATTTTGCATTTTAAATTTTCAAAAAAAACGGCATTCGATCAGGGGGCTAATTGGGAAATACACAGGGCACTTCCCATTTAATACCTGATGCACTACCATTTAGTTTTGTAATTTCGCATTCAATATTTAAAAACGGTCTTCACCCAACTGGTTTATGGCGGAATATAATTTTCAAGAACAGGAGCGTCGCTGGAAGGCGTTCTGGCAAAAGAAAAGGGTTTACCAGGTCGAGAACAAAACCGAACGGCCCAAATTTTATGTCCTGGACATGTTCCCCTATCCTTCAGGGGCGGGGCTGCACGTTGGGCACCCCCTGGGGTATATCGCCTCGGATATTTTTGCCCGCTACAAGCGGCTAAGCGGCTTTAATGTGCTTCACCCCATGGGCTATGATGCCTTCGGTCTTCCCGCCGAGCAATATGCCATCCAAACGGGAGTACATCCCGCAATATCTACCGCGGAGAACATCGCCCGCTACCGCTCCCAGTTGGACAATATCGGCTTTAGTTTCGATTGGGAGCGGGAGGTGCAAACCAGTGACCCCAGCTACTATAAGTGGACCCAGTGGATCTTTTTGCAATTATTCGAACATTGGTATGATCAGGAGGCCCAAATGGCAAAGCCGATTACCGAACTGATCGAACATTTCGAAAAAGAAGGGAATAAAAAGGTGAAAGCGGCCAATAGCCAGGAAACATCTTTTGGGGCCAGTAGCTGGAAGGCTATGAGCGCCAAGGAAAAGGATGAGGTGCTGATGAATTACAGACTGGCCTATCGACAATCGACCTATGTCAACTGGTGCGAAGCCCTGGGAACCGTACTGGCCAACGATGAGGTCAAGGACGGGCTGTCCGAACGCGGCGGCCACCCCGTGGAACGTCGCCCCATGTTGCAATGGTCTCTTCGCACTACAGCCTATGCCGAACGCCTTTTGAATGACCTGGAGGAACTGGAATGGTCAGAGGCCATGAAGAAAATGCAGTCCAACTGGATCGGCCGAAGCGAAGGCGCACAATTGTTTTTCGAACTCATGAACTCCGACGAAAAGATCGAGATCTTCACTACCCGCCCCGATACCATTTACGGGGCCACCTATATGGTTCTGGCCCCGGAGCATGAACTGGTCCCGAGCCTGACTACCGCCGAGCAGGAAGAGCCGGTCAGGGAATACCTTACCTATGTTCAAACCCGTTCCGAACGGGATCGAATGTCGGAAGTGAAAGAAGTGACCGGTGCCTTTTTGGGAAGCTATGCCATAAATCCTTTTACCCGTCAGCCGATTCCCATCTGGATCGGTGAATATGTGCTAAAGGACTATGGGACGGGAGCCATCATGGCGGTGCCCAGTGATGACGACCGGGACCATGCTTTCGCCACCAAATTCGGGTTGGAGATCATTGATGTGATCGATAAAAGTAAATACCCCGGGGCTGGTCGGCAGGATAAACTGGGGATTATGATCAATTCCGGGCCATTGAACGGGATGGAAGTTCCCGAGGCAATCGAATACACCTTCCAGGAGATCGAGAAGCAGGGCCTGGGCAAACGACAGGTGAACTACCGCCTGCGCGATGCCATTTACAGCCGCCAGCGGTATTGGGGAGAACCTTTTCCCATTGAGTACGACCAAGAGGGGGTGGCCCATCCATTAAGCCTGGAGGATTTGCCGCTCGAATTGCCTGAACTGGAAGACTTTAAGCCGGCTTCGGGCGGGCGTTCTCCTCTGGCAAGGCGGGAAGATTGGGTCAATCGGCCCAATGGCCGCAAACGCGAAACGGACACCATGCCCGGTTTCGCGGGTTCGAGTTGGTATTTTCTACGGTATATGGACCCCCATAACGAGGAAGCCTTCGCCGGCCAGAAAGCCCTGCACTACTGGCGGGATGTCGACCTGTATGTTGGCGGTACCGAACATGCCGTAGGGCATTTGCTCTACTCCCGGTTCTGGCATAAGTTTCTGTACGATAAAGGGCTGGTCCCGACTAGGGAACCCTTCCGGAAGCTGATCAACCAGGGAATGATACAGGGGGTGATCGAATTTATCTATATGGAAAAAGGGGAGGAGGGGTCGCCTAAGCGCTTTGTTTCTGCGGATCAGTTGAATGGCGCTGCCGAGGACGATTTTGCCCTGATCCCGGTACATATCGATTTTGTGGAAGAATACGGAACTGAAAACAGTCACCTTGCCCAAAAGGGGATACAGCAATTCAGGGAGTGGCGCCCGGAATTCAAAGGGGCTATTTTCGAAACCAATGCAGAGGGCAAGCTCCTGACCAAAAGCGAGGTGGGTAAAATGTCTAAACGCTATTTCAATGTCGTCAACCCGGATGAGGTAGTGGATAAGTACGGAGCGGATTGTTTCCGCATGTACGAAATGTTTCTGGGGCCGGTGGAGCAGGCTAAACCCTGGGATACAAAAGGAATAGACGGGGTGTCTAAGTTCCTGCGGCGCTTCTGGCGGTTGTTCACCGACAAACAGGGTAATTTCTTCGTAAGTGAGGAGGAACCGGGCAAGGAGGAGTTGAAAATCCTGCACGCCACCATTAAAAAGGTGCGGGAAGATATTGAACGCTTTTCCTTCAACACCTGCGTCAGTGCCTTCATGATGGCCGTTAACGATCTTTCAAAACTAAAAAGCAATAAACGGGCCATCCTGGATCCGTTGGTCCGGCTGATGGCGCCCTTCGCTCCTTTTATAACTGAAGAATTGTGGCATCAAATGGGTCGGGAAGGTTCGGTACACAAAAGCAGCTATCCGGAATTCGAAGCCAAATACCTGGTAGAAGATGCCATTGAGTACCCTATCAGTATCAACGGGAAAAAACGCGCAGAAGCCGAATTCCCCATCGATGCCTCCAAAGAGGCGATCGAAAAGGCTGCCCTGGAATTGGAGGCCATTCAAAAGTGGATTGAAGGAAAGACCGTTCGCAAGGTGATCGTGGTACCCAAACGTATGGTGAATATTGTGGTCGGGTAGGTAAAACCGCCCAATACCGGGCGCCTTTGCCTATGGTTCCAATTCCACTCGAATATTCCAATTAATGGATTCGCCGCTGGCGAAGGTCTGGAAAGTCAACCAGTCTGTATTATTTTCCTGGATGAAGTCTCCTCCTTCCGGAGCGCGTGGTCCGGCATCACAACCGACGGATTGCTGCGTGAGTTGGTGTACCGCCCGGATGCCCACCCAAAGGATCTCCCCGGAGATGGAAACGGGATTGTTCAGTTCGTGCTCATTCCAGCGAGCGCCCTGAATGTCGCTGGGGCGAAGACTTTCCTCATAGATCAAGGTACCTGGGCCGTTTGCAGGATCATCGCCTTCCCAGATGACCAGACGCGCCTGGTTGGGTACGTCGGTGTAAAATACATGCAACTTACTGATGGATTGCCCCTGAAAACCCTGGGTGATATTTTCCGGGAAACGGGCGGCAAACTGATAGGTGCCTCCGGGCAAGACCGGCGCCGTTTGGTTGGGCCCGTCGTAGAAAAACCCCTGCTCAATGTCGGGCTCGGAGGGGCTGTTGTCGTTGTCATCCTCACAGGCAAAGGCAAATAGCACAAGCAGGAAAAGACTCCAGTATTTTAATGGGAACATGCGGCTTGAATTTTTTAAATGGGGGTTTTAAAAGCTTTAAAATAAGAAAACGACTCGAAAGAGACTTAAGTATCAGGCATGTAGTGTCAGTGGATATACATAAACTACCGCCTCAACTTATAATTCTCCCAGCAACCCCTTGACCACGCCGCTGTTCGGACGTTGTTGTAAGGCCAGTTCAAAGGCTTGCCGGGCGCGGTCGTATTCCTTTCGATGCACATACAGGCGGCCCAGGCTTTCCGCCACCGGGTACATCAGCCGGGGAGGTTCCGTATAGCCGATGGCGCGTTCCAGTCCCTGGGCTTCATGCCAGGCCCGTTCGAAAAAGGGCTTTTCGGGGTCCAGATTGTCCGACCAGCCCTCCAGTTCCAGGTAAGCGGCCTGCATCAGGTCGAAGGTCTGGTACAAGACCGGGAAGCGGATGGACTCCTCTGCAGAGGCCCCCTGCTCATTAAAGGCCGTCATGAGTTCGCCCATGCGGTGCAGGTGGTTGCGGACATTGGCGAAGTCATTTTGCCCGGCGGCTTCCATGCCGCGGGTAAAGGCGATCAGGGTTTCGATATAGGTTTGAATAAAAAAGTTGGAGGGCAACACCTGTCCCAGGTTGTGCATCCGTTCAAGGTGGGCCCGGGCTTGGGGCCAATCCCGGTAGCGGATGTGTACCCAGGCGGGCAGTAAACGTCCGTTGTAAAGGATCAGGAGCTGGCCCAGGTCGCGTTCCCCCCTGTCGGGCAGGGCGATATCGGCATAGCGATTGGCCAGTTGTAGGGCCGCTTCATAGTGGCCAAGTTCGGCTTCACAAATAGTCAGAAAATGGAGGTTGTGCAGGTATTGCTGGTTGCTGCGCAGGGGGATGTCCTCCGCTTCGTGATAGGCTTCTTCTAGGGCATTGGAGCGCTTGTACACCTCGATCGCTTTCTGGTAATCTCCTTGCTGGAAATACAAGTGCCCCGGCATGTGCTGAATATGTGGAGCAAGAGGGGCTTTTTCGGCGGCTTTCAGGGCAGCTGGAATGGCTCGGGCGTATTCCGGCCGCAACTCCAGGATGTGGGTGTAATAGTGTAGCAGACCGGTATGTTCGGGATGTAATTCCAGCCCTCGTTGCAGAATACCCTTTACTTCCTCTCCCATGGGGCCGTTGGGATTGGCATTGGTCTGCCGGATCATCATGCCGGCCAGGGCCAGCACTTCGGCTTCGTTCGGGTAGTTTTCCACCAGTTTTCGAAAGGCAGGAGCTGCCGCATCCGGCCCCCCCTTCAGCAGGGGGGCGCAGGAAACGATCAGCGCCCGTTCGAAAGGGGTACAACTATTGCGCAGGGCCAGCGCCCTATCCATATAGCCCGGCCATTCCTCCCATTCCTGGTCGGAGCCAAAACCCGGTTGGCTCATCGCCATACCCCACCAGCCCATGGCACAACTGGAATCCAGCGCGATGACCTGCCTAAAGGCGCGGTAGGCTTCGATATGCCAAAAGGCATGCAGCATATTCAAGCCCTGGTCAAACCATAGCTGGGCCTCCGGGACGGAGGTGGTGATGGGCAAATGGCTGTTGCCGATGCTATCCCTGCGCAGGGGCGGGCCCAGCTCCTTGAAATAATCCAGGCTGATGCCCGGCGCGCAGAAAGGGGTGTTGGCCTTGTCGGGCAAGGTGGCCTCTTCGGCCGATTCCCCCGGGAAATCGTCAGCAGCGGGTTCGGATTGGCAACTCCAGCCAAGGCCGAGCACAAAAGAGAGGAGGAGGAAGAAAGGCAAGGTTTTCATGGGTCAGCAGACTAGTTAGGGTATACAATCAAGGTACCTGAAAATTAAACATTAAAATTCAACATTCCATATTAAAAGCCCTTTCTACTCATTTGAGGTGCAGCAGGATCCCTTCCTTAAAGGGCGACCAAACCGCCGTTTTTACCTCCGCTTTTTTT
This sequence comes from uncultured Saprospiraceae bacterium, assembly GCA_964479625.1. GTDB lineage: Bacteria > Bacteroidota > Bacteroidia > Chitinophagales > Saprospiraceae > CAYZMS01. The sequence goes on from CAYZMS010000018.1 coordinate 20,943, forward strand.
AAACCTTTATTTACCCAATTATTGCAGGTAAACGCCAGCCAGTAGGAGCGGCGGGCCTCAAAAAAGCGATCATCATCTGTGTAGGCGGCCTCCGGGATGAGCAGGGGCCTGTCCTGTCCATCTTTTTTGAAGGACCCTTCGATAAAAACCAGCAAGGCTTCCTGTTGTGCCGGACAAAGCTCCATGGCCCTCCAGTCGGAGCCAATATCTTCCACTGGGTCCAGGTGAAGGGCCGAGGCCGTCGGCCAAAGCAGGGCCCGGGCGGCCACCCGCGCTTTGAGATCGCCCCAGGTAGGGGTATTCAGGTAGAAGTCCCTTTCGCCCCAGCCAATGCTCATATAGGTCGCCCGTTCATCGGCCTCAAACCTTTCCAGGACCAGCGGGGGCATATCCTCCCAGGGGATCACCACATTTAAATGAATGCCGGCCGCATCCAGGTAAATCGTCTGTTTTTCCGCACATGCATGCACTGGCGGGAAGGTCGGCCAAAGCGACAACAGCAGGGCTGCCAGCCCGAACAACAGAAAGGGGCTGAGGAGGAAAAAAAAGAGGCGGAGGAATTTCAAGCAGGTAATTTTTGAAGGGTGAAGCTAGCCATATTTTGCCTACCTCGAAATCCTAACCCTGGAAATTATTAAGTCCAACGAGATTGAAGGAGAGGTGCTGGGTCCGGTGCAGGTTCGGTCCTCCATTGCGGTACGATTAGGATTAGAGATCGGCGGATTAGTCTCTTCTGATCGAAACGTGGATGGTGTGGTGGATATGGTTTTGGAAGCCATCCAGCATTACCAGGCCCCTTTAAGTGCCGATCGCCTTTTTGATTGGCATTACTCGCTATTCCCTACAGGCCGGAGAGGCATGTATAAGATCAAAGTGGGCGCATTTAGAGAGGATACCACGGGCCCCATGCAAGTAGTTTCCGAGGCGTTCGGAAAAGAACGCGTGCATTTCCAAGCTCCCCCATCAGAACATTTAAATAAGGAAATCGATCAATTTTTATCCTGGGTCAATGAGGAATCAGACCTGGATCCGGTATTGAAGGCGGGTATTGCCCATTTATGGTTCATCACCATTCATCCATTTGAAGACGGAAACGGTCGTATTGCCAGGGCCTTAACGGATATGCTCCTAGCCAGATCCGATGGAATGCCCCAACGCTTTTTCAGCATGTCCACCCAAATCCGAAAGCAACGAAAAGGCTATTACAAGATACTGGAGGAAGTGCAGAAAGGGGATCTGGATATTACCAAATGGCTCATCTGGTTTTTAAATTGCCTCTATAAAGCGGTGGAAAATTCGGATGTCATCCTGTCAAAAGTGGTAAAAAAACATCAATTCTGGAATGCCAATGCCCAGGTGGAATTAAATGAACGCCAAATCAAACTTTTAAATCATCTACTAGAGGGTTTTAAAGGAAAACTGACCACTGGCAAGTGGGCAAAAGTCACCAAGTGTTCGACCGACACCGCTTTGAGAGATATTCAGGATTTGATCGAAAAAAAGATTTTGGATAAGGATCCGGAGGCTGGAGGTAGAAGTACCAGTTATCGGATACTTGAGGAGTACCAGATGGGATATTTCAAAATTTCGCACGACGGCATCCTCAACTAATTGATTATGTAGAAAACCTGATTTATTCGTTCCAGAAGTATAGCCCAGGATTTGGGTGATCGCTTTGTGGATATGAACAAGGTAAATAAGGTCAGATTTTCTCCCGCCAGGCTATTTTTTGAAGTTCCTGCTCGACCTACCCCCACACCAACTTTCGCTCACTCAAGTCCGTCTCCCCATCAAAGCGATACCCCGTCAGTACACCGCCTTTAGCGACGCTGTAATCAAGGCAGCAGGTATTGGAGGTGAGGAACTGGGGCTTCCCCTGCAGCCAGTAATGACCGAAGAAGACTGGTTTCTCCGTGAATGGATAATGGCTGGTATCGGCCCCGGCAAAAGGCAGATGATCGAGCCCGAGGTCAGGCACCACACTTATCGTCTGGAAGGATTGCCCGGCCGGGTTCATCCACCACTTCGTGCGGATCTCCCGACGCTCGTGGCCGTCTTTGTCGTAGAAGCTGTACCCCTCGGGTAGCGGGACTTCTTTTCCCTTGCAGGTCACCTCGACTGATTCGTACAGCCGGCTGCCCTTTTCCGCTGCTGCCGGCAGCAGTTCGACAGGGATAGTGGCGTTGGGTAGTACCGCCTGCACGCAGGCGGGGCGTCTCCAGGTAGAAGGGCAAGGTCCTGAACCATTCGATAGCCGAGGCATAGTCGCCCTGGCGGGTAACGTACTGCTTCATAGTGGCGGTGTGCTGGTGGATGTTCTTTGTGGTGTGCGGACGCAGATACCCGCCTCCTTTTTGAAAATCCCCCAAAACACGGAATAACGTTTTAAAACGTGTTGGTAGGAAAGTGGCAAAGTGTAGAAGCTATTCTGGTCGAAGAATAATCTGCAACAATGATCGAGTGAGGACCCCTAAAACTACAGTTACAAACAACTGATTAACAATAATATATGCAGAATGCAGATTATCCTTATGGGCTACTCCTCACCCTATTTTCATTGAAAGTAAAATCCCAAAATTGAAAATAATTTGAAAATGGATTGGCCTGAGATCTTTTATAAAATTGGGTAGAGGCCAGATAAGTGGTTAGTTATCGTAAATGGACGAGCGCCATGCGCAGTCTGAGATGAAAAAGAGGGATTTCGCGAAGCGGTTTTTTTTCGAGGGATTGCGCATGGCGTCAGCAACAGTGCCTAACCGGATGAGCTAGCGCTGATCCTGTAGTGCTCCGAGGTCGACATCCCAAAGCTTGCTCGCTGGCGCTCCGCTTGTCTTATTCCTTAATCACCTTCACAACGCTGTCTTAAGAATAGCAGATTCGTCATTGAACAGTTGTCAGGTACTTGGGGACGATAAACACCGGCATAACTGCTTAAATTGAAAATGACCTCAAACCTGGAAAACTACGATGTTTCAAATTTTCTAATGGAAACTAAACTGTCTTAACATCGTTTCCAAAATTGGGATTTCATACTTACATTGTTATAGAAACCAGTTTTTATGGAAGACTTGATTGTCCGCATTACCATTGATCCAGAAATATGTCACGGGAAGCCTTGCATTCGCAACATGCGTTGGCCGGTAGAGGTAATTCTAGATATGATGCTGTCTGAGATGACGTTTTCAGAGATCCTTGAGGATCATCCGGAGCTGGAAAAAAAGGATTTATTAGCCTGTCTGGCTTTCGCCAAAAAAATGGTCGCCGGGGAATTGGCAAATCCCGCTGCATGACAATTCAGATTCTCTGCGATGTACACATTGCTCGAAGGGTAGTCCGATATTTTGACCAAAAGGGTTGCAAGGCTGTTCATGTCAACGATGTCCTGGATAGTTGGTACACCAAAGATGCTGACATCTCAAACTATGCCAACCTGCATGGATTTACCGTAATAACAAAAGATGTTGATTTCAAGCACAGCCATATCTTGAAACGGCAGCCCTCCCGATTACTAAAGATTGATTTAGGTAATATTTCCACCCAAAGACTGTTGGACCAACTTGATGCACATTTCGATTATATTATAAATGCATTTCAAGCACCCGTTTGTATGGTGGAGTTGGGATCAAATTATTTACGGGTAACGCTTCCGGATGGAGATTGAAAAGCTGTCGAGTCATTCATGTATAGCAGATCGCGTATTTCGATTGGATAAATGACATTGGTGACGAGAACACAGGTAAATTTGACGCTATGCATCATAGAGTCTGGATGCTGCGTCAGCCTTCATCAGCTCTATGAGATGTTCTTTCCGCTCTTTGCATTTTCTGGCTTTGTATTCCATGACATCTTCAAATTTAACCCGTGAGGAACTTTCCCGAAGATGATTACCCTTGTGATACTGGATGAGCTAGCGCTGATCCTGTA
>CAYZMS010000018.1:24966-98426 GCA_964479625.1 uncultured Saprospiraceae bacterium
GTGCTCCGAGGTCAACATCCCAAAGCCTGCTCGCTGTCGCTCGTCCAGGCTTTTTTGGTCAGGGGGTAGGTTAAAGCAGGATTAGCTTGCGCAGATCCTATAGTGCTCCGAGGTCAACATCCCAAAGCCTGCTCGCTGTCGCTCGTCCAGGCTTTTTCCGCCAGCGAGTTAGCTCAAGCGTAGCTTGGCTACCTCGCTAACGAAAAAAGCCTGGGGCCATTCGGCCTCAGGCTTTGGGATGCTCTAGTGATCCCAGCAGGATTCGAACCTGCGGCCTGCTGATTAGAAGTCAGCTGCTCTATCCAACTGAGCTATGGGACCCTTTTCGTTTAATCCATTCTGTACCGCCTCGGGGATATTCCGCTATTCCTGCCTGCCGGTATCCGACGGAGTTATATAAAGCAGCGCAAAATTAAGGGGAAAAATCGTTTTTATCAAGTGGAGGCCGGGTTTAAAAAAGGGAAGGTGGTGTACTTACGCCCCAAAGTTTAAAAAATAGTTCTGCTTAACTTTAAGGTAGTGAAAGGCAGAAAATGCACCGCAACATTCGGAAAAAATTAAGAAAATACGGAGACGCTAAAGGCTTCTCTCAGACAGCCTTTGTCAGGAAGAGCAAGTGAAATCTATTACCATTCAAGATTTAGTGATTTTTTTACTTTACCAGCCTGGGTTTGCACCTCCCCTTCATAAACCGTCTACCAAACCTATTCCAACAATGAACGAAAAGCCTGAACTGAAAGCGGTAGCACTCAACACCCAAGGGGTGTACGAACGCCTGGGCGCGCGCTTTGATGCCGAGCGGGCCAAACACTTCCTAGAAGGTAAGTGGCTGGAACGGTTCGAAGAGCTGTTGCCCGATCCTGCGGCTATTCTGGATGTCGGTTGCGGAGTCGGGGAGCCCATTGCCCACTATTTTATTCAAAAGGGCCACCAGGTGACCGGCATCGATTATGCGACCTCAATGATCGAAATGGCCCGCCAGCGGTTCCCGCAGCATCGATGGCTGGTAGCTGATATGCGCTCTCTCGACCTGTCGACTACTTTCGACGGCATCATCGGCTGGCACAGCTTTTTTCACCTGACCCCAGACGAACAGCGCCGTACTCTGCCGCGCTTTGCAGCCCATCTCCCAAGGAGCGGCGCCCTCCTGCTGACGGTAGGTACCGAAGAAGGGGAGGTCACCGGGATGGTTGGCGGGGAGGTCGTTTACCACAGCAGTCTGTCTCCCGGAGCGTATCGAACCCGCCTGCAGCACCTGGAGCTGGAGGTATTGGATTTCGTGCTCGAAGACCCGGACTGCGACGGCGCTTCGGTACTCCTGGCGAGGAAGCGATAAGTACACAACAAACCTGGCAGGCCACCAGCGGACGGTAGCGAAGGGCCTTTTCTTCGCCAGCCAGGTACAAATGGCCTGGGCACCAAGCGATCACTCTTAACAATATCTTATTCTACTAAATTTAAATTTTGCTACCTTTTCTCCAATTTTTACAAATCAGGTACGTTTAAAGCCAATAACACCCTAAAACTCACTAACAGCCATGGCAGAGATCTATATCTTTATTGTGGTGTTGTTGTTCATTCTGGCCATTTCAGATCTGGTGGTCGGGGTGAGTAATGACGCAGTAAACTTTCTCAATTCGGCCATCGGTTCGCGGGTAGCCCCCTGGCGAACCATCATGATCACGGCCAGCGCTGGTATTCTTTGCGGCGCCATGTTCTCCAGCGGTTTGATGGAGGTTGCCCGAAAGGGTATTTTCAATCCAGATGTTTTCGTCTTTTCAGAGGTGATGGTCATATTCCTGGCGGTGATGATCACCGATATCATCCTCCTGGATGCCTTTAACACCCTGGGTATGCCGACTTCCACCACGGTATCCATCGTTTTCGAATTACTGGGTGCCGCCGTGGCAGTTGCCGCCTGGAAGGTAATGGCAAATGGCGAAGGCCTTGGCAACCTGCCTACCTACATAAACAGTGACAAGGCCCTGGCCATTATTGCCGGGATTTTTATTTCGGTAGGGATGGCCTTCACCGTCGGGGCCCTGGTAATGTATATTTCCCGTTTGCTCTTCAGCTTTAATTATGAAAAACGCATCAAATGGGCGGGCCCCTCATTCGGCGGGCTTGCCATGACGGGTATCACCGATTTCCTGTTGCTGAAAGGTCTTAAAGGGGCTTCTTTTATTACGGATTCCTTTTTGGCCTTTACTGAGGAAAACCACTTTTTAATCCTCGGCGGTGCCTTCATTTTCTGGACAATTTTAATGTGGGTCCTTCAGAATGTGGGCAAGGTCAATATTTTACGGGTGATCGTACTGGTGGGTACCTTTTCCCTGGCCATGGCTTTTGCCGGTAACGACCTGGTGAACTTTGTAGGCGTTCCCCTGGCGGGCTTCGAATCGTTTAATACATGGCGGGACTCCGGAGTTTCTGATGACAGCTTTCTGATGACCTCTCTTGCCCAGCCCTACAAGGCAAAAACATATATGCTCCTCATTGCCGGTGTCGTGATGACCCTTACGCTCTGGCTTTCGAAAAAGGCCCGTACGGTAACGGAAACGGAGGTAAACCTGGGCCGTCAAAGTGAAGGCTTGGAACGCTTTTCTTCTAATACTTTGTCTCGCGTTATTGTTCGCGGGGTATACGGCCTTTCCAAAAATACTTCCAGCCTTATTTCGAAGGATTTCCTGGACAGGATCGACTCTAATTTCGAACCCAAAGAGCAAAAGCAACCCGATCCGCCGGCATTTGACCTGGTTCGGGCAGCCGTCAACCTTACTATGGCCAGTATTCTGATCGCTCTGGCCACTTCTTACAAGCTGCCGCTGTCCACTACCTATGTTTCCTTCATGGTCGCCATGGGTACTTCCCTGGCAGACCGCGCCTGGGGGCGCGATAGTGCGGTTTTCCGCGTAAGTGGCGTGCTGAATGTGATCGGTGGCTGGTTCATTACGGCTTTTGTGGCCTTTACCGTTGCCGGTCTGTTTGCTTCCTTGATGTATCATTTCGAATTGCCGGCCATTATTGGTCTGGTGTTGCTGGCGGTATTTTTTATCAGCCGTACGTTCATCGTACACCAGCGCCGGGAAAAGAAAAAAGAGCGTTTGGCAGCCACACAAAGACAGGCCAATATTATTCCCGCTCAGGAAATGATCACCAATACCTCAAAAAGTGTTCAGCGTAGCCTGGAAGCGGTGGCGAATGGTTATCGCGATTCGATCAATGGATTGTTAGAGGAAGACCGACGGCAGTTGTCCAGGATCGACAGTTCTATGAACCAGTTGGCAGAAAGTAATGAGGAGTTCAAGTTCACTTTTTATGGTTCCATCAAACGGATACAGGAAGAATATGCGGAAGGAAGCAAAGCCTACTTGCTGGCTTATGATCTGGAGCAGGATCTGGTGCAATCGGCGAATACCATAGCCGACGCCTGTCGCTCTCATGTGGAGGATGTACTCCTGCCCCTCAAGCCCGAGCAATCAGAAGAGATGCGAAGGATAGCAGATCGGGTGGAGGCCTTCATAAATATGTGTGCCAACATGCTCGAAACTCAGGATTATTCCGAATTCCGAAGTCTTAACGATGAGAAAAAGGACCTTTTGACGGCTATTGAAAACCTTCTGGCTGACCAATCAGCGGGTATCAAAGATGCAAAATATGGCGCCCGGAATTCCTTCCTGTTTTTCAGTATCTTACTGGAAACCAAAGACCTGGTAGCTGTTTCCGTACGCTTTATTAAACTCTACCGCCGCCTGCATTATTACGATCCATCGGATCCGTGGGTACTGGTGAGTAAACAGGGAGGGTAACCCCTTAGCGTTTTAGCAGTTGTTTGGCCTCTTCCGGCGTTTAGGCACCTTATTAGGTAGCAAATACCTTAAACGCCATCAGGCCAAACTGCCAATGCCTCAATCACGTAAACCTAAAACCTAAATAATTATGAAAGTCACTTTTTTATCGTTGAGTGTATTCCTGGTCCTGGGGGTTTCCAGTCAACTGACTGCACAGGACTATATTGGAAAATGGAAGTTGGAAGCCGACATGGGAGGAGAGAAAATGGTCGCCATTTTCACCACCACGTCGAATGGCTACAGCGTTGATTTTGATGCCGATGGTACCATTGACATCAATGGTGACATGGTAGTCGAAGGAGACCAAATAACGATACAGGACAAGCCAGGACCAAGAGCCTGTGAAGAGAAAGGGGTGTATACCTATACAGTAGAAAATGATGTACTCACTTTGAAAATTGTCAAGGATGAGTGCGAAGACAGAGGGGTCATGGGAACCATGGTCATGAAGCGAATGTAAGTAGAAATAAATTGGTGTGTTGGCTACTCAGCACTTTGAGGAATTAGCATTTTGGCGGCTTGGTGTTTTTGTTGTACCAGGCCGCCATAAGCTAAAACTCTAAATCTATTCTTCTCCGTAATTTTCATTCCGGTACCTGGCATTCAACACTTCTTCCCGCCGTTCCACAGAGGGTTTTGTAAAGTGTTGGCGGCGGCGCAGTTCCTTCATCATGCGTACCTTCCTGTGTTTACGTTTATAGCGCTTCAGTGCGCGATCTATTGATTCTCCGTCTTTTACATTGATAATCAGCATATATTATTTTTAGTCTTTTAGAAAACAGTAATCAAACAGGCGAAAATTTGTTTTGATCAAAACAAATTGGAACGCCTGCCAGGCTTCTTCCCTTTTGTAAGGAAAGCGGAAGCAAACCAACCCAGGATGCCTCGAAGCACCCTGTGGAAAGTGTACATCGATCTAATTAGGTGGACAGTTGTGCGGTTTGAAAATCTGGAAAGAGCCAATTAAGAGCTCTTAAAAACACAACCTGTTGAAAACTAATCTACTAACTTAACAAGAGGAGCGAGCAGAATGTTCCCTTTTGCATTAAGCTTTGCATTTCTATACCTTCCAATCAGGGAGGAAGCTTGCAAAGGACCAGCTAATCGGAGTGCCCGGAGCGGGACTTGAACCCGCACGGCAATAATTGCCACAGGATTTTAAGTCCTGCGTGTCTACCAATTCCACCACCCGGGCTTGGGGGCTTAAAATAAAACAAGCTTGGCAGTGCCAAACTTGTTTTACCGCACTTTTTTAAAGCAGGGCAAAGATATTCGATTTTCGTGAAACCCCCAAACCAAAGCCTCTTTAAATTAGCATCAGGAGAGCTGGTCAGTTTGGCGTTTTACATAGTAATAGGTTTCCATTTGGGCGCGAACATTGAGGTCATAGGTATTTTTGTTGTAGTTATTGGCAAATTCCGCATCCAGCACCCTGGCTTTTACATTGTCATTAAGTTGAATATTGATATGGTCCCGGATTTGTCGTTTTACATTTGGGTCGTATACGGGAAAGGCCGTTTCTACCCGGTAGCTCAGGTTACGAACCATCCAGTCGGCGGAAGAGCAATACATGTTTCCCTCCCCGTTATTGTGAAAAATAAAAATTCGGGTATGCTCCAGAAAGCGATCCACGATGCTGATGGCGCGAATATTTTCGCTAAACCCGATCAAACCGGGAATAATGCAGCAAATGCCCCTGACAATGAGTCGGACTTCAACCCCGGCCTGACTGGCCTCGTAAAGTTTTTTGATCATGGCCTTGTCCTGGATGCTGTTCATCTTCAGGATCATTTTGGCCGGCCGGCCCGCTTTGGCGTGGTTGATCTCCTGGTCGATCAGCCGTTCGAGGCCCGTGCGAAGGTTGAATTGCCCCACCAGCAGGTGTTCGAAGGCTTGGGAAGGGACCTGAACGGTTTCCAGGAAAGAGAACAAACGGGCTACTTCTCCGGTAAGGCGATGATCAGCAGTGAATAACCCCAGGTCGCAATAGACCTTGGCCGTATCTTCGTGGAAATTACCGGTGGAAAGATAAGTATACAGCCGAGGCTGGTCTTCATCCATACGACGGACTAACCCGAGCTTTGCGTGGACCTTCACCCCGGGAAAACTGTAATGCACGTTAACGCCCGCCTGTTCCAGTTTTTCTCCCCAGCGCAGGTTAGCTTCTTCGTCAAACCGGGCTTTCACCTCAATAAAGACCGAAACCTGTTTCCCGGCTTGTACGGCTTCCATCAGGGCATTCATAATCCTGCTTTTCCGCGCCACCCGGTATTGGGTGATCTTGATATGGGTTACCCTGGGGTCGTGGGCGGCTGTTTCGAAAAACCGGACTACCGACTCATAACTGTTGTAAGGTACATGTAACAAGTGATCCTGCTCCCTTATGCTTTTAAAAAAATCTGCAGTCTGTTCCAGGGGAGGGTAGGCTAAAGGAGGGAGGGGCGGATATTTTAAATGGGACATTCCGAAGTCGGGGAACTTGAAAAAGGCGGAATTATTGTGGTACCGCCCTTCACGCAGCGTGTCCAGCTTTTCGAGATCGAGAACATTCTTGAGGAAGTCAAGCATTTCCCGGGGCATTTCCCGGTCATAGACCAACCTGGAAGCGGGCCCAACGTGCCGGCGCTGCAGGCTATTCTTTATTTTTTGGATCAGGTCGCCTGAAAATTCATCATCGATATACAATTCTGCATCTCTCGTCAGCTTGATCGAAAAAGTATCCATGATCTGGTAACCGGGGAACATCCAGGACAAGCTGTGCCGTACAATGTCATCCAGCATGATCACGTCATGCTGCTGGCTGGAAGCGGTTGGGAGAATGACAAAGCGATCCAGGTCATCAGAAGGGATCTTAACCAAAGCATACTGGTCAGTTCCCTCCGGCTCATCCAGGGGTTGTAACCAAATTGCCAGGTAAAGGGAAGCATTATTCAAAAAGGGGCGGATCTTGTTTTCGACCAATAACATGGGCTGCACAAAAGGCAGCATGTGGTCGTGGAAAAAGGATTCCACAAAATCGATCTGCTCTTCATTCATTTCCTGCCTGCGGATCAGGTTGATCCCGTGCTCCCGCAGCTCGGGGATGATCATGTTTTGAAAAACATCACTGAAAACTTCCTGCTGGAGATTGACGATCCGTCGAATTTCCTTTACCACGATCTTGGGATCGACTTCCAGTTCTGCCTTGGCTTTCTTTCCTGCCCGGAGCAGGTTCCGGTGGTTGGCCATTCGAACCCTGAAAAACTCATCCAGGTTGGAAGAGTAAATGGCCAGGAATTTCAGGCGCTCGAAAAGGGGGACCGTGGGGTCCATAGCTTCCTGTAAGACGCGGTAGTTAAAGGATAGCCAACTGATATCGCGGTGGATAAAAGGGGTGCCATCTTCTGCTACAGTTAGTTCTGAGGCAGGTCGAAAATCGATTGTTTTCACGTTCAGTGGTTTTGGTCGTTCGCCTGCGAAAAATAGGAATTCTTTTTCACTAAGACAAAAGACAGGCCGTGGTTCCCAAACAGGAGTAGAAAGTGTTGTTAGTCGAACAGACTAATCTGGCGGCCGGCCCCGGGATCGAGTAATTTGGGGCCGCGGGTTCGAAAGGAATATTTTTCCAATGCTTGCTGCACCAGGTAATCCGCCATTTGCGGGGCTTGCAGGTTGTCGGGCTCATGCGTGAAAAAATAGATTTCCGAAACGCCTTGCTCTTTCATTTGGTCAAGGCGGGAAAGCCAGGCATCCACCCGTTGAAAATCAGTGGGGTGCAAATCATTACCTACAAACCGGATCAGCGTTTTATTGGAGCTCAATCCCATGTGCAGCACGTCTCGCCTGCCGGCAACATCGGTCATCAGGGCGATTATTCCCGCTTCAGCTAATTGATTCAGCCATTGTTCTTTAACCGTCTGGCTCTGAAACCAACTCTCGTGGCGCATTTCTACCGATAGCGGGAATTCCCGGGGCCATTTTTCAAAAAAACGTTGCAATAGGGGCATACGGTCGGTCCCAAAGTAGGGCGGCAACTGCAGAAAACACGGACCCAGCCTGCTGCCTAGTGCCTCGAGCACCCCGGTAAATTGGGTTAAGGCCTCGCTGCCCAATCCCAGATCCCGGCTGTGACTGATCAGCTGAGGGATCTTCGGACAAAACCGAAAATCCGAAGGACTTTCCGACTTCCATCGCCCGACAGTCTCCAGGTCCGGAATCCGGTAGTGGGTCGTATTGAGTTCAATGGTATTAAACTGACGGCAATACTCCCGCAGGAAATCTTTTGGCTTACTGCCCTGTGGGTAGACGGTTCCCACCCATTCCTTCATAGACCAGCCCGTACAACCGACATACAGGTCAGGACCGGAATGGGAAGAATAGGCTTTCATTCGCTCGTTGTTTTCGGCCATTGGTGGCAATCGAAAATCCACTGCTCTGATATCCACCAGTTTTCCAAATTTCATAGGGTATTGTAATTTAGTGTTTCCCTATCCGAGAAAATTCGAACAATCTAGGGCTTAATAAGGTAATGCATAAATATGGAAAAAGTGCAGGGAGAAACCATTCCCATTGGAGAATATATGCTGAAGGCCCTTCAAAACCGAAAAAGAGAAGGCTTATATCGTCAGTTAAGGGTGGTCAGCGACCTTTTTGATTTTTCCTCCAACGATTACCTTGGGCTTGCCCAAATACCCTACGAGGACAGTGGGGAAGGACTGGCAGGGGGAAGTAGCGGCTCTCGCTTACTGTCGGGAAATTCCCGCTTGGCGGAAATGCTGGAAGAGGAACTGGCCGCTTTTCATCAGGCCCCCTCAGCTTTGGTCTTTAATTCGGGCTATGCGGCCAATATCGGCCTGTTATCCTGTGTGCCCAAACGTGGCGATACGATTTTATTCGACAGCCTGGCACATGCCTCCATCCGGGAGGGCATTCAACTGTCCCCCGCTCAGGGCTGGTCCTTCCGTCACAATGATCTTCAACATCTGGAAAGCAAATTGCAACGAGCGGAAGGGCGGATTTTTATCGTGGTAGAAAGCGTTTATTCCATGGACGGAGACCTGGCCCCTCTTGCCGATCTCGTTGAACTGGCAGAAAGGTTTGGAGCTGCTCTGGTCGTGGATGAAGCACATGCCACAGGGATATTCGGTCCGAGAGGGGAGGGGCTTTGCGTGGCGCTGGGCCTGCAGGACAAGGTTTGGGCCCGGATACATACCTTTGGAAAGGCAGTCGGCCGGCAAGGAGCAGCCATACTGGGCCCCTCGGTCCTGAAGGCATTTTTGGTCAATTTTTCCCGGCCTTTTATTTATACCACCGCTTTGCCTCCCAATGTGCTGCAGGAAATTCGACGGATGTATAAGGTATTGCAGCAGGAAAATTTCCCCGAACAAATTCGCCAAAAGATCGACCTTTTCAATACCCTAAAGCGGGATGAACTGCCCTTCCTGGAAAGCACCTCTGCAATTCAGGGTATTCTGCTTGGAGGCAAGCGGGCGACCGTAGAACTTGCTCAATATTTGCAGGGGAAGGGATTCGATCTTCGGCCCATTTTGGCACCCACCGTACCGCAGGGAAAGGAACGACTACGGATTTGCCTGCACACCTTCAATTCCGACGAGGAGATCGAACAATTAATGAACCAGGTCGAAAACTGGTTTAATAACAGGAAAACTATCACATGAACCCGAACCGATTTTTTGTCAGTGGCATAGGAACCGAAGTGGGCAAGACCGTAGTTTCTGCCATTTTGGTAAAGGCCCTTCAGGCCGATTACTGGAAACCGGTGCAGGCTGGGGATTTGCTCTTTTCCGACTCGATGAAAATAGCCGAATGGGTGCCCGGAGCACGCATTCACCAGGAGGCCTATAGGTTGCAGACGCCCATGTCACCCCATGCCGCTGCGGATATAGACGGTATTCAGATCGACCTAAATGCCTTTGAGTTGCCCGCTACTGATAATTCCCTGATCGTGGAAGGAGCCGGCGGATTACTGGTCCCCCTGAACGAGAAAGATCACATGCTGGACCTTATAGAACGGCTTAAGCTGCCGGTGATTCTGGTCTCCCGGCATTATCTTGGAAGTATCAACCACACCCTGTTAAGCCTGGAAGCCCTCAAGGCACGGAATATTCCCCTTGCAGGCCTGATCTTTAACGGAAAGGAGCACCCAACTACCGAGCGGATCATCCAGCAAATTGGAGGAATTAGACCGGTCGGTCGAATTGAAGAACTGCCCGACCTTCAGCCCAATACCATTGTACAGGCAGCCAGGCAGTTGCGAAAGGCCCTGGCAGAAGCGCTACTGTAAGGCTGCTGCCTTAAGGTTCTACAAAACCCAAAATGGACTGTGGCAGTATTCCGTATCGGGAAACTTTTATAATCGAAAACGCACAATCCGAAACCTAAAATGACCTTAACCGAACGCGACCAAAAACATCTTTGGCATCCATATACCCAGCATCACAGTGCTGACCCACCCTTGCCGATAGCCCGGGCAGAAGGAGCGCTGCTTTATGACGAGTATGGCAACACCTATATTGATGCCGTTTCCTCCTGGTGGGTCAATACCTATGGTCACGCGCATCCATACATTGCCAAGCGGATACATGAGCAGGCCCTAAAACTTGAACATGTGATCTTTGCGGGCTTCACCCATCCTCCGGCTGTAGAACTGGCCGAGGGCCTGGTTCGACTCCTTCCGGAGGAGATCAATCGGGTTTTTTATTCAGATAACGGGTCTACGGCTGTAGAGATCGCCATAAAAATGGCAATACAGTATTACCACAATCAGGAAAGGCCTCGTCGGCGGCTGATTGCCTTCGAGCATGCCTTTCATGGGGAGACCTTTGGGGCTATGTCGGCCAGTGGTGACCTGTCCTTTAACAATCCTTTTAAAGACCACCTATTTGAAGTGTGGCGCATTCCCGAGCCAGTAAGGGGGCGAGAGGAAGAAGCTATCAGGGTACTCCGGGCACACCTGGAAACAAAAGATTGTTATGCCTTCCTGTTTGAACCCCTGGTGATGGGAGCGGGGGGCATGATCATGTATGAGCCAGAAGTCCTGGATGAATTGATCCGGCTTTGCAAGGATTTTGGAGTACTTTGTATAGCGGACGAGGTAATGACTGGTTTTGGAAGAACGGGAAAAAACTTTGCTTCGGATTACCTGAAACAGACCCCTGATATCGTGGCCCTTTCCAAGGGGTTGACCGGTGGTAGCATGCCCCTGGCGGTTACGGCCTGCACGGAGGCTATTTACAAGGCCTTCCTATCCGAAAATAAATTGAAGACCTTTTTTCACGGGCACTCCTACACGGCCAATCCGCTGGGTTGTGCAGCCGCACTGGCAGGCCTTGAATTACTGGAAGCCGGGACGACCCGCGAAGCCATTGATCGCATAACACAGCGCCATGAAGATTTCAAGGCAAGTTTGCAGCAACACCCGGCCATCAGAAATATTCGATACCGGGGTACAATTTTAGCAGTCGAATTTAAAAGCGAAGAAGCTACGGGCTATTTCAATAACCTGAGGGATACCCTCTATCGGTTTTTTTTAAAAAGAGGCTTACTGCTCCGTCCTTTGGGAAATATAATTTATGTTCTGCCTCCATATTGCATTTCGGACAAGCAACTGGATAAGGTATACGAAGGCATTGAAGCGGCTTTGGATCGTTTCATAAAAAAGTGAACGAAGTGCGGCCAGGATGACTTTTTAAGGTCCCAAAAATAGCATTAGGATGCAGGAAAAGGAGCGTTTTTTCAAACCCATCGCGATAGTCTCCTGGGGTGCTGTTTCTCCGCTTGGAAAAGACCGGGCCGAGGTTCGGGCCGCTTACCTGGCCCAGGACCGGCATTTTTTGCAAAAGGGAGAAGAGGGTTGGCAGGGGCGTTTAAATACAGCCTGCCTTGACCTTTTGGAAACGCTTCGAAAGGCAAGACGGGCTTATCGACGCCTGGACCCCGTGGTGCTGCAATTTTTATATGCCGCTGAACAAGCCACAGCGGGTCAATTGCCGGGGAATACCGCGTTAGGTATTTTGGTCGGCTCTTCCAGGGGGGCTACCCAAACCCTGGAACAAAGCCTGGCCACCTTTTACAGAACGGGAAAGGTGCCTTCTGCGACCTCCCCGGCTACTACCCTCGGTAACCTGGCCAGTTGGACGGCCCAGCACCTGGCTGTTAATGGCCCCCAGTTGGAGTTTTCAATTACTTGTAGTACCGCTTTTCACGCCTTATTACAGGCTATTCCCTGGCTGCAATCGGGCCGTTACTACTACTTTTTAGCAGGAGGAAGTGAAGCTCCCCTGACACCATTTACCTTTGCCCAGATGCAGGCCCTGCGGATTTATGCGCCGCCCGCCGAGGTACCCTACCCAAGCCGCCCTCTGGACCCCTCAAAGGAAGAAAACGGAATGGTACTTGGCGCAGGAGCGGCCGCCTTTTTATTGAGTTCGAATGCAGTTACTCCAAAGGCCTGGCTGATCGGGATCGGTTATGGTGTGGAGGCTATTGCCAGTCCCACAGGGGTCTCAGAGCAGGGTATAGGCTTCCGGCAATCGATGCAGGAGGCACTAAGGGTGAGTGGTTTACAAACGGTGGATGTGGTGATCACCCATTCTCCCGGTACCCTCCAGGGGGATGCCTCCGAATTGGCGGCATTAAAGGCTGTATTTGGAGCCCGATTACCTTTTCTGACGACCAATAAATGGAAAATTGGCCATACTCTTGGGGCTTCCGGTGGACTGAGTCTGGAAATGGCCCTGATCATGTTGGAAGAAGGCCTGGCCTTCCCACTTCCATATGTTCCTCAGGCACCCTTGACCCACCCAACAACCATTATGATCAATGCGCTGGGTTTCGGCGGTAACGCCATCAGTCTAATCGTCTCAAAAGGTGAATAGAGAAAGAAGATTTCCTACATTTGTTATCTTACCGTTCTCAAAATCTTTCATCTATGCAACCTATGCCCAACTGGAAATTGGAACAAGTTTTAGAATTATATAACAGCCCACTATTAGAATTAGTCTATCGGGCCGCTTCGGTGCATCGGGAAAACCACAATCCCCGGGAAGTGCAGGTCAGTACGCTGCTTTCTATAAAAACCGGCGGTTGCCCTGAAGACTGCGCTTATTGCCCACAGGCAGCTCGCTATTCCACTGGTGTGGAGCAGGAAGGTTTAATGTCGGTAGAGGCTGTTCGGAGGGCAGCAGAACGGGCCAAAGCAAGTGGTTCCTCCCGTTTATGTATGGGAGCAGCCTGGCGAAACGTCAAAAATAATTCCGATTTCGACCACGTGGTCGAATTGGTGAAAACGGTTCGGAAACTGGACCTGGAGGTTTGTTGTACCCTGGGGATGGTCAGTGAAAGCCAGGCCCGGCGTCTGGCGGATGCCGGCCTTTACGCCTACAACCACAACCTGGATACCTCGGAGGAGTATTACAAGGAAATTATTTCCACTCGTGGGTATGAGGATCGACTCAAGACTATTGATAATGTTCGAAAATCAGGGGTAACCGTGTGTTCGGGAGGAATAATCGGGATGGGAGAAAGTGTGGAAGACCGCTGTAAAATGCTATTGACGCTTGCAGCTCTTGACCCCCAACCGGAAAGTGTACCCATTAATGCCCTGGTAGCCGTGGAAGGGACCCCCATGGAAGAACAAAAGCCCGTCCCCATTTGGGATATGATCCGGATGGTGGCGGTTACGCGTATTGTAATGCCAAAAACGACGGTCCGCCTTTCGGCCGGCCGTACGAATATGGGTAAAGAAGGGCAGGCCCTTTGTTTCATGGCAGGGGCGGGGTCCATTTTTGCAGGAGATAAACTGCTGACTACCCCTAATCCTGCAGTGAACGAGGATATGGAGCTTTTTGAAGTACTGGGCCTGCAACCGAAATCTGCTTTTGCCGATGGCTTTGAACCGGAGATCAGGCCCACCGCCGATCGTCCTATCACGGATGAAGAACCCCTGCGCTGGTCTCGCCCGGGGCACAAGATCGATAAAAACGAAGCTTACAAGGAAAAAGCCAAGCTTGGATAAATTATAATAACCTAAAACACCATCCCAAACCAATGGATCGCATCAAAATCGTTGCCGGCAACTGGAAAATGAACAGGACTTATGTCGAGGGGCGCCAGTTAACACTGGACGTTTTGGAGGCCCTGAAAACTCTTGATGTATTAGTGATCTTGTGCACTCCCTTCATCCATTTGCAGAATGTGAAGAACATCATCACGGATATTGCCAATGTCAAGCTGGGTGCTCAAAATTGCCACCAGGAAGCATCCGGAGCCTATACCGGGGAGATCTCTGCTCCCATGCTGAAATCAGTGGGAGTTGACTATGTGATCATCGGCCATTCAGAACGGCGGGAGTACTTCGGAGAAGATGATGCCATCCTGGCCAAAAAGGTAGACGTAGTGCTGGAGCATGGGATGCATCCCATCTTCTGCTGTGGAGAGAGCCTGGATATTCGCGAGGCTGGAAAGCATATTGAACATGTAACCACCCAGGTCGAAAAAAGCCTGTTTCACCTGGATGAGGAGGCAATTAGAAAACTGACCATTGCTTATGAGCCTGTATGGGCTATCGGAACCGGAAAAACGGCCAGTCCTGAGCAGGCACAGGAAATGCACAAGGAAATCCGCTCCAGCCTGCATACCAAATACGGGGATCAGATAGCTGATCGAATGCCCATACTGTACGGTGGTAGTGTTAAACCGGCAAATGCAAAGGAACTCTTCAGCAAACCGGATGTTGACGGCGGGCTTATCGGTGGTGCCAGCCTGAAGGCTGCTGATTTCAACGCGATCGTGGAAAGTTTTTGATCGTAGCGAATCAGTGATGCCGGATACAAGGATCGGTCATCACCTATCACAGCTTCTCTGCCTAAAATCGTTTGCCTACGCCCAGCGCGATGGACCAGGTGTCAAACCCGTCCTGGCGGGAGTCGTAGAACACCGTAGGAGAAATATCCCATTCATCGGGCAATTCAAATTCGTACTCCAGGCCGAAGCGGAACAGAAAGAAATCCTCCTCTCCTTCGAGTTCCACTCCAGGACCAAGCGTGATGACCAGCCCTTCCCAGGCTTTGTATAGGAGGTCGGCAGTTAAAACAAAAGGGAATTCCCTTTCCAGCAACTCGCCTTCGCCATCTTCTACAATGAAGCTTTGGATTTCCACATCTGAGTGGATGCCGACTCCCCATCTGCGACTTGGCCAGTATTCGAGGTCAAGGCCCCAGGATGGGATCGCGACATTTTCGGAATTGTTTCCTCCGGCTGGGACAAGGGTATGACCTATGAGTACCGCTACCCGCCAGGGAGAGAATTCCTCTTCTTCGTCCTCTTCTTCAGAGTTTTCAATGCGAATTTCCTTCGCTTGCTGGCTGTAAATAGGGGTACTTAAAAAAAAAAGGAATCCAAATAGAATTAGTGAAGTTTTCACGACGGTAGCGTTTTGTTTTCAAATGGGTATTTGAAGCGAAGGTAAGCTTTCCGTCGGAAATACTTCTGGCGGGGTTCTAAATGTTTAGCTCGACTGCTTTTTTAGCGCCATGGCCATCTTCATTCTCCCTGGGCAGCGTTTACATCTTTTGCCTTTTTTATATTTCTTGCAGCATTTCTTTTTAAATCCAGATTTACCAAACTGAAGTTCAGGTTCTACCATCGGTAAAGGGAAACGTAGCTCTTCAGGATCTGGTAGCCGCAGACCATTGTACTCCATGAGAAAGGTTTGAGTGGATTTTGTCTAAATAAATATAAAGACAAAAATAATACGGCTTTGGTTGTTCACCATTGATTATTGTTAGTGCATTGTAAAAAGTTCCGGGAGGCAGCTCAGAAGCGTTTTCCTACGCCCAATGCGATCGACCAGGTATCAAAGGCATCCTTTCTGGAATCGTAAAAAACGGAAGGAAAAATATCCCAGTGACCAGAGAATTCGAACTCGTACTCCAAACCATATCGAATAAGGAAAAAGGTTTGTGAAGGGTCCACTTCCACACCGGGGCCGGCCATGAGCACCAGTCCTTTCCAGGGCTTGTACAGTAGGTCGGCGGTTATAACCAGCGGGTACCGACGTTCCAGGGCTTCTTCTTCCGGTTTTTCGATTAAAAAGGTTTCGATTTCAAGGTCATTGTGCAATCCAATACCCCATTTGGAAGCAGGCCAGTACTCCAGATCCAGCCCCCAGGAGGGGATGAGTAGTCGTTGGTTATTTTGCGATCCGGCGGGAATAAAAGTGTGGCCAAGTAAAACCGCCATTCGCCAATGCGGAATGTGTGGTTCTGGTTCAACCAGCTCTGAATGGTCAGTATGTAAGGTATGATGTTGGCCAAAAACAGGGGGCATTGCACTAAAAAAAAGCGCTGTTAATACAAGGGTAATCAATTCGATCTTCACGGTTAAATGGTACAGTTGATGAACTGCAATGGTAAAACCTTGCTGGGAATTGCTCAGTGATGGTGTTCACATTGACCCCTGAAAGGGTAAAAGGTGATCCTTTATAACTCAAGTAAGCCTTCGGGCAGGTCCATTTGAAGGAGTTGTTGTTGCTCGTTTACGGCAACGATCAGTTCTTCATGAAGGGGGATCAGGATCTCTTTACCCTGATAGTTAACCTCTGCGAGGAATTGCTGAGGAAGTTCAATGATGGCTTGTATCGCTCCAATGGGCCCAGCTTGCTGATCGACGATCTGGAAGCCGACGAAAGGGTAGGAGTGGTCTTCCTGGGGGGAAGCCTCCGGCAGGTCTTCCGCACGAAGCCCCAGCTCTGCTCCGGTAAGAAGGCGAGCTGTCTCCCGGTCGTTGATCCCCTCCAGTTGAAGCAGTAGCCCCCGGCCATCAATATTCCAGAATTCTACAAAATAAGGCGCCCAGTGGCCCTGCGGTGTTTTCACAAATACCACCTCCGCTTCCTGGATGGCTTCTGGTTCGAACACATCCAGCAGGATCTTTATTTGTCCGTGGAGCCCTATGGCCTTGCCGATTTTTCCTATAGACGTGATCTCCATCGCTAATCGATCAACCATTGGATAATTAAGGCCCCTTTTTCTGCCTTTTCCAACCAGGGGAGGCTTCCACATTGTTCAAAGTCCTGAGCACAGCAGGCGTTGCATTGAGTATCGGCAACAAAAACCGTTCGAAAAACAAGCCCAAGTCCCCGGGCATATCGAACCTCTGAAAAACGAAATTCGATCAGGTTTTCCAATGCAGCTTCCTGGATCCAGACCGTTTCTGGATAGTTCTTTCCCTGAAAAATAAAGGGGTTGTCCACATCCAGGATGGTACCTTCCCAGCCCTTGTACCAACTTAGGTTTTCCCCGTCTACATTTAACGTTTGCGTGGGGTTTAGGAATTGGACATTATTGAAGGATTGCCCGGTTTCAGGGGGATGCACCAGGGTGATCAAGCGCTGATTGCCTTCGGTACGGTAGGATCGCAGGGCGTCTTGCTCTTTGGTAAAGGTAGCTACCAGCTTCCAGGGGTGATCCGCTTCGCGCCGCCACTCCCTTTCGAAAAGAAAGACGGTGCGCTGGTCTTCGGTCTGGAAGCTGTCGACCAGGGTCTCTCGTAAAAAGCAGGAAACCGTATCCCGTACCAGGCCCGCAACATCGGTGTTAAACAGAACGCTGTCGACCCTGTAAATGCGAACCTGGCCGGGCTCCAGGGGAAAGTAATCATAGCCAAAGTCGAGGGAAGCGGGCATTTCCACGGATTCCTCCGAACAACCGGCCGTCAGAAGAAGAATACCGAACAAAAGGATATTCAAAGGGTTGAACAATTTTTCAAGCTTTACACACCGCATGTTCAATTCGAATTAAACCCTCCCAGGCTGCTGTGAATAATGCCACCGCCTATTACATCATCCCCTTCAAAAAATACCGCAGATTGTCCAGGCGCAACCCCATTCACGTTAGCCATGAACTCTACCTGTACCATTCCATTTTCGGTATTGGATAAAGTAGAAAGCGCCCCGCTGTCCTTATACCTGATCTTTGTGGTGGCCTCCAGACCATTGGGAATGCGTTCGTACTTCATGGCGTTCACCTGATAAACGTTCATGCCATTGCGCACCAGTTCGTCCAGCGTTCCGAGCACGACCGTATTGGATTCGGGTATGATCTCGGTAACGAACATGGGTTGACCAAAAGCCATGCCCAGTCCTTTGCGTTGTCCGATGGTATAAAAGGGATACCCCTGGTGTTGTCCGAGTATTTCTCCCTTGGTATTGATGAAATTACCTCCTGCGACCCATTCTTCCAGTCCATCTACCCGGCGTTTGAGGAAACTGCGGTAGTCATTATCCGGAACGAAGCAAATTTCGTAGCTCTCCGCTTTTTTCGAAAGGTCGGTATAGCCAAAATCCGCCGCCATTTGCCGGACCTCCGTTTTCTCGTAGAGCCCCAGTGGGAAGCGGGAACGGGCTAAAGCCTCCTGGCTCAGGCCCCAAAGGACATAGGACTGATCCTTTTTGCTATCGACGGCTTTGGAAATAAAACGCCGGCCGTTTTCTTCCTTAATTATTGCATAATGGCCCGTGGCAATGAATGCACAGTCAAGGGCGTCAGCCCGCTTCAGCATGGCATTCCACTTGATATGCGTATTGCACAAAACGCAGGGATTGGGCGTTCGTCCGGCCAGATACTCCTCCACAAAATTATCGATCACATAATCGCCAAACTCCTCCCGGATATCTATGATGAAGTGATGGAAACCCATGTCGACTGAAACTTGCCGGGCATCGTTAATGGAGTCCAGGCTACAGCAGCCGGTCTCTTTCTTGGAGCCTCCTGAATTGGCATAATCCCAGGTTTTCATGGTGATACCCACTACCTCATACCCTTGCTCATGTAGGAGCATGGCCGTAACGGTACTATCGATCCCGCCACTCATTGCCACCAGTACTTTTCCGTGCTTGCTCATTTTTTTAGTATTCAATCAGAAAAGGTAACCCCAAGCAGGGCTCGAGAGTTTCTTTCTCTGTTAAAAATCTGCAAAATTATGGATTATATAAGTGGGAATCCACCAGTGCTGGCACTATTTTAATAGAAAAATCGTTATTTTGGTGTTATTTAAACAAAACAGGTGTTAATTTAAAGTTTGGATTAAATGGGGAGCGTTTTCATTTCACCCTCCCAGGTAATTTTGGTCCATTAAAAAAACGATTTATGCATCGCCTCTGCTTCCTATTACTGATCGCCCTGACCATTACTGGCTTTTCTTCCACTTCGGGCATTGCCCAGGAAATAGGTCTGGCTTCCTATTATTCCGATGATTTTCAAGGCCGAACCACAGCCTATGGTGAAAAATACGACAAAAATGCCCTTACAGCTGCCCATAAGGTCCACCCACTGGGTACTCGCCTGCGGGTCACTCGTTTGGACAATACCAAACAAGTAATTGTTCGGGTAAATGATAAGGGCCCTTACATCAAAGGGCGTATTGTAGACCTGTCCAAGGCTGCCGCGCTAAAACTGGACCTGGTTCGCGATGGGGTAGCTGAGGTCAAGGTGGAGGTCGTATCCGGGAGTTCTAGCCCAAGTACACCACCTCCTGCTACCAGCACTTCAACTTCAGGAAGGAGCTCCTCCACCACCAGCAACGCTTCTAATGCGTCCAGCAGTCGGCCAAGTTCGACCAGTTCTAGCTCGGAAAGCAGGCCGACCAGTTCTACCACCACCAGCCGTTCCGCCTCAACGCCAGTGCGTACCCAGCCGGTGGTTGGACAGGCAACGACACCCACTGCTACACCGGCCACTACTACAACCACTGAAAGTAATTCTCGCCTGCGCCTTGTTCGTAACGACTTCCGGCAATACGGGCTCTACAAAATTGAGCTGCATCATGTCGAAAACAGTGGATACGGAGTACAGGTGGCTACCATGTCGAATTATGAAAATGCCCTTAAACAAATTTCCAACCTGCAGGGAAAATGGTTCGAAAACATCATTATTAGCGTCGAACCGGGAACGGATCGCCCCAAATATAAGGTCATCTTAGGGCCCTTTGATAGCCGTGAAAAAGCTCAATCTTATGTGGATAGTATGAAGTCCCGGTATAAGATCAATGGCTTCGTCGTAGATCTGGCCCAGTTTAATTACAATAATTAGATCCTCCTTGCTGACCAAGCGATAAGGAGGCAAAGCTGGGTGGAAAAACCAAGCTGTTTATTCCAGTGAAGAAAATTTAGGAGCAAAAGAAAACGGAAAAGGCTGCTTTAAAAAGTCGAAAGGGTTTTGAGGCAGCCTTTAGCTTTGGTGAAATATCCTTAGCCCCTCTGAGATCTAGCGCACCATCACGCCGCCATTGACCGGATTGATGTCAATGACCTGCTCCTGCTTATTAACCGCCTCAAATGGGGTGGGGGTATCGGTAATGCTTACGGCACTGCTGCTCCCTGCTGCGCCCTTTACTCGGAAACACAATTGGTAAAGCCTATTACCATCTTGCAGCTGTACTCCACGAAGGCTATTATCCAGCCAGACTACCGTCAGTTGTCCTTCATTCGATTTATGGGTGCCGAAATTAGCAGTACTCAAAAATGGGAGACCAAAACCCTGTACCTGTTCGAATTCAAGCACCTTGGGATCCCAGTTGATAGAATGCTGGAAAGATAACAGGTCTTTAAAGTTCGCGGCAGTAATATCCACACATACCGTTGACCCAGATTGAGCCACTGTTTGATTGACAGCCATGGTGACAGCATCGGTTGTGGCAGGCAGGTGAAGGCCTGAGCAAAGCAGATATAAGAAAAGGATGTTCATGCGTATTGAATTTTTAAGTCGGTTCATACAAGGGACGAAAGAAAGACGCAGTACGCTGTCTTTAATTGTGCCAGCTTGATCGAAATACCTTACAAAGCTAAAGAAAACGTAAGTTAATCGTTGGTTGCATTTACCAGATACATGTCGACCTCTCCTTTGTTTTTGGCTTTGATTTTACCGCGATGGGTACAGGGAATGCGGTCTTTAATAAGTGCATAGGTGGATTCGGAAACATTGATATGGTCGGGTAAGCCGCTGGATTCCATCCGGGCTGCAAGGTTCACATCATCCCCCCATATGTCGAATGCGAACTTTTTAAATCCTACTACACCGGCGACCACCGTACCGGTGTGGATACCGATCCGGATATGAAATTCCGGCTTATTGGTCTGGCGGTTTTTTTGCTGCTGCTTTTTCATGAACTCGAGCATATCCTTTGCCGCTTCTACCACCTTGAAAACACTGGATGGGTCGGCCTCCGGGACGCCTCCGGCACACATATAGGAATCCCCGATGGTCTTGATCTTTTCGAGTTGGTATTTGCTCATTAATTGATCAAATGCACTGAACATAGCGTCGAGTTCTTCTACGAGTTCTTCAGGGCTAAGTAACTCTGCGAGCTTGGTAAAGCCCACAAAGTCGGTAAAAAGAATGGTGACATTCTCGTACTTACGAGCCTTGGTTCGGCCTTTGACCTTCAGTTCTTCAGCTGTTGCTTTAGGAAGTATGTTTAGAAGCAGTTGTTCTGATTTTTTTCGCTCCTTTTCGATTTCCTGCGTCCGATCCCTGACTTTCTGTTCCAGGTCTTCGTAGAGCAGGGCATTGTTGAGCGAGACGGCCATCTGACCGGAAAGGACGTTTAAAAACTCCAGCCGGTCCTCTGTGAAAGCCTTTCTGGTCAGGTTATTTTCCAGGTAAAGAATACCCAGCAGCTTTCCCTGATAGTTAATTGGACTACAAAGAATGGATTTTGGAGCCCAGCGGCTTATATATGGATCCTGGGAAAAAGTTGGATTATTCGGAGCATCTTCCAGGATCAGGTTCTTCTCTGTACGGTTGACGTATTGTAGTACGGCTTCAGGCATTAACTGGCTACCAAAGGCTGGCTGGGTGACTGAATATTCTTCATTGGAAACGAGATCCCTGCCTCCGCAAACTAGGAGCTCTCGCTGGCGTTTTAGCAATAGGAACCCCCGTTGGGCCCCTGCATTTTCCATGGTCAGGTCCAGGAGCCGAATGACGAGCTTTTCAAGGATTATTTCTCCACTTATGCTGGCGCCTGCCTTAACTAGTGTTTCCAGGTCGAGTTGTTCCAGGGAATTTTTCAGGGAAGAGGTGCTGGAAGCTTTGTCCAACGAATTTTTCTTTTCCAGTTCAACCCGGAGGATTTCGGGAAAGGTTTGTTGCAGTTGTTCAGCCTTTTTGGTGGCTCCCCAGGCTAACCAGGTGTGATAAGCATGAACAATGAAAAAGGCGCCTGTAACCGAATTATGTTGGGTTAGATGAAAACGACCGGTTAATTCTGCTGCCAGGGCTTCTTCTGGTAAGAGTTGTTGTTTTTTAGCCAGATCCACGGAGCGGGCGTACAATAAAGCAGCCATTCCCTTTTTGCCCTTGGCCTCTGCTATGGAAGCCTGAATCAGATACAATTTATTTTCAAAGTTCATAGGTGCCAGCCTGGTATAGAGCCGGTAGGTCTTTTTGAAGCGCTTGGCCTTTTTCAGCCACTTTCTTTTTTCGGCCTTATTCGAACTGTGGAGTGCTCGGCGGGCGGAAAAAACCCCATAGTAGGCTATAAAAATGACATAGGGGAAATTCCCGGGAACAGATGATCGCAGAGAGTAGGCTCCTTCGGCTACTTGTTCGGCCTCTTGTTCAAAACCGAACAGGGTTAACAGATAAAACTTCATAAAAAGGTAGGAAAATCGAGCCGTTTGCTCTCCGGTCTCCTCGAAGAACCCCTGAGATTCCATTTCATTGAAATAGGCTCCGTCAATGAGATGGGGGTGTTCACCCTCAGTGAGGTTATAAATAGCTTGAACATATAAGGCCGACCAGTGCACCCAGGTCATTACGTTGAATTCTTTGATCTCCAGGTAGGCTTTGTCGAATTCGGGTTTAAGGTCATGAAGGTTATACCCCAACCAAAACCCATGAGAAAGGGCACTATGAATGCTGGTACTGGTATTGTATACATTACCAGTTTCAAGGCCAGATTGATAGGCAAATTGAAAGGCTTTTACTGCCTCCCTTGCGGGGTAACTAAAATGATGCAATACGGTATAATAACCTGCGGCCAGGAAGGGGAACCAACGTCTGTCCGGATTTTTAGCCTCCTGGCGTAGGGAGAAGCCTCCATAGGCCACTCCCCGTTTGAAGTGACCAAGCCCAATAGCAATGATATTCCCGAACAGGGTAAAAGCCATGGGCGTTTGTGGGGCGATCCCATACCTCAAGGATAAAAGGATCGCTTTACATATGGTCGCGACCATGAATGTCGGACGTCCCAACTGGTAGGCCATCGGGAAGGCGCTATACAACAGGTTCATAATGGAAAGGACCCTGGCATCGGTCATTTTGGGTAACTGTTCCAGCTGTTCGATCGAACGGCGATTCAGTTTAATAAGGACAGTGAAAAAAATACTTGCCAGGCCAGGGACTGAAGGATTACGCTTAATCTTGAAATTAAGTTCTTTAAGGGCATCGATGATCAACTCCAGGGCATCATGAAACTCTGAATCACCATTCTTTTTGGCGATGAGAACATTATAGGTTTTTGTTTTATCCTCCATGGATAACGACCGCTCAAATACCATCTGAGCATAATTCTCCATTTCCTCGAACCGGGTGGTAGAATAGGCTGCTTCAGTTGCACTTTCATGGAGATGATGGGTGAGTTGATAATGCTTCTCCCAGGCATTTTCCGGTAAAAGAGCTATGGCGGCCTTGAAGTAATCCAAAGCCGGGCGATAAGCACCTCCATCGGCAGCTTTCACTCCGGCCTTGCCAAATAACTCACTGACTTGTAACCTTTCTTCGGGCTCGTGTAATTCCGCTCCTCCCAGCTTGAAATGAGTGGCGATGTTAAACAACTGCTCTTCAAAATGTTTCGGCAGTGCCTGTTCCAGAAGCGTTCGGGCAATTTTCATATGAATTGCCGGGCGTTCTGCCTTGGGGATCAGCGAATAGAAGGCTTCTCTCACCTGATCGTGAGGAAAGCGGAAGAAGCCTCCTTCCCCCAGGTTAAGGTGCCCGACACCTAATTCCTGTACCCGGTAGTAATAGCTGCCTGGGATCAGCAAACTATCCTTGATGGCAGGCTCCAGTTTTTCCAGAACCTGAAAAGCTCTGCTACCTGCAATGCGGACCAGTTCCCCCATTTGGAAGTTACCCCCGAGGCAGGCGGCAAGGCTCAAAAGCCTTCTGGTTTCTTCTGGAAGGGAGGTGATCTTTTGAGCGAGGAGCTCTCCCAGGTTGTCCGTAACCCCTAATTTTCGGATCTCATTTTGATCCCATTCCCACTGGTAAGCCTTGGGCTGGTAGTAGATCAACCCTTTTTCGTGAATAACCTTCAGGAATTCCCGAATGAAAAAGGGATTACCATTGGTCTTTTGGATAACCAATTCAGAAAACCGGTCGATCTTTTCCCGATCATTAAATTTTAAAGTATCCTCCAATAATTGGCCGGTCTCCTGCCGATTTAAGGGAAGGAGGCGGATGGAGGTAAGTTGAATACCCTTCCCCTTCAACTGGTTAATAGTCGCTCGAAAAGGATGGATTTCATTGACTTCATTGTCGCGATAGGCACCAATAATCAAAAAACAGGAGTTTCCCTCCATGCTAAGGAGGAGCCGCATCATATTGAGAGAGGCCGCATCTGCCCATTGCAGGTCATCGAGGAAAATAACCAGGGGGTGATTGGGCCGGGAAATGGTGCGTACGAAATTTTGAATAGTGATCCGAAACCGAGATTGCGCCTCGGTAGGGGGCAGGTCTGGCAGAGGGGACTGCTCACCAAGAATGATCTCAAATTCAGGGATGCTGTCAATGAGCAGTCGCCCGTTCCCACCAACTGCGTCCAAAATGAGCTTGCGCCAATATTGAATGGTTTCGTCCTCTTGGGTGATAATTGATTTGGCGAAATCACGGAAGGCCTGTAGCAAGGCCTGGAAGGGAACGTTGGTTTCGTATTCGTTGAATTTACCTTTAAGAAAGTAGCCAGCTTGTTCACTTATCGGCTTGTATAATTCCTGTATTAGGGCTGATTTGCCTATGCCCGAATAACCAGAAACCAAAACTAACTCTGGGTTCCCTTTAGTGACCCGCTGTATACTGTCTAGGAGAATGTTTTTTTCCTTATCCCGGCCATACAGTTTGTCGGGAATCGTAAAAGAGGTGGGGTGGTCTTCGCTGCCTAACTCAAATTCGGGTATGGTGCTCCCTTTTGAATAAATACTAAGACACTGATTGAGGTCATGCCAAACCCCATCTGCAGATTGATATCGATCCTCTGCATTTTTTTGGAGCAGTTTTAGAACAACCCTCGATACCATTTCCGGAACGCCTGGTTCGATCTGATGGGGTGGGGTGGGAAGCCTTGCAATATGGTAGTGCAACATTTTCATGGGTTCCTCCGATTGAAAGGGAGGACGACCGCAAAGCATTTCATACAAAACGCAGCCGAAGGCGTAAAAGTCACACTTTGAACTAATGGGCCTGTTCATCCTGCCTGTTTGCTCGGGAGCCAGATAGGGTAGGGTACCTTCGATCTGCTTGGGGTTATAGAAGCCGGAAGCCGCCAGGTTGATCTTTGCAGAAATAGAAAAGTCAATCAGGGTAACGGCCCCGGTAAGCTGGTTGATCAGAATATTATACGGGCTAACATCTTTGTGGATGACCTGCTTTTGATGAAGTCGGCCGATTATTTCGATGATGGAACAGGCAATTTGAAGCACTTCTTTAAGGGACATTTCATTATCCTGCAGGTATTGGGCCAGTGGTATGCCTTCCACATATTCGAGCAGGAGGGCTTGCCGTCCTTCAAGCTGCTCCAAGCGAAGGGTTTTGCGTACGCCCGGCAGGGCCAAATCGCGGGAGACCTCGTACTCATTTAGGAGTGCCTTTTTTGCTGTAGGAGCATTAGAGGTCGGCTTATACGATTTGGCCACCACCTGTTCCCTGAAATCGGGATGGCGCAGCAATTGGATCTTGGTGTAGTTATCCTCGTAGAGTGTCGATATGGTGTTCGACTCGATCATTTATCAGTCGTTTGTATATGGGGTGCTGCAGGGGTCAGGCTACAGCGGGCTCCGGGGCAAAATGGTGCGCTACCTCATGTGATCTCGGACCGGTTACAACCAGATAGATAAAGATCAAGTCCCAAATTGCAAAGGTAATGGCCAGTACCGCAAGGGTAGTATTGGCAGAAAAGTGCGTCCACACTACAATAGAGCAAAACAGCGTTCCCAAAAACTTTAAAATGGCGATGCTAATATTGGTACCCCAATGTGGCATCTTTAGCTTTTGGAATACGAACAAGATACTAATTACATTATTACAAAGCCAACCGGAATAACAGCCAACTGGGTCATCGTATTGAGCCATAAAGGGTGCCCAGACTATCAGCCAAAAGACGACCGAAGCAATAAACTTAAACTGAAACGAAGCTTTGGCACTGGGCGTTACTTCTTGTTTTGCCCCGTTTTTCCAGGTTTCCCGAACCAGGAAACAATCGAAGAAGAACCAGAGGAAATAAGCCACCTGGAAAAGCAGGCCCATATTGGTTACCTTGATTATTCCCAGCCCAAACCAAAATTCCCAGGCAAAGGAACTGGCCTGCCCAAAATAGGGGTACTCCATGGAATGGTATTTTCGGGAATGTCGGTACATTTCGGCATAGGCAATGAGCCAGAAAATACACCCCAGCAGGAAGATGATCATGACCGGGCTGCTGTAATCCTCGGAGTTGATCCAGGGCCCGGTTTTGAAATACTCCAAAAATTTCCAATTCATAGTTATGGTGATTTTAGGTGAAAGATCGGGCTGCCTTCATAGCTATTCGGATCAGCCAGTGTGCAAGCTTCGTCAGCCAGGTAAAGTTCTCGTTCCAGTCCAGGCCTCTTTTAAAGCGTAGTTGATCCTGAAAGCGGAAAGGCCATAACAGGAGGGGTTCATGTAAATTCCAGATCCGGCATTTTCGTGCCCGAATTCCCGTTCGGTCAAGCAGGCAGTTCACGGCCCTTCGAGCTGATTCATTAGCTCCTTCCATGGTAGCCAGGTCCGTATTGGTGCGTACATAATCGCCGGTCAAAAAGAAGTTGGTGATCTTGCCGTAGGGTTCGGGCCGCAGGCTCCAGGTGTTGACCCGATTGACGAGTAGCGGCTCGTGATTAATGGTTTTAAATGCCGTCTGATCACCGGTCGGCAATTCAGCATGTACTTTATTTACCTGTGGTTTGGGAGAGGCTTCCTTAGTCCAATCTGGTAGCTTGCTTACGTCCAGTACCCCGTCCGTTGGGTCGTCAGGGTCGGCCTTTTCGGCCTGTATGTCGCGGTCCAGAAAAGCGGCTACCACCATATCGCTTTTAAACATAGGGTGGTTGTTTTCCCGCATGCCCAGAACAAATTGATGCCAAACCTCTTCCAGTATTTCCTGTTTAGTACAATCCTTAGCCCTTTTACCATTGTAACCGGGTTTGTCCCAATCCGAAATATCAATGGAGATGATCCCCTTAACATTTCCGTGGCCGTATTGACTCAGATCAACCTCCTCCCAGAATTGATGCTGTGAAATGGCGGTAACAGCCCATGGAGAATCCATAATAATCACGTGCCCCTTAGGCATAGCTACATCGGTATTCAGGTATAATTGGAGGCCGGTCATCCAGGAAACACTTTTAGCCAGTGCTTTCAGGTTACCCAGGCGACTGTCTGCCAACAGCATGTCATCGTTGATTAGGGGAGCGATAGCTTCTACAGGAATGGCAGAAAAATAATAATCTGCTTCCAGGGATTCCAGCTCCCCTTTCTCATTTTCTATGTTGACACCCGTCATTCGAAACTCCTGATCGGGTGAAGAGGAATTACACTTCAGCGTTTTTAAGGTGCAGCCAAGCCGGAACTTTACCCCCTTAGCGCTCAGGTATTCCAGCCAGGGACTAAGCCAGGCGTCATTGGTTGGTGCATTGAGCACCCGGTCGACCGGCTTGCCTGGGGTGGCCATTTGATAAAGCAATTGTAAGAGGATATCTCCTCCGGTTCGTGTACTGACATTTCCGGCCTTGGCAGCGACCAGGGTTCTGGTCAGCCCGCCAACGAAAAACTCATTATAATTTTTCGAATGTAGAGAGGCATTCGTATAATTTAACCAGGAAAGGTTCTCGTAATCCTGCAAACGGCGCTCCCTGCAACTGGTCGCCAGTTGCCAGATTTTGTCGATCATAACATCTACTTCTCCTTCCGAAAAGTGGATACCACTTTCAGTTAGAGCTTTCAGCATGATCTGGATATCCTTTTTCGAACTTGGGTAGTTGACAATATTGACGACAATATTCTGGCCTTCCCGGGCCATGGTAACCCGTTGAGATTGAACCAGGTTGTCGAAAACCCCATGCTTATTCCCTGGAAAGGGAATGCGTTTCATGGTATCTGTAATATGACGGTAGAACCCTGGAAAGAATCGAAAACCATGTTCACCAGGTAGTGGCTTCTTCCCCGGCCCTGCAGAATCCGGAACCCTGACAGAGCGGGCTTTCCCTCCAACATACTCCGCCTGTTTTTCAATTACAGTTATTCGATCAAATCCCCTTTCAACAAGCTCGTGTGCTGCACTGAGCCCGGCAACCCCTCCTCCCAAAATGAGGACAGAGGGGGTTTTTGATTTGGTTGGCATGTTATAGCGCTTAGGTGTTTTAAAATGGTAAAGCTTCGAATTACATTTTTAAGGGCTTAGTGCAGGGGTTAAAAATTAATAGATAATAAAACTAAAACGACAATAGTCAGGACAATACTTATGACAAAAAAGCGAATAGAAAGAGATACATCCCGGAATTTTTTGTAGGCTACCCGGGAGTTGATGAAAATCTGATGGGCAAGGTCATCGTCCAGCCCGACCTTGGAATCAAGTACTTTATGAGTGGCCTGACGAAATTCCTCCTCTGTTTTATAGCGTTTAGTGATGGAGCCGAAAAACATAATGGAAGCATTATCGGATTTTTCCATTCTTGGGTTGATGCACCGGAATCCATAAAAAATAGCGACAAGGGAAGACAGCAGCGGCAGCATCATAAGCATCCACAAATAACTTGACTCCTCTTGTAGATTCATTACCTCTTCGAATTTAGAAAAAACTACAGTAACGATAATACCATAGATAGTAAGGATAGCGGTTGCCTTTGCATCCGAATAGCGAATCCATTCAAGGGTCGTTTCCAGTATTTTCCAATAATTGCCTGTCTTTTCGTCCATAGGTCAGAAGGTTAGAAAATAATTTAACGAAAAGAAGCAGTTGAGGAAATAGTGGCTAGGCCTTGTTAGTCGTATTTTATACTTCTTTAATCTAAAGTAGGTTATTTACCACAAATACCCAGGATGCTTTCTGGTATTTTAATCAACGGTCAGGCTCAAAAAGCTTCCCCTATGGTGAAATATATACCGGGGCTGTCACTTCCAAAGCCGATATCGCCACGAACGTAGATTCGTTCGGTCTCATCCAGGACAAAGCGCAGCCCCAGGCCGTAGTTAGTATGGTATCTGCCTGCGAATAGTTGATCATAGTGTTCTCCTACTCTCCCGGTACTTGCAAATGCAACCCCCCTAAACTTCCAAATAAGGGGGAAGCGATACTCTGCCTGGAACAGTAAAATATTGCTTTCCCTGAACCGACCCTCAATGATGCCGCGGGCTCTTCGGGATCCACCCATAAAAAGGAACTCCTGAAAGGGGGGCTGACCGCCTATGCTGCCAGTGTAAAGATGGAACGCCAGGGAGTTGGTATTTTTTAAAGGATGGTACCAACTTAAGTCCAGTAAAAGTCGATCGTAATCGAATTTGCTGCCCAACCAGTTGGTGTTTCCCTCGAAGGTCAGGGTGGCCAGCACACCCTTCCTGGCAGAGTTGATGTTGTCTCTGGTATCGTAACGGGTAATAATTCCAATAGAGGAAATAATGCCGCCATCGTAACCTGTCGGTTGCTCGGTCTCCAGGGCGCCCCCTCCCTGTAATCCGGTAATATCATAGCCATCGAACTTATACGTCAAACCCATTCGAAAGTTGGAAAAAACCTCTTGGAGCCCATTAATCCGGATCCTGGGGAAGGAAACGGCATAGGTCTCTTCGTCTTCGAAGTCGGTATTATTCCCAATGCCGTAGTAAAAGTAGATGTAATCGTAATAGCCGAATTCCCCGAAGACCTCCGTTTGATCTTCGTTTAAGAAATACTGGTAAGAGAGAAAAAGCTGTAGTTGATCATTTAAAGTATAAGTGGCCAGTGCCTGTATTTGTGAAGGCCGAGTGTTTCTTTTCTTTCCCGGATAGAAGCTGTAAACCCCCGCACCTCCAAAGCCAAGTCTGGTCTCGGGTAGATAAAAAAGAACGGGGTACACTGCTAGAAAAGGCTTGGGCTTTTCCCAGGAAGTATCGGTCTGGATCGGTTGCTGAACCTGACCAAATAAGGGGACACCCAGAAATAATAGACAATAAAGCCCGGTCAACATTCGGGTAGTCGGCATACTTTGCTCTCATTTAGGTTAGGAAAGAACCCTGGAGTAAAATGCCTTTAATTTCTTCGGACAATACCCCATCCTGAAAAGCGTAAAGGTACAGAGGTTTACCAAGCTAACCTTTAAATAGGCGTTCTTTTCATACTTTCTAGCCGAAACGGTAACCGCACGTGGGACGATTGTGAACGATTTCTTTCGACGGCGTAATCGCCAAAACAGGTCAAAATCCTCCATGATCCCCAGGTCTTCCCGAAAACCTCCCATGTACCGGAAAAGGGATCGCTTGATAAAAAAGGTCTGGTCGCCCCCGCCGGTAAAAATATTTTTCCGACCGCTGAATCGACTGTTCCATTTCAGTAGTGGGTGAGAAGAGTCATACCGGCAACAGAAATACCCGAAATCGTACCCATCCTCAAAGGCGGTTTGAATATCCGACAGGAAACTATGTGGAGGCTTTGTATCGGCATGGACAAAGTAAAGTGCATCTCCGCTAGCCTTTGCTGCAGCGGCGTTCATTTGCTTGGCGCGGTTGGTAGCAATCACCTTAAAGGCTTTCAACTGTTTTTCTTTACTAAGGATGGCTACGGTATGATCCGTTGAACTATGGGCATCTGCAATAATGATCTCCAGGTTTTTCGAATCTTTGGTAGCTTTAAGGTAATTCACTAAAGGCCCTATTCTGGCCTCCTCATTCAGGGTGGGAATGATAATGCTAAGATGCATAGCTTTGCTTTTAAAGTAGCTTAGATGGTATTACATACCCAAGGCCATGAAAGGGTGGATTGTTCAGCTAAGAAGATTTTAAGAGCGGTTAAGCTTTTATTGATGCTGTATTCAAGGCAAAATGGAAGAGCCTTCAACCCTCGAAAATTCTTTTTACCTACCAGGATAATTCCTTCTTTGCTGATGATCTGGCCTCAGGATGTGCATATGCCTGGGAAACGATCAATAAAAGAGATTTCTGACTTCCATCCGTTTAAAAATGGCTTTCCGGGAAACCAAAAATAAAAAGAGGCGTCCCAAAGGCTTAGATTAACTTTGAGACAGCCTCTCTGTAGTCCCAAGAAATGGGGATTTTAGCTTTTAGTTGCGATCGCGTTTGTTGTGCTTTTTGCGAGCCACATTTTTACTCGCCTTATTTTGGCGGCCATGCAATACTGCCCGTTCTTTCCAGGTAACTACGCCATCCGATTTTGCGACCTTCTTTCCTTGGTTGATGCGTTTTTGTTGTTTTTGCAAGGCTACCGTTTCTCCTTTTGTAAGTTCCCCATTGGCTACCCCATGGTGAATGCGCTTTTGTTGATTGATCTGTCGATCGGTAACTCCTAGGGTAGCTGTTTGTGCAGTTACAATGCCGGTGAAAGCGAATAAGAATAACCCGAAAAATACCATTTTCAATTTCATGCTCAAGTTGTTTTGGTAGTGTAAAAAATTTGGTGGAGGAGGGAGGACTTGCCGTCCCACTTCCGTCTTTCGTTTTTGTGTTTATGGTTTGCACCGGTTGCAAATCTGTTGGTAAGACCAGGCAGGTATACGAACGTTTAATTTTCGAACTATTAAAAAAGCCTTAAGGAGTTGCCTTGTTATTGTTAAAGAAACCATCTCCAATTGTTCCTTCGCTTCATTTAAGCAGTTAAAGCCATGCGCGACTCAGTAATGGCAGGGCAAAAGCCAGTTACCGTTAGCTAACCTTCATCCATTTAATGAAATCGAAGGAACCGCCAAATTCGATCAAATAGAGCAATTAAATACAGGAGAACTTTAAGAGGCCTTCGGCTTATAATCCGCATCCCCTATTTTTTCTTAAATTTGTTTACATCGCCTGGTTTCCCGGCTGTATGAAAACTGATACGCTATGAAAAAAGTCATTCCCATTCTGTTGGCGACCACTGGCCTGATTGCAATGAGCTCCTGTGTACCACAAAAGGATTATAATGAACTGAAAGCCGCCTATGAAGCAATGGAAGCGGAACGGTACGGAGGCTCTGGTGGGAGTGGTCGGTCCATGCCAGGAGATACCACAAACCTGACTTGCGAAGAAATGCGTGTTTACCTGCAGGAAGCTTGGCGGGAAAATGAAAGTCTGCGCAGTACCAATATCAACATTAATAGGTCTTACCAGGAATTGATGGCCCGGTTTAGTGCCATCGTCAACGACAATCGCGAGATCTTTAATGCCAACTCCGAGCAAAGCGGAGACCTTCGAAACCAGTTAAGCCAGCAGCAGCTCGCTTTGCAGGAGCGGGAGCGCTATTTGCAAAGTTTGGAACAGGAATTACAAGGACGTATGCAACAGATGCAATCCATGGAGTCCGGCTATTCCCAACTACAGGGGCAGATCGGCTGGCAAGCCCAGCGCATCATGCAATTAAGGGCTGAGCTGGCCAACAGGAACCAGCAATTGACCCAAACGAAAAGTACCCTAAATGCCGATCTACAAAGTATGATCGGCTCTGATCTTTCCGTCACCGAACGGGATGGGCGCATTTATATCTCCTTTAGTGACGAATTGTTATTCAAAACCGGGAGTGCCAAACTGGGAAAAGAGGGTAAGAATGCTATTGATCAGGTGGCCCGGGCTCTTCAACGCACCCCTGGCTTTAACTTTGTTGTAGAAGGTCATACCGATAATACAGGAAGTGAAAGCAAGAATTGGCAATTGAGCCTCGACCGGGCCAATGAAGTAGTTCAGGAACTCATCTCCGCAGGCTTATCTCCGCAGTTTATTACTGCTGCTGGTAGAAGTTCCTACTCTCCGGTGGCGACCAACAGCACTTCGGAAGGCCGCGCCCTGAACCGGCGCACCGAAATTATATTGCTACCAGACAATACACGAATCAATGATTTGATCTATAATAACTAACGACTTTTGCTGTACAAAGGATTTTTTGACCAGTTGCCCCAAACCGACCTTTCTGTATACGCAAAGTATAATGAAGGTGCGCAACAGTTCTTTTTTAAAAATAAAGATCTGCTGCCCTTTTGGGTGGCAGATATGGACTTCCATACCTTTCCACCAATACAGGCTGCTATTGAATCGGCTACGGCCCGACGGAACTACAGCTATCAATTTCGAACAGATGAACAGATAGCCCGTATTGCACAATGGTTCTCCCGTCGCCATGCTTACCCAAGGCTCCTGCCGTTCTCAGGGGTAGGTTCAGGGGTTTTATCCGCCATAGCCCTTTTAGTGGATAGGTATTCGAAACCAGGGGATGGCGTCATTATTCAAACCCCGGTTTATCATATGTTCCTGAAGTTGATTAAAGGTCTAAAGAGGCAACTCGTTCAAAACCCCCTGTTGCAAGACCCACAAGGACGTTTTGAAATGGACCTCGATCTATTGGAACAACAATTGGCAAAGCCCGATACTAAAATCCTTTTATTGTGCCATCCCCATAACCCAGTTGGGCGCATCTGGAGTATGGAGGTGCTGGAACAGGTGGTGCAAATGGCTGCCTCTAGGGGTGTGCTGGTTTTGTCCGATGAAGTCCACGCGGATATTGCCCTGGAGGGAAGCTTGCAAAGCATTCTCCACCTCGACCGCACGCACAACGATAGGGTGGTCGCCCTGAATTCGACCGGAAAGACCTTTGGTATCCCCGGGCTGGCTGACGCCTATGTATTCACCAATCATTCGGGGCTCCGGGCGGAAATAAAAAGCCTTTGCAACCAACTATTTACCGCCGGGCATCACACTTTTTCACTGGAGCCCATTCACCAGGCGCTTGGAGCAGGAGAGGAATGGCTGGCCGAACTTTTGCCTTATCTGCGATCGAACCTGGCCTTTATCCAGGAATATTTGGAAAAAGAAATCCCGGTTTTAAAGCCCGTTCAGCCAGAGGGAACCTTCCAATTGTGGATAGATGCCCGAGCTACAGGTAAAAGCCCGGAGGCGATCGAAAAGGTGCTGGTAGAACATGGAAAACTGGCACTCGCGCAAGGCCATTGGTTCGGTGAAGGTGGGCCCGGTTGGGTCCGGATGAATTTTGCCACACCACGCACCAAACTGGAACAGGGCCTACATCAGTTAAAAAAAGCCTTCGAATACCATTAAAATATCGTACAAATGCAAATAAAACCTTACTTCATTGCCTTCCTGCTCTTGTTTTCAGGCAGTAGTCTAGTCGCCCAGGAAACCGGGCAAATGAGCCTTGGTCAAGCCTTGCAAATGGACTTTATGTTAAACGGCCAAAACGGTCCATCCGGTCTGACCTGGATCGAGGGTGGCGGTCGCTACTCTTTTTTGGATCCCGATGACGGGGCTATCAAAATCTACGATCTCGCCACCGGAACGGAAGAACTGTTGTTTTCCTCGGATGAACGCTTTTTCTCCGGTACCGACACCCCTTTCGAATACAATGAATTTCAATGGTCTGCAGATTTCAACTATTTGGTCTTTCAAACCAATTTCCAACCCGTATGGCGAAATTCCGGAGATGCTGATTATTATTTGTACAGCATTGAGAAAGATGAAATGCGCCTGGTGGCTAAATTCGCCCGTACGGCGGAGTTGTCGCCGGATGGAAAAAAGGTAGCCTATGAAAAAGAGGGGAACCTTTTTGTAATGGAACTTGCCAGTGGGAAAACCACCCAACTAACGAATGATGCCCAGCCTCAGGTATACAACGGGCGCTTTGGCTGGGCTTATGAAGAGGAATTTGGATTGGTACAGGCCTGGAAATGGTCACCTGACAGCCGTTATCTGGCCTTCTACCAAACGGATGAGCGGGAGATCCCCATTTACCGGATGATCGACTTTGATAAACCCCATGATGAATATGAGGAGATTCCCTATCCTCGAGTAGGAGACCCGGTTATCCCTGTGCGGATCGGCATCATCGACCTGGAAAAGGGAAATAAAAACCAATGGGTGGACCTCGACCTGGAAGGCGGGTACGTCCCTCGAATTTATTGGACGGCGGTGCCCGGACAACTGGCCGTGACACATCTGAACCGGGCACAGAATGAATTGGCCTTGTATTTTGCGGAGGCTAAAAGTGGAAAAACAAAACGTATTCTGGAGGAAAAAGATCCGGATGGTTGGATCGACCTGTTTGATTTCTTCGCCGGCATCCTGGATTATTTTACCTTTCCTGAAGACCGGGAAGAATTTTTCTGGATATCCGGAGAAAGCGGCCACAACCACATATACCGGTATGATTACGAAGGGAATTTGCTAAATGCCGTAACGGAGGGCGACTGGGATGTGGTACGGGTGGAAGCCATTGATTGGGAGAAAGATCAGATCTATTTTACGTCCACTCAGGTTTCCCCTCTCGAACGCCATTTATACCGGACCTCTCTGGATGGGGGTACACCGGTCAGGATGACCCAGCCAGCAGGAAGGCATTCCATTGATATGTCGCCCAACGGCAAATATTATATCGATCGGTATTCGAGTATTGATCAATATAAGCAAGTCGAATTGTGGTCTTCGGAAGGAGAGCAACTTGAAACCCTTGCTGCCAACGAGCAGGTGGGGGTGTATCTGGAAAGCAATCCCTTTGCACCAAGGGAGTTGTTCCGTTTTACGACCACCGATGGGCAGCAATTGGACGGTTATTTGATCAAACCGCTCAATTTTGACCCGGATCAGTCCTATCCCTTGCTTTTGAATATTTACGGTGGCCCTGGGGCCCAGTCTGTTTACAACGAATTCGGAGCAAATGGCTTTGAACAATACCTGGCGGCTAACGGCTATGTTATTGCCAGCGTGAACAATCGGGGTAGCGGAGGGTACGGCCAGGATTTTATGGAGATCGTTTACGAACAACTCGGTAAATACGAAAGTCTGGACTTTGTGGAAACAGCCCAATACCTGGCCAATACTTACGATTGGGTAGATGGTGAACGCATGGCTATACGGGGGCACAGTTATGGCGGTTATGCTTCCAGTTATACCATGGTTACCCATCCGGGTGTATTTGACGTGGCCCTGGTGGGAGCACCGGTCACCGATCAACGATTGTACGACAATATTTATACGGAGCGCTACATGGGCCTGTTACCGGAAAACACCACCAACTACGAGCAATCCTCGGTTATTACCCACGCTGCCAAGCTGGAAGGAGATATGCTGATCGCCCATTCCCTGATGGATGATAATGTCCATGTCATCAATACTTACCAATTGGTGAAGGCTCTGACAGATGCCGGCAAGGATGTAGATCTGAGGATATACCCTCCCGGAAACCACGGCGTAGCCTATAATTGGCCCAGTTATCAGTTATTGTATCAGACGTATGTGGATTACCTGCAGGAGCACCTTCAAAAAAAGGCTTAACCTTAATTAATACAAGGCCATGAAGTACCTACCTATTTTTTGCATGCTCCCTTTCTTTTTATTACAGGCTTGCGGGAGTACCACCTCTTCAGAGGCCTTGTCCGTGGAGAATACGCATCGACTGGTGGAAATGGAAAAGGGACCTTGCTTCGGCCGCTGCCCCATTTTTACCCTGACGGTTTACGAAAATGGTGTGGTGCGGTACGTAGGGGAACGGTTTTCGGACCGAATGGGTACCTGGGGGCGTAACCTCACCGAGGAAGAGCTTTTGAGCATAAAAGAGCTGGTCGGTCACGATGAGCTCTGGCGAATGCCCTCTGATTTCCCTACCCGGATACCCGACCTGCCACTGGTCACCATTACTATTTTTGAGGACGGGGAAACCCATCAGAAATCCATTGCCGGAAGGGAAGGTCGCCCTGCTTTAGTAGTCGATTTAGAAGCCGCACTGGATGACCTCCTTCAGAGGGGAGAATGGATCGAGTTGGAAGCCTTTGACTATGGCTTACCGGAGGGTGCATTACCGGATCACCTGGCTATTTTACTCTATCCTCGAATGTATATTCAGGACCTTGAGTACAGATATTCTCAGCAAGATCTACGGTTTCAAAAACGACTGGCAGATACCTCAGCTTTTTGGTTAGCTACCTTCGACCCTCAGGTGACCCATCCACAGGAAATGCAATACCTACTCCAGGCAGATACCGCCGTCCGGCAGGTGGAGTTTTACATCCCGCCCCAAAAGAAAAAGAAGAACTAAGGAAGAAGGGAATCTCAATAGGGCCTGGTACATTTTGAGACTCCCTTCTTGCTTGTTATCTCATCAGCGTAACATCTCCCTCAAAGGTTTTCTGGGTACCATCCACCAGCTCGGCAAGAATGCGATAGGCAAAGACCTGATTATTCAGGTAGCGGCCTTCCAACCGACCATCCCAGCCGAATTGCGGATCATTAGGTTGGAAGTTTTTCCGTTCGTAAAGCTTAGCACCCCATCGACTGTAAATGTTCAGGTAAATAATTTCTCGCACCTGTTCGCTGGCATATACTACAAAGAGATCATTAAAACCATCTCCGTTAGGACTGAAAACATTGGGGATGTAAAGTTGATCATCGCGATCCACAAATATGGCTACTTCATCTTGGGCAGAACAGCCATTATTATCCTGTACGGCTATTGCATAAACAGTGGTCTCACTTGGCCTTAGGCGCTGGATCAGACAGTCGGAACAGGATAAGGTATCCGGTTTAAACCAGCGTACGCTATCCAGCGTTTCCGGCGGAACATTTGTCAATGCCTGAAGGGTTATGCGCTCTCCCTGTCGAATGTATTGGTCCTCTCCAAGATCTACCTCCAGTTCTATACCTTCATTGACGGTCAAAAGCTCAGTAAACTCACAACCCTGAACATCCTGTACGGTAAGAGAATAACGATCTGGTGGAAGGTTTTGAAAAACCGTATCTGTAGTAAATGATCTTCGATTAAGACTAAACACAAAAGGCGCAAGTCCGTTTTCTACCGATCGGATACGAATGGTACCGTTCTGCTCTCCAAAACAGGTAACCGGCTGTACTTCAAAATTGATACCCCTTGGAAACACTTCGTTCTGGGTGATTACAACGCTATCCAGGTCTGAACAACCCGTCAGGGAGTTGGTTAGCTCCAGAATATAGGTGCCTGAGCGCTGGACTTCGGGCTGGGCATCGCTTATTCGAACAGCCGGATCCTCGGCCAGGCGCCAGTTTGCTCGAAGCAAGGGGTCTTCCACCGGAACTCCTAATTGTACACTAGGGGTTTGGCAGTCAATCTCCTGGCTTGGTCCGGCGTTTGCCTGTGGCAGTATGCGATCGGATCGTACGGTTACCGTATCGCGACCAATACAACCGTTGGCCAGGTTTTGAATGGCAAGGGAATAAACATCGGGGTCTGCTACCTCCAGCTGGAAATTATTCGAAAGAATGGAATCTGGCAGGGAAAGACCTGTCCAAGAGTAAGTCCAATCCTGGTTGGGCGGAGAAAGTGGAGCAGTCAACTCTAAAAACTCCGTTCGGCAATCCAACTGCCCACCTCCGGAAATAATTGTCAATGGAGACAGCGTATCTTGAGGG
The DNA here is from genome assembly GCA_964479625.1 of uncultured Saprospiraceae bacterium. Lineage (GTDB taxonomy): Bacteria > Bacteroidota > Bacteroidia > Chitinophagales > Saprospiraceae > CAYZMS01. Next base: position 63,671 of record CAYZMS010000018.1, read on the forward strand.
ACAATGACATTGGCTGTATTGGTGCAACCCGTAAGGCTATCCACAACTTCAAGGCGATATCTTCCACCCCGTTCAATAAGCAAAGCTACAGTATCAGTTATGGCTACAGGAGTGCTTTCCTCTTCGTATTCCCAGAAATAGAAAATGTTCGGCCCGGTAGTCGAACCAGCGGCACTGAGGTATTGCTGGGGGTTAAAACAATCAATTCGCTCTGGAGTAGCAAGCTGAGCGGAGGGTACATACCCTAAATCCCGGACGAGGATCTGTGCCGGTTCAGAGCGACAACCATAAATGGTGTCCTCTACGGTTAGCGTATAGGTTCCTGTCGCTTGTACCCTTGGGAAATAGCGATTCTGGTTGAGTGGGGTTATTCCCGGTCCCACCCATCTGGGAAGGTAAGGGCGTCCTTGAGTGGAATTATCTCCACCCAATATTACTTCATCCTGCAGGCAATCAATATTCCGATCAACGCCCGCATCTGCCAGCGGAATTATGGCCTCCACAACCTGTACGGATTCCGTTCGTACGCAGCCCTGGCGGTTTTCTACCTCTACGTTTAAAGGTCCGGGAGTTTGAATGGCTACCCGCTGGGTAGTATCTCCATTCGACCAGCGGTAAGAATTAAAGCTTGGCTCTACGCGTAAGCTGGTGGAATCTCCAATACAATAGAAGGGATCTCCTACCAAATTGAAAGCGGGAGCGGAAAGGTTGGCTATGACCTGGCTGTCAATCGTACGACAGCCATTTGCTCCCGTGACGGAGACCGAATAAAGTCCTCCCTGTTGAATTTGGATCTGAGGCATGGTATCTCCTGTGCTCCACAAATAGCTTGCAAAGCCTTCGGTAACACCAAGTAGGGTAGAATCGCCAACACAAAGTCCACTGGGACCCCTTAGGTCAATTACCGGGCTGGAATCCCGAACCACAGAGGTTCGGGCAAGCCCTGGGCAACCAAACTCATTTGCAACGATGACGCTTACTTCCTGAGGAGTATTAATCCAGGTGCTGGCTTGGGTACTCCCATCAGACCATTCAAAAGAGGTGAAGGTCCCGTCCACCCTTAGCAGGGTACTATCCCCGGAGCAAAACCGCCTGTCGCCGGAAATAAGGGGTAAAGGCCTGGGCCTTTGTTGTACACTTACCTGATCGACCTGGGTACATCCGTTGGATGCCGTAACCAATACGCCGTAAAACCCAGGCTCCGTAACCGAGATAGCATTCCCCGTAGCCTCCGTTGTCCATCGATAATTATCGAAGCCGGCAGGTACTGATAAGATGGTGGTATCTCCCTCGCATATTCTGAGGTCTCCACTTATGTTGAATTCAGGGGTAGGTTTTTCGAATAGGTCAATGCTGCTAACCGCAGAACATCCACTTGCATTGGTGACGGTCAGGGAATACTGCCCGCCGGAATTAACCCGGATGTTCTCGGTGGTAGCCCCAGTACTCCAGCGGTAGGTCTCGAACCCCGTTGTTGCCAGGAGCGGAACAGTTGCCCCACTGCAAAACTCCCTGGGGCCGAAAATCACTGCCGGTCGTGGGGTATTAAAGATCAGTCGGACCGATTCGGTACTGCGGCAGCCGTTCCCATCCGTTACGGTCAGGCCATAATTTCCTTGCTGGGAAACGTTGATCAACTGTACGGTATCTCCCGTAGACCAGCGATATACTGGGAAGCCCGCACCAGCGTCCAGTGGCAGAGTGTCTCCCTGGCAAAGCGTGCGGGTACCACCCATTAGCATAGGGCGTTGGGCCTCTATCTCCACAACTTCAAAACTGTCTACTCCCTGGCAACCAGTGCTATTGGTGACCGTTAGCACGTATTTGTTGGTTTGGGAAGCTGTTATCTGTGGACTGAGCGGTCCAAAATTCCAGGTGTAGGATGAAAACGTATCTACTACTCCGATGACGGTGTTTTCCCCTTCGCAAAAAATGGAATCCCCCGTGATTATGGGTATTGGCGCCTGAACGGCTTCGATCAGGATGCTATCGGAGCCCCGGCAACCGTTCCCATCGGTCACTGTTATGGCAAACCTACCGCCCATGGTGGTGGAAAGAACCGGGCCGTTGCTGCCATCTGACCAGGAATAAGCAGTATAAACGGGAAGAACGGAAAGGCTGGTCGAATTGCCTTCGCAAAAAGAGGAATCTCCTCGAATTTCCGGATCCGGAGCATTTACCTGCTGGACATTTACCGATAAACTCCCAAGGCAACCTTCCCCATCTGTAACGGTAACGGTAAGGAGACCAGGGCTAGCAATTTCCACCCCCTGAGTAGTGTCCTGGGTGGACCATAAGTAGCTATCATAGCCTCCGGTAGCTTGTAAATTCGTCGATGCTGCAGGACAGAAAAAAAGATCTCCGGAAATTTGAGGTTGTGGAAGTGGGTTTTCGGTAACCAAAAAAGTGGTCTGATTTTCACATCCATTTGGGTCAGTCACTGTCAAGCCATACAGGTCTGAAGAACCAATGCGAATAGTCTGCTCGGTGGAGCCATTCGTCCACAAATAAGTGCTTAGCCCCTGACTGGCGTTCAGGTCAATAGAATCTCCTGCACAAAATTGATCGGGCCCGGATATATTGACCAGGGGTAAAGCCAGGGAATCTGTTTCGAAGGTAGCAGTACCGCTACAGCCAAAATTATCGGTTACCACCACTGAATAAATCCCCGGGATGTTTGTAAGGAGGGTGTCTCCTGTTGTTCCATTCGACCAAAGGTAATTATTGAAGCCCGGACTAGCCTGTAGCAAGGCTTCACGGTTGCTGCAAAAAGTGGAATCGCCGTTTATTTGAGGGGTAGGATTAGGTCGTTCGATCAGGCTGAGCTGGTTGGAACCCACACAGCCAAATTGGTCCGTTACCGTCAGGGAATAGGTTCCCTGCATACTTACCCGGGCAAAGGTATCCAGTTCTCCGGTAGACCAGAGGTAGTCGGCAAAGCCCCTCTCGGCAAGAAGAGTGACCGTATCCCCACTACAAAGGCTGGCCGGTCCGTTAATGCCCGGAACGGGATTGTTGAGGGAAACCACTTCAATGGTTTGTTCATTCGAACAATTCTCTGCATCAGTAACGGTTAGACCATAGAAACCGTCATTGTTAAGGGAAATCGATTGGGTGGTTTCCCCGGTAGACCATTCATAGGAGGCGAACCCTCCATGAGCAGTTAAGGTAGTAGTCTCTCCCGGGCAAAGTAAGGTATCCCCACTGATCAGAGGGGTCGGAAAAATGCTTTCTCGTAAACGAATGGTATCGGTTCCAGGGCATCCCAGGTCACTGACAACCGTAACGGAGTAGTCCCCTGCCTGGGTGGCTGTAAATACAGAGCCGGTACTGCCATCCTGCCATTGATAACTGACATAAAACCCACCAGAGACTGACAGCAGGTTGGTATCCCCCGGGCAAAGGATGGTATCTCCGGTAATTTCGGGCTCTGGTGCGCCGATAACCTGTATTTGTACACTATCGGTGTGTTCGCAAGCCCCTTCCTTTACCATGGCCTGATAGGTTAGCGTACCCGTAAAATCAGTTGGGATGACTAAGAGGGTATTGGTGTCATTCGGGCTATCCAGAAAGGAAAGGGTTCCCGAAGCGCCCTCCCAAAAATAGCTTTCCGCTCCATAGGTGTTAGTGGCCTCGCTTTCCAGTTGTAAACTGGACCCCGCACAGACGGAAGTATCGGGAAAAGCATTGAAGGTTACCAGGTCGCAATTGGGGTTGGCAACACAATTCAGGAAAGGGGCTGCCGCCCCCCCCCAACTCAGGGTGAAATCCTGGACTGTGGTGCTATCGAAACTATTTCCGGGATCAGCCGCTACAAAGAAGTCTACTAGCAAAAAGAAACCCTCCCCTGGTCCTACCTCAAGTGGAGCGACAAAGCCGTTGCCGGTAGTTGCGCTTTCAGTGGTATCCGTTTCTCCAAATTGGAGGCCGGTTCGTACAGTGTCTTCCGTTAAGGTCAATTGTCGAAAAGAACAACGTACAGGTTCTCCAAGACTGTCACAGTTAAGGTCTGGACCATAAACGGCAAAGTCGTAATCCTGGCGTACACTTTGTCGTTCATCCAGTATTTCGAAGGTAAGCAAGCCACTATCCAGGGGCATATCTTCCCGTAGTTCAAAGTAAAACCAAACGGAAAAGTTTTCGCGCCTTTGAAGGCAACCTTCACTGTTATTGGGATTATTAAAATCATCTATACCCCGGCCATTTGGAATGAAGTTGACATCTTCATCACTGCAGATCAGCAAGGCGGACCGACAATCTTCATGTTGGGCCTGAAGGGTCCTCAGGCCGGAAAAACAGCCAAGAACCAGAAGGAGGATAGGAAATAATTTTAAGGTCATCAAATCGGTTTTTTCCCTGGGTCTGGAAATAATTTGCTGTACCAATGTCAATGATCCCTGATCTTTCCGACTGATTTCCAGAGGAAAGAGGTATTCATTGAAACCTACATTCGATACGCTGTCTAATGGGTTAAAACGCGTTCAGAAGTGATTCATTGCAGCACCGAGCCCGGCTTTTGATCGGGTCTAAATATATGGAGTAGGTAGTAAGACCTGGCCGTAGAGCGGGTGTATTCTACAGTATTAGGGTCCTACTATTTGTGAAGTGAGTTTCCTGCTACAGTTGGTTCAAAAATACATACATTTGACCATCTGCCCTCATTTTAAGGGTAAAAAGCTAGACTTTTAGTCCGCGCCTTTTCATTTCCTTAACGACCAGGCTGAGTTCACGGGTCATGTCGCCGGTAACCGAGCTATTTTCCTCCGCCCGCCGAATGAGGTATGGAATAACGTCCCGTACTGCCCCATACACGAGGTATTTTGCAGCCAGGAAACCTTGGTGTGCAAGGTTATACGTAAGGTTGTCGCTCATACCGTACAACTGCGCAAAGACCAAATGCGGATGATCTTTTGGCAACCCTTTTTTCCTGATCAATTCGGCCATCAGAAAATTACTTTCTGCATTGTGGGAAGCATTGACACAGGCAACATGTTCAATATTATCCAAACAGAATCGAACGGCCATATTATAGGCATCATCCGTGGCTTGTTTATTTTGCTGAATAGGAGAGGGATACCCCTTCTCTTCTGCCCTTTCCCGCTCTTTGTCCATATAGGCGCCCCGTACCAATTTAGCGCCCAAAATATAGCTTTCGTCCCGGGCCTTGTTGTAGGAATCATTCAAAAATTGCAAGCGGTCCTTACGGTACAATTGGAAGGTGTTGTAAACAACCGCCCGTTCCTTATTGTACCGCTTCATCATCAGGTCCACAATATCATCAATAGGTTGTTGCATCCAGCTTTCTTCAGCATCAATAAGAACGGATACATTCGTCTTGGAAGCTACATTGCAGATGGAATCGATCCGCTTTCGAACGCTTTCGTATTCTTGCTTTTCCTGGGAGGTAAGTGTGTCTCCGCGATGTAAGGATTCCAGCAGTCCGTTTCGGGCAAGTCCGGTGATCTTACAACTCACCATAGGAACAGCCTCATGAGGTGCGGCAAACTCAATAGCGCGGATCGTTTCATTCATGGTCTTATTCATCTCTTCTTCACTATCCTTGCCTTCCGCACCGTAATCGAGTATAGAGAGGACACCCGCCTGGCTTAGGCGTTCAATTGCCGGTTGTGCATTCAGAAGGGTGGTACCGCCGCAAAATTGTTCAAAAATGGTTTTTTTTACTATGCCCTCCACAAAGGGGAGGCGTAGCTTAATGGCCGTCATACCTACCTTGGTCCCAATACCAACCAGCCAGTGTTTGTTCATCATCCCATACAGCCAGGCCATTTGCCTTAGCTCCTTATCTGACCGATCTTTGAAAGTAATTTCCGTATCGCCAAAGTCCAGTCCACTGGGCTGCTTTCCATCCAGCACAGTGCGAATAGATTCGGTAAATTTTTCAATTTTTTGATTAACGGGCTTACCCGCTTGATCTTGGCTTTTCATACAGCTTCAAATTATGTTTTCCAAATTTCCCAGGCTTTGTCGGCTTGCAGGTGTAGCATGCGGAGGCCATTGCAGGTTACAGCGCCCTGCTCCCGCCCGTTTTTCATGAAATGCGTTAATTTCGGATTATAAACCAGATCAAACAGACAATGCCCACCGTGGAGATAATGATACGGAATATCCGGTGAAGTACCAATAGCCGGAGCCATGCCCAGGGGGCTGGTATTAACGATCAACTGGCACTGATTAAGGCTGTGTTCATCCAGTTCCTGGTAGGTATAAACTCCTCCGAAAAGGGGCGGCTCCAATTGATTGTCCGGCCAGTTCGGTAATTCCGGATGCCTGGAAACCAGCGTATATTGGATACCCAGTTGTCGCAACACCCAACAAACCGCCTTTGCGGCCCCACCGGTGCCAAGTACCAGGGCTGATCCTATCCTCGAGGAGTGTTCAGCCATAATTTCCTCTAGCGAGACCTGAAATCCGTACACATCAGTATTGAACCCTTTTTTTTGACCCCTTTCGATCTTTATGGTATTAACCGCCCCAATAGCCCTGGCTTCCGGAGACAATTCATCCAGATACGGCAGTACGGCCTGTTTGTAGGGAATGGTAACGTTCAATCCTTTTAAATTCGGGCTGTTTTCAATTAAGGCTGGTAACAGATCTATCTTTTCCAGGGGATACAGCTCATAAGCCCAATCCTGTATGTGTAACCTTTCGAATTTTTGGGTAAAATACTTTTTCGAAAAGGAATGTGAAAGTGGGTGGCCGATCAACCCGAGTTGATTAATCATGGTAGAACGCTATTATTTTGCCGGGGCCGGTTCACCGGAAGCACTACCCAATTTACCCAGAATAAAAACCAGCCCCACACCTGTTACCACACAAATAACAGCCCCTATCAGATAAGGTTCTCCTTCATAATTGCCGGGAAGAACGCTGCGCTCCAGAAAAGGCACCTCCTCCCCAGAACTATCGGTGCGATAGCTCAAGACATTACGCCAGGGCCAGATCTTATTGAGGGAGCCGATCAGGAAACCGGTAAGTAAAGCCAGGGTAATGTTTGGGAAAGATTTGAAGGTCCAGGATAAAAACCGGCTGAAAATGGCTAAACCAAGCAAACAACCCAAAGCAAAGACGACTAGAACGGTCAGGCTTTGGGTGCTAAAGGTTTGCAGCACTTCCTTGACGGTCGGGATAATGTAAGTATACATACCCAACAACAGGAGGATAAAACTGCCTGAAATGCCAGGCAATATCAGAGCGGAAATGGCGATCATCCCGGAAACAAATACAAACCACAGCGCCTGGTTCCCGGAGGCAGGAGCCGCAACTGTTATCCAGTACGCAAGGGCGGTTCCTATGACCAGTGCCGCAAGCGAGCCCGCCGTCCATCGTTCTACCTGCCGACCGATATACACGGCCGAGGCGATAATCAACCCAAAAAAGAAAGCCCAAAGCAGTACCGGGTAAGTTTCCAGCAAACGGGTGACGGCCAAAACACCGATGACAAGCCCAACTGCCATCCCTGCAAGCAGTTTAAACAGGAACCCTCCATCGATGGTACGCCAAAATTCGGAGAACCCACCTCGTTGAAGGGCTCGGATGCTTTCCGGGCCTAAAACCGTTTTGATAGCATGAATCAGACGCTCGTAGATTCCCGTAATAAAGGCGATAGTGCCCCCCGAAACGCCGGGAATTACCTCTGCCATGCCCATGGCGGCTCCCTTTAAAGCCAGCTGAAAACCATCTTTCCATTTATTCATGGGCGAAAAATAGGGAATTTAGTCTTTCGTCAGTTCATTTTTCAGCTCCTGAAACTTGCCTTTCATATCTTCGTAAAGCTTGTTCATGCTAGCTTTGCGTTCTTCCGCACTAATCTTGCCATCTCCATCGGTATCCAATTGAGCCAATAGCTCATCCTTTTGGGATTTCAATTGCGTGGTCAGCTCCCTGGCTTTGTCCGAAAGGTCAGCGCTGATGTTGTCCAGATCAATGTTGTTTTCTTTTAGTTCTTCCTTGACGGAAGCCCACTTTTTTTTGATGTCGTCCATAAAGCTCATGTCTTCAATATTTTTGTAGTTAAAGGATAATAATAGACTTTATTATGAAAAAGGTTTTATGGCTTTCCCCGGCTCCCACTTGAATTTGCCTTTGTAGGTCCTGAACGGGCTGCAAACTCTAAAATTATGGAGTCCGGCACAAATGACCATAATATCATCTCTAAACTGCTGACAAAAGTGTCTGCATTTATCTTTGACAATTCGACAACGTTTAATACCACAGATGGCATGTTTAAGGGTGATCCTCAATAATTTGGCGATGTATCGGTTAAACCATTTTTTAAGTTCAGATAGCTTGCCATTTCGAGGCCTTTTATAAGGTTGAACCACAAAGACATTTTTCGGAACATATCCCTGGTAACCACTATCTTGAAATAAATGGATGCCATCGGGGTACTGGCATTGTTCCTGGTCAGCTATTTTTTTATCGTGCATCGTGCCTTCATGAGTCTGTCCTAAATAAAGAATATGCTGATTCTGTGAGGTAATCACATTTGCCTTTACCAGGTATTGGAAATTAGTCCCCGGCGATCATCACCAAGCACTTGCATATAGATCATCGTGTTTTCTGCCGCTGTGTGGCCGAGAATATCCTGTATGACGTTCGCGGGTACTTTATCAAGGGCCAGCATCACGCCCATTGAATGGCGCAAGCCTCTGGACGTGGCCTTCTTCCCGGAAATCCCTGCCGCGTCCATGACCTTCTTGACGTAGTTTTGCCCTGTACGGTCGGTAAACCTCCACAGGCGGGTTTTGCCGTTCTTCTTGGAGCCTTTCCGGCTCCGCGCATCGTATTGGCTCTCCAGATCCCCCAGATAGTCTTTAGGAAGCTCCACAAGCCTGTATTTGTCTTCCCGCTCGGGGTTTTGCTTGAGGGTACGGATAAGAACGCGCTTGCCCTCAAAGTCCAGCCTGTGCGGTGTCACCTCCAATGCTTCCGATAAACGGCAACCCGTGTAATAGATCATCAGACAAAAAGACCGGATATCCGGCTTCATAAACTGCGCAGCCTCCTTGAAGGCTTTACGTTCTTCACGGTTCAAATACTTGCGCTCTCCGGTGTGAATGTCAATCAGGTCGTTAACGTCCATATATTCGCCTTTAATCGTGTACTACGAAAGTTAAGGTAAAAAAAAGCCTGATTTTGTCAAAAACCGGGGTGATTTCATCCTCAACCTTTCGCCTTTTGCTGAACAAAAGGCGAAAGCTCACCCTTTAATCACGTCTTGTAAAATGTCCTGATGGTAGGTTCTGACCTTGCCAAAGCGCTCATCATGGGCCGCGCCTGTGGCGACGTCCCTCTGGCGGCTCAGGGCCGTGGCCGCCTTGCCCCATTCCTTGGCCTTGTGCAAGGGGCAGGGGATTTTGTTCAGGGCGCAATATCCGGCAATCGTGTAGTAATGGTCATCGGTGCTGGTGATCTTGGCCTCCAGCTCGTCCACCCGCTCGGCAATGAAGTCTACGTCCTGCCTGATTTCGATATTGAACTGCTCCTGCTGCTCCAGTTCCTCCACGATCATGCGCAGCCCCTTGATGATCCCGGACGGGCTATAGTGCTTGATCTCGGTCTTGCCTGTCAAAAGCAGTTCCTGAATGCGGTCATAGACCCACAGCTCAAAGCGGGGGCTGAGCCAGGCGGCAAATTTGAGCGCCAGTTTTTCATCCATCCATGTTCCTTGCAGTCCCTCAGCCGCATCGCCACCCTTGACAACCCGTAGAACTTCACGCGGAATATCCGAAGCGATATTCACATCTGAATATCGCTCCTCCAGCAAGGTGATATATTCCTTCGTCTCTTTCAGGCGCAGGAAGTTTCCGACAGGTTTACCGAACGGCTTGGCCATTTCCGTGGCGTTAATCATCTTGTTGCCATCGGAAAACTCAAAGCTGATACTCTGGCCTTCATAGTCAAACTTGGTTATGTCGCTCATGGCCGTAAATTTAGTAAAATACGGGGGCAATACATATTAAGGGTTTCCCGATATTCTAAACGGAATATCGCGCGCTCGTAAAGACTTTGCGGATGAAAAGAAAATAAATAACATCATAAAAGGCACTCCTCAGCAAAAGAATAATACCCGTCTTCCGGTGTCACAATGATATGATCGAGAATAGGAATATCTATAATATTGCCTGCGTCCTTGAATCTCCTGGTAAGATCAGATAAAGTTAAGGTGGCCAAAACCCAGGCGTCTGGGCAGTATGCCTGATCACTTACAAAAAAGTAAAGCAGAAAAATCACCCGGATTTACTCGAAAATAATATAAAAGGGAAAGAACTATTTTAAAAGTACCAAAAATAATTGCCTGAGTAGTCAAGTAGGGGGCTGGTAAGCCTGCCGCTGTATTGTTGCTTTGATCTCGTCTATCTGCTTCAAGGTGGTTTGGTAGCCGATTTCGAAAGCCTCCTGTATCTTATCAGTGCTTAACCAGCCGATATTCTTTAGCCCATTGTATTCCAACATAAAGTCACAAAGGGCAAATTTTGGCTGGGCGGTTGCGTAATACTTCAAATCACTTGCCCGCATGGTTACCTTAAACGTACTTTTGAAGTAATTCCATTCCGAGAATTCAATGGGATTTACGTAACTGCCAATAATGATATCTACCTTATTCCTTAAGGGTTTTACCGGGAAGTTGTCCATCACCCCGCCATCTACATAAAGGGAATTATCGATCTCTACCGGGCTGAAGATACCTGGAGCGGCGGCAGAAGCCAAAAGGGGCTTCATTAAAGGGCCCGTGTTAAAAACTTTGATATCTCCGGCCAGTAGGTCAGTGGCCGTTACGTACAGGTGTACCTTTAAGCTGGAAAAGTCATCTGTTGGAAAAAACTTCTTGAGGTAATCCCCAAATCGATGCGTATCCAGCATGCCCGTTTTGTAAAAAGTAAAATAGGAAATCTGCCATAGGGGGGCATCATCAAAAAAACGCAACATCTCCTTACTGTCCAGGCCGGCACCGTAAAGTGCCCCGACAAGAGCACCAGCACTTGATCCGGAAATATAAGAGGGGTGTAAGCCCTTTTCCCTGAGAGCCTGCAAAAGACCAATGTGGGCTACTCCCCGCATGCCGCCTCCCGATAGAACCAAACCAAAAGTAAAATCTTCCATAAATTTCTAACCTTCTTAAGGAATAGAAGGTTGGATTGGAGGAAAAAATCCTTTATTTAGAAAAAAATTCCCATATCACCATGGCTATAAACAAAGGAGCGTTCCCAAAGGAAACTAACGGGAGGTTTCGCAATGACACAGAAAAACAAATCGATACCCATCGCCTCTTTCAAAATTTAGATACGAGTAATAGTGGGGTCATTAATCTGGAAAAGTTTTTGGAGGCCTTAGAAAAGGAGGGTATTTTAGGGGATGACAACCGCCTGGAGTCCATCTATGAGGAGTTGAAGGGAGATAACCTCCGCCTTTCCAAAAGCTTGCCCTTAAACCTGGAAAAGTGTGATCACTTTTTGCATCAAAGCGCCCTTTTACGCCACGCCTTTTCGGGCAACCTGATCATTCCTGATTTTGAGGATTTTTCAAGGGAAATAAAAGAGATATTCGAAGCAACCAAAAGCAATCGTGTAGGCAAGGTAGCAGATTATATCCCCCAACTGGCCAGGGTAGATCCCGAATACTTCGCCGTATCTATGTGCACTATTGACGGGCAGCGGTTTTCCATAGGCGATTTTGAAGAAAAATTTTGCCTTCAATCCACTTGTAAAATGATTAATTATTGTCTGGCTTCCGCGGAACATGGAGAGCAGGTGGTGCATCAACATGTTGGTCGTGAACCCAGTGGGCGGTCATTCAATGAGTTATCCTTAAATAACGATGGGTTACCCCATAACCCGCTGATCAATGCCGGTGCAATTATGAGTTGCTCCCTGATCAAACCTGGGAAATCTCCCTCCGACCGTTTTGATCATGTAAGCTCTACCTGGAACCGCCTTTGTGCCGGTCGAAAGGTAGGGTTTAATAACTCGGTTTACCTTTCGGAACGCAGTACCGCAGACCGTAACTTTGCTCTTGCTTATTTTATGCGGGAAAACCAGGCTTTTCCCGAAAAAACCGATCTATTAGAGACCCTGGAGTTCTATTTTCAATGCTGTTCCATTGAGTCAAATACTGCCAATTTGAGTATCGCTGCCGCTACCTTAGCCAATGCCGGAGTAAACCCCCTCACCGGTGAAAAGATATTCGATGAAAAAACCGTCCAGCACTGTTTGTCCCTGATGTTGACCTGTGGGATGTATGATTTTTCGGGAGAATTTGCCTTCAACATCGGGCTGCCGGCAAAAAGTGGTGTGTCGGGCTGTATGATGGTTGTTGTACCCAACGTGATGGGAATCACCATTTGGTCACCCCGATTGGATGAGTTGGGCAATAGTGTACGTGGCGTTGAGTTTTGCCGAAGATTAGTCGAAAAATATAATTTTCACCAGTTTGATTCCATTGTACTTGAAACCAATAAAAAAGATCCCCGCAGGCGGCGGTATGACAGCGCCATTAACCATACCCTTACCTTGATCTATGCAGCCGGAAATGGGGATCTGGGGGAGATCAAACGGCTCAATGCCGAAAAGGGCGACCTTAGTGTGGCAGATTATGATGGTCGAACAGCCATGCACCTGGCCGCTTCTGAAGGGCAACTCGAAGTAGTAAAATATCTGATCGAACAAGGGGTGCCTTTAGAACCCATTGACCGCTGGGGAGGTACTCCACAAAAGGACGCCCAACGGGAAGGGCATCAGGAGGTGGTTGAAGCACTGGAACAGGCTCTGGCTGCAAAAAATGCCTAGGATAATGAAAAGCATATGCATCGGGTGCTTTCCTGTAGGGTCCTTGTATGCATGATATAATTGTTTAAAGATGAATGAAATGTTCAAATTAAAAGGATATTACCCTTCCGCCGCACTATTGCTGACCTTATTCCTTTTCTTCTCTCTGATCTTGGCAGCCTGTAGGACGGAAGGACGCGTAAAGGTTGAACAAACTCCTGCCCGAACACAAAATGGGTATCACGTCATAATTGAGATCCCTGCCGGTACTAACCTAAAGATCGAATACAACAAGGCCGATCGAAAATTCGAACCGGATCAGGTCAACGGGCAAGACCGGATCATTGAGTTTTTACCTTACCCGGGTAACTATGGCTTTATTCCTTCTACCTTGATGGATGAAGCCCGCGGGGGAGATGGCGACCCCCTGGATGTTCTGGTTATCGCCTCTTCTGTACCCACCGGAAGTTTAATGGAGGTCGAGCTACTGGGAGCCTTAAAACTTCGGGACCAGGGCGAATTGGATACCAAGTTGATCGCTTTGCCCCTGGAAAAAGAAGATCGTATTATCCAACCGGACGATTTTCAGGATTTTCTTATCCGTTATGATGAAGTCAGGCGCATAATTGAGCAGTGGTTTACTGCTTACAAGGGACGTGGCCAGGTAGAAATGCTGGGTTGGGAAGACGAACAATTTGCAAAACAGGAAGTGGCCCGCTGGGAAAAATAAGCGCCTTCATGGTACCCATTCTGGAAACACCTCGTCTTCGGCTCCGGCCGCCCGCCCCAACGGATTTTGAAGCCATTTACCGGCTGGGAAACAACCCTCGGGTAATGCGGTATATTAGTGGGAAAACCCAATCTCGCCGGGAAGCCCAGGCCGACCTGAACCGCCGTATCCAGGCCTCAAAGGGGGATGCTGGCTATTGGATAACGGAACATAATATTAGTGGGGAATTCCTCGGCTGGATGGCCTTAAAACCCCTGGAAGGGTATCCCCCGCATACGGAGATCGGCTACCGCTTCTTGGAAGAGGCCTGGGGAAATGGTTATGCTACGGAAGGAGGGTTTTGTTTACTGCATTATGCCTTTGGAACACTTCAACTAAAGGAGGTAGTGGCGGTTGCCATGGAGGCCAATAAGGCCTCCCGCCGGGTAATGGAAAAATTAGGCCTGCATTTTGACCACAAAGGTATCTATTATGATGTGGAATGTGTTTTCTATCGAATTAGCCGGGAGCAGTTTTTCCAACATGTCGATTCTTGAGTTATGGCCGAGAGGTGTCTGGGCGCAACGGCATTCCCGCCCTTTGAAATGGGCTTCCACGGAGGTGTAATATAGCGTAAACCTCTGAATATTGGCCCAATTGGGGCAGCAAGGGGCTACCCACCTGAAGAGTGGAACTTCTTCCTACAACTTGCGCACTACGAGTTTTTGTTCTGGTTTCCCTTCCAGAATGGGCTGCCCTGCCCGTTCGTGATAAGTTCGAACATATTCCTGGATCTGATGGGCAGAGGGGAAATCTTCTGAAACAGGCAGGGCTTCCAGCCGTTCTGGAGTACCGGCAAGTACCTCCCGGTAATCGGGTTCGGAGGAAAGGGAGAACAGGCCGTAAATAGTCAACAGCAGCAGTAGGCCCGCTACCATACCCAGCAAGGGAAGGAATTGGCTACGGCCGCGGCGGTGGCGCCGGGCATCCAGCCGACGTTCCAACCTGCGCCAGGTTCGTTCGCTGGGCATTTCCTGGAGCTTGTGTTCACTTTCCCGAAAAAGGTCAAATAGATCTTTCATATTTACTTAAGGATAGTCTTTTATTATGGTTGTTGTTTCGGAACTCCCGGGTAATTCAGGTCGCCCAGTAATTGGCGAAGGCGTTTTTTAGCAAGGATCAACTGTGATTTCGACGTATTTATGCTGATCCCCAGCAATTCAGCGATCTCCCGGTGCTTGTAACCTTCCAGTACATACAGGTTGAAAACCGTGCGATAGCCGGTGGGGAGTTGATCGAGGAGTTGCAAAATATCAGCTGCCTGTAATTCCTGTCCGGCATTGGCAGTGGATGGAATGTCCATATCCGTAGCGTCCAGGCTCAGATTAAAATTATGTTTGCGCCGGAGGAACATTAAGGCTTCATTCACTACGATCCTTCGAACCCAGCCCTCAAAACTTCCGCTTCCCTGAAACCGGTCGATATTGTCGAGCACCTTGAAAAAAGCTTCTATCAGAACATCCTCCGCGTCTTCCCGTCGTTTGACATACCGCTTCAACAGCCCGAACATCTTTGGAGCGTACTCCCGGTAAAGCTGCCGTTGGGCATTCGGCTCCTGGTTTTTACAGGCTTCGATGAGGTCGATCTCGGTCACGCGTAAGATTTTCAATGTTTTACTCCGGTTGTTCTGATAAGCTAGATGCCATTTTACCGGAAAATGGTGTGCACCCTACTCGGTGTACAAAAGGTCTTTGTCATTAAAAAGCTGAAATTATTTGGGTTTTGGAAATGGGGGAACGACTTTTGCGTTAATTTTGTTCCCTGGTCTAAAATACTAGTATGCAAATTATCGAAAGTAAGTATCAACTGTCGGGAGGAGTAGATCCGCTGGAATTGGTAGAAGCATACCAGGCTCCCTTATATGTCTACGACAGTGCTGTAATGCAACGGCAATACAAGCGGCTTACCTCCGCTTTTAATGTTCCCTCTTTGAGGATCAATTTTGCCTGTAAAGCTTTGACGAACCTCAGCGTATTGCGATTAATGCGGTCTTTTGGAGCTGGATTGGATACGGTATCGATACAGGAGGTGGAATTGGGCTTGCAAGCAGGCTTCGCTCCTCAGGAAATCATCTACACGCCCAATTGTGTGTCTCTGGAGGAGATCCAGGAGGCTGTGGAGTTTGGGGTACGTATAAATATTGACAACACCAGTATTCTCGAACAATTCGGGCAATCCTTTCCCGATTATCCGGTATGTATTCGAATCAACCCGCATATCATGGCGGGATACAATACCAATATTTCTGTAGGGCACATAGATTCTAAATTTGGGATCAGCTTTCATCAAATGCCCCTGGTCCTTAGAATTGTGGAGGCTACCGGGCTGAAGGTAGAAGGCTTACATATGCATACAGGTTCTGATATATTAGATTCGGCGGTGTTTTTAAGTGGTGCAGAGATCCTGTTCGAAGCTGCCAGGTCTTTTCCTCATTTGGATTATCTCGACTTTGGGAGTGGCTTTAAGGTTGCTTATCGGGAAGGGGATGCAGCGACGGATATCGAAGATCTCGGTGCAAGTATTTCCCGGCGATTCCGGGCTTTTTGTAAAGAGTACGGCCGTGATCTCACCCTGGTTTTTGAGCCGGGTAAGTTCCTGGTTAGCGAAGCAGGGTATTTTTTGAGCCGGGTAAATGTGATCAAGCAAACTACTTCTACTGTTTTTGCAGGTGTAGACTCCGGCTTGAACCACTTCATTCGCCCGATGCTTTACGGGGCCTATCACGAGATCACCAATATTAGTCGACCGGAGGGCAAGTCTCGTTTTTATACGGTGGTGGGATATATCTGCGAAACAGATACTTTCGGGGTTAATCGCCGCCTGACCGAATTGCAGGAAGGAGACATTCTGGCTTTCCACAATGCCGGGGCCTATTGTTCTGCAATGGCTTCCAACTACAATTCCCGCTTTCGGCCGGCTGAAGTGCTGGTACACAAAGGACGGCACTATCTTATTCGAAAAAGGGAAAGCATGAAAGACCTATTGCGCAATCAAACTGACCCCGACATTTTCGAAAAGGAAAAACCCCCAAAAGAGAAAAAGAAAAAAATAGCTACCTAGAATCATGAGCCTATCAGCCCGATACGCCCCTAAAGAAGTAGAAGCCCATTGGTACGATCACTGGCTTAAAAATAACTACTTCCATTCCGAGCCCGATGAACGGGAGCCCTTTACCATAGTCATCCCACCTCCAAACGTGACAGGGGTGCTACATATGGGGCATATGCTAAATAATACCATTCAGGATGTCCTGATCCGTAAAGCTCGTCTGGAAGGGAAAAATGCCTGTTGGGTGCCGGGGACCGACCATGCATCTATTGCTACCGAAGCAAAAGTGGTGAGGATGCTACGCGATAAGGGCATTAAAAAAAGTGATCTGAGCCGGGAGGAGTTTCTAAAGTATGCTTTCGAATGGAAGGAAGAATACGGGGGGCGCATCCTGAAGCAATTGCAACGCCTTGGCGCTTCCTGCGATTGGGAACGCACCCGTTTTACTATGGAAGATAGTCTTTCCAAGGCCGTTGTGAAAGTGTTTGTTGATCTCTATAAAAAAGGGAAGTTGTACCGGGGGCTCCGTATGACCAATTGGGATCCGGTTGCTCAAACGGTGTTATCCAACGAAGAGGTGATCTATTCGGATGAAAATTCGAACCTCTATCATATCCGGTACGATATAGAAGGCCAAAAGAATGAGCACCTGGTCATTGCGACCCAGCGGCCTGAAACGATCATGGCGGATACGGCTGTGGCTGTTCACCCGGAAGACAAACGCTACCAGCATCTCATCGGGAAAAAGGCGATCATACCGTTGATCGATCGGGCCATTCCCATTATTGCGGATAGCTATGTCGACCTGGAATTTGGAACGGGAGCGCTAAAGGTAACCCCTGCCCACGACCAGAACGATTATGAAATCGGTCAGCGTCATGGTTTGGAGGTAATCGATATTCTGACCCCGGATGGCAAATTAAATGATAAAGCCCAAATTCTCGTGGGCCAGGATCGGTTCGAAGCCCGGAAAAATATCAAGATTAAGCTGCAAGATGCCGGGCATCTGGTGCAACTGGACCAATACCGCACCAGCATCGGCCGATCAGAGCGTACTGATGCGGTGGTGGAGCCCCGCCTTTCCAAGCAGTGGTTCCTCCAAATGGATGGGTTCGCTAAAACTGCTTTGGAAGCGGTGCGTAGCAAGGAGGTTCGGTTCTTCCCGGAGCATATGTTCAATATGTTCAACAGCTGGCTGCGCAAGGAAAATGTAAGGGACTGGTGCATCTCCCGCCAGTTGTGGTGGGGACAACAGATACCGGCCTGGTATTACGAGGATAGGGTATTCGTTGCCGAGACCATTGAAAAAGCTCTGGAGCAGGCAAGGAAAGAAACCGGCCAGGAAAGCTTGCGAATAACGGATCTTAAGCGAGATGAGGATGTGGTTGACACCTGGTTCTCTTCCTGGTTATGGCCTTTTTCGGTATTCGACGGTTTCGAAACCCAGGAACAGCTGAAGTACTACTATCCGACAAATGTGTTGGTAACGGGCTGGGATATCATGTTCTTTTGGGTGGCACGCATGATCATGGCGGGCTATGAATGGTCTGAAGAGTTACTGGGTAAAGAGCACGTACAGGCGAAAGGAAGACAACCTTTCCACGATGTCTATTTCACCGGAATGGTTCGCGATAATAAGCGCCGAAAAATGAGCAAGTCCCTGGGGAATTCTCCCGACGCTTTGGAGTTGATCGAAACCTATGGCGCAGACGGGGTTCGATTCGGGATGCTCTCCAGCGGAGCTGCCGGGAATGATATCATTTTTGATGCGCCTTTCGATCCAAAAACAAAAGAAGCTCTGAACGAAAGCAAGTTGTGTGAACAGGGGCGCAATTTCTGTAACAAGATCTGGAACGCCCTGCGAATGCTGAAGAGTCTGGAGGTAGTGGAAGAAGCGGCCGATCGACAAACAGCCGCCATCAACAGACTTGCAGGGGATTGGATGGAAAGCCGCTTGCAGGAGGTCCTGGAGCAATTGGACCAGCAGTTCGGAGAGTATCGCCTTTCCGATGCTTTGATGAGTTTATATAAGTTGATCTGGGATGACTTTTGCTCCTGGTATTTGGAAATGATCAAGCCCGAGTATGGAGAACCGATTGACCAACAGACCCTGGACCACAGCCTGGATCTGTTTGAACGCCTAATGACCCTGCTGCACCCATTTATGCCCTTTGTAACGGAGGAGGTTTGGCACCAATTAAAAGAGCGAAAGCCTGGCGATGATTGCATCCTCAGCATCTGGCCGAAAGCATCCGGGTATCAGGAGGCGCTCATCAGAGATGTGGAACTGGCGAAAGCCATCATTTCAGGAGTTCGGGATACGCGCAATAAGAACGGGGTCAAGGCAAAAGACCCATTAATGGCTTATGCGCAGCATAGTTCCCGCGTCCAGGCCCTTTTGAAGCGGGAAGGCTTACGGCCCGTTATCATTAAAATGGCTTACCTGGAAGACCTGGAAACGGTTTCCACTGAAACGGAGAATACAGTCCCCTTCCTCGCCGGGGCAGATAAATTTTTCCTGGAACTCAAGCAAGAGATCGATACGGAGGAGGAACGAAAGCGCCTGGAAAAGGACCTGGAATACCAGCAAGGCTTTGTAAGTGGGGTCCGGAAAAAATTGAGTAACGAGCGATTCGTCAATAATGCACCTGCTCATGTGGTCGAAAAGGAACGGCAAAAACTGGCCGATGGGGAAGCTCGAATTCGCCAGCTACAGGAAGCCCTGGCCCTCCTGGGGCCTGAGTAATGAGTTTTTTGTAGGCCAAACCTTAGTCAACTGTGAAGGGGGAGGGAGCACTATAGCTCCCCCCCCGTTCACTCGTCCCGTACCGACATAAGCCGGCACGACAAAACGATTGCTTCAAGACACAACAGCCATTACTCCTCCCTTTTGTATGGACTCAAAGCTGCAAACTCCCGCTCTAACTGAGCTTTGTTTACTGGAACTACCCCCAATTGTTCACAAACCTGCCCACCCGCAAGATTGGCCAGGGTCGCTATTTCCGGCAGAGGTAGTCCAAGGGCCAAACCAACGGATATAACACTGATCACGGTATCCCCGGCCCCACTGACATCCGCAATAGCGCGGGTCTCGGTTGGTGGGTAGATCTTACACTCCCTTCCATCGTCCAGAAAAAGGCCATGTTCCGAAAGGGTGATCAGGGTATATTGGTTGTCGATTTGCGCACGAATGTATTTACTGGCTTTGGAAAGGTCTTCCAGCTTGGGTTCGATAGAAAAGGGAAGCTGGGCGCGGATCTCCCGAAGATTGGGTTTAAAAAGGGTCACTCGCTTGAAACTCCAAAAGTTGTGGAACTTTGGATCTACGGTAGTAGGAATATCCCGCTTGACCGCTTCCAGAATAATCTCCCCGATCACTTTGGAACTTAATACGCCCTTGTTGTAATCCTGAAAGAGAATGAGATCGATGGGTTTTTGGTCCAGTAAATCCCGAACAACCGTCAATAAAGCTTGTTCTTCTTCTGTACGGAGTTCGAAAGTGTCTTCTGTATCCACCCGAATGAGTTGCTGAGATTGGGCCAGGACCCTGGTCTTTACTGTAGTGGCCCGTTCCCTGGAAATGACCAGCCCCCGGGAGGAGAGCTTGTATTCGGGTAATAGATTCTTAAAAAGTACCCCATTGTCGTCCTCCCCAACTACGGTGCAAAGATAGGGTGTGGCATCCAGGGCGCCTACATTCAGGGCAACATTTGCCGCTCCGCCCAATCGATTCTCCCGGCTTTGCAAATGCACCACGGGAACGGGAGCCTCGGGGGAGATACGGTCTACCCGGCCGCTGAGGTAGCGATCGATCATGACATCCCCGACGATCAGGATGTTTACTTTATTGCTGGCTTCGAAAAAGGCATGCTGTATCCCCATGAGCAAGTTTCTGAATCGAATGGTAAAACTAAGAAATGCAATTCAATAGCCTTAAATAAAATTGGGGAAACGCTCTGGAATAAGAGAACAGGGGCTATTAACTACTCATTAACAAGATTTGAAAAGGCGTTAACAGGCGAATAGTCTCTGGTTCTTAACTTTGTTTCCATTATTACAGATAACCAGTTTTCAGTCTTCGCCGAAAACTGTCCTTATCAGTTCAATAATTTGTTGAATTTTTAAACATTAAAACACCGAATAAAATGTTGAAGCAAGTAAAAGCGGTCGGTCTGTTGCTGGCAGTTGCCGCCTTGATCGCCAGTTGTCAAAACAGCAGCAATGACGTACGTTCTGCTGCCCGTCAGGAAATTGAAGGTAATGCTGTTGAACCTGCAGCAAATGCTGCACCTCAGGCTGCTGCCCAGCAGGCTGCTGCTCCTACCGGCCCTACCACAACCATGACATTCGAAGAAGAGCGTTTTGATTTTGGGCAGGTAATGGATGGAGAGAAAGTTACGCACGTATTTAACTTTACCAACACCGGTAAAGAGCCTTTGATCCTGAGTAATGCCCGTGGTAGCTGCGGATGTACAGTACCCGACTGGCCACGTGACCCGATCGCTCCTGGAGAATCCGGCGAAATTAAAGTGGAATTCAATACCAAAGGTAAGAAAGGGAAAAGAAGTCAGCGTGTGACCATCACGGCTAACACCGACCCTGCTGAATCTTTTATCTATATGGATGGAGAGGTTTTGACAAACGATACTCAACCAGACGTACAGATTAACCAATAAGATCGCGACACCCTTTTGGGTTGTCAAAAACAGGAAGCTGTCTTTTAAATCAGTCTTCCTGAAATAATTTTGCCTTTCTGTTTAAGTAGCTCTGCTTCGGAGCAACAATACGGAAAGGCAATTTTTATTTATGCTGTCCGAGGAAACATCATTTATTGGATGGCCTAATTCGTTATGTTGGTCTTCCCCGAGGGAAATGAAGTTTTTTAGTGCAGTTCAGACCCAAAAGCGCAATCAATTGTTACCAAAAAAAAATTCGAATGGGAGTCAGCAATTATTTAAGCCTGGTCAAATTCAGCCACACCATTTTTGCTTTACCCTTTGCCTTGCTCGGGTTTTTTCTTGGGGTTTTACAGGTCGGGGAGGGCCTGAGTTGGCGATTGCTTGTCCTGGTGATCCTCTGCATGGTTTTTGCCCGCTCGGCTGCCATGGCGTTTAATCGGTATCTAGACCGTGATATTGACAGGAAAAACCCGAGGACCAAAAGCCGGGAGATTCCTGCGGGGGTGATCAGCCCGGCCCAGGTATTGCTGTTTGTGGGCATAACCAGCCTCCTTTTTATGGTAACTACCTGGTTCATTAACCCACTTTGTTTTTATTTGTCGCCTGTAGCCCTGGCAATTGTGTTAGGGTATAGCTATACGAAGCGTTTTACCTTTCTTTGCCATTTTGTTTTAGGGCTGGGTTTGTCCCTGGCTCCCATAGGTGCCTACCTGGCTGCCGGGGGCGGTTTTGATCGCATTCCGCTGCTATATTCGGCCGCAGTATTGCTATGGGTTTCAGGCTTTGATATTATCTATGCTTTACAGGATGACCAATTTGACCGATCCCTTTCTCTGAATTCGGTACCGGTTCGGTTTGGACGGGTGCAAGCTTTACGCTTATCGACCATTTTGCATGTTTTTTGTGCAGGGTTGATTTTTCTCGCCGCCTTTTATTTAAGTCTGGCTTACCCACCTTTTGAATGGTTGCATTGGTTGGGGGCCTTCTTGTTCACTGCGCTGTTGGTCTACCAACACACTTTAGTAAAACCCAATGATCTAAGTCGGGTCAATTTGGCTTTTTTTACCACAAATGGGTTGGCCAGTCTGGTGTTTGGCTGCCTGGTTATTGCGGATATCTATCTTTAGCTTTTGATTAACCGGCTTGTACCAGATCGCCGAGTTGAAGAGAGTTGTTTAAGGGGTTTAATTCCTCCGCCCAAATGGCCCTTTGACCAAAATAAACCTCCGACTCCTTGCGCCTTTGTTCGCTCAGTAGTCGAAGGATCTTCGGTTTTCGATCACCGGTCAGTTGGTCAATACCCGGCACCGGACAGCGGGCACAGGCTTTTAACGAACGGAATACCACTTTGCCTACCTGAAAGCTTTCCCATTCGTCTTCTACCCAGGCGGGAGCTCCGCTAATGACCAGGTTGGGTCGAAACCGATCCATGGGTATATCATCTGCCAGGGCTTTTAGAGAGGCAGTATTGGTAATCAGATAAGGAAAACTATCTGCGAAGCCGACCCGGTCAGAGGGCTTAGTGCTGGGCGCGTTTACCCTTCTCGTTGAGGTTTCCGGGAAAAAGACCAGTCTGCAATCAACCCCCAGTTGATGGCTTAGCCATTCATCAAGCTGTTCGTCAACCAAGCGGGCTTCCACAAGATCACCCCAAATTTGAACGTTTAAAGTATCTGTTCGAGTGGGTAGCATGGGAAAAGCAATGCTGTCGGTAGAGTGTCGATCCTGTATACGAATTTGCTTACCTTCTGGAATCGCCTGGTATCTGGCCATTTTCCGAAGGTCCCGTTGGGTGATCTGGGAACCGTCGGGCCGCACGATCATCCAGCGACGGTCGTGCTCAATGCCAAAGGGAGTTAGTACTGCTTTCGAAAGGGCAACCCCTCCCAGGCTTTTTATTGGGTAAACAAATAATCCACTAAGGGTGGCAGGATAGGTTGTCATAATGACGAAGCTTAAAGATTCCAGAATCCAAAGATAGCAGGAAAGGCTCTAAACCGGAAGTTATATTTACCAGTATACCCTTTGATGGACTGGGATTGTGCGTTATATTTACCGAAATATCAACTTTTTCACAAATGAACCAATTCCTTAAAACCCTTTTCCTTGGAAGTTTACTGTTGATTTCCACAGGAATCCATGCCCAGAGTTTCAATAAGCTGAAAAAGAAAGGGGACCAACAGTTCGAATTGCACGCCTTTCAAAATGCTATTGATACCTATTTGGAGGCTTTACAAAAACGGGATGATGAAGAAGTGCTGGCCCGGATAGGGGATTCCTATCGCTTCCTGAACAATATGAACCAGGCGGCCCAGTATTATGGCCGTGCCATAGGTCAGAAAAAGGTAGACGAAGATGTTTATTTTCACTATGGCCAGGTATTGAAAGCCCTCGGTGATTACAACGGCGCCAAACAGATGTTCCAGGAGTATGCCCGCTTTAATCCCGATCTTGGGAATCATTATATCGAAACCTGCGATTTTGCAGTTTCGCAATTCCGAACACCTTCGGAGTTTTCTGTTGAAGTAGAACGGGTTAGTTCATTAGCTGCAGATTTTGGGCCGGCTTACCTTCTGGACCAACTGGTTTTTAGCTCGGCTCGCACGGATGTGCAGCGTTCAACCTATGACTGGGACGGGCAGGCAAAAAACCAGTTATTCGTCTCGCGGATCAGCCCGGGGGGAGATCTGCAGCCTCCCGTTTTTCTCCAGGAGAACAATGAAGATTTTGGTCAGGCCTTCCCCTCCTTCTCCGGAGATGGCAACCAGATGGCCTTTACCCGAAATAATTTTGTCAGTGGCGTACGTCAAATACCGGGTAGTGGTATGGAACTGGCCATTTATATGGGAGAAGCTTCCCGAAATGGACAATGGTCGAACTTCACTCCCTTTACCCACAATGACCGGGAAGGAAAAACAGGGTATCCTCATTTTACAACCAACGGACAAGCCATGTTCTTTGCTTCCGACCGGCCGGAGGGTTTTGGTGGATATGATATTTATATTTCCTACCGGGATGGGAACAGCTGGTCTGCCCCTATTAATCTTGGCCCGGTGGTCAATACGCCGGGCAATGAGGTCGCGCCTTTTTTTGATGGAACCGACCTATACTTTACTTCCGATTACCACCCTGGATTTGGGGGTTATGACTTATTCAAAGCTACCCAGAACAACGGGCAGTGGTCGAATATCCAAAACCTGGGGCTGCCAATGAATAGTGGATATGATGACTACGCACTGGTATTTCAACCCCTGCAAGGGGTCGGGTTCTTTAGCTCGAATCGTCCAGGAGGGATCGGAGCGGAGGATATATATCGGGTTTCCCGCGCCGGCTCGGGTGGAGGAATCTCTATTAAGGTGGTAAATATTGCAGATGGAAGTGGTGTACCTTTTGCCACCATAGATCTTTCGACCTGCGGCTTCGGTCAAAATGGAGTAACGGATAACCGGGGCATATTCAATGCTTCCATACGACCTCAAAATGATTGTGAGGCACTGGTTCGGGCGCAAGGGTATCTGGATGGCAGAGTAAGAATTTCGCCCTACACCATACAAGGCGGAGGAGCGATCGAAGTAGGGCTTACCCGTAGCGATGAAGCCTATTACGGCCGGGTGATCAGTCAACAAACCCGGCAGGGGGTTTACAATGCTACCATCAGCGTCCGGAATATGAATACCAATGCCATTTCGAAGGTAACCGCTGATCAGAGCGGTAATTTTACCCTGGGATTAAGGAATAACACCGCCTACCTGATCACCTATTCGGCTCCCGGGTTCCAGGACCTGAACCGTCAGATCAATACCTATTCCGGGACGGACAAAAATATTCTGGGAACTGTCAGCATGCTCGCTTCAGGCCAGGCTCCGCCGCCCTATCCACCCAATCCAGAACCAGGAGGCGGTGGTATTCAGGCAGGCTTTGCCATTC
Organism: uncultured Saprospiraceae bacterium; assembly: GCA_964479625.1. GTDB lineage: Bacteria > Bacteroidota > Bacteroidia > Chitinophagales > Saprospiraceae > CAYZMS01. Next base: position 88,879 of record CAYZMS010000018.1, read on the forward strand.
AGATTGCGGCTTTGAGCAAGGCCCCCGACTTGTCGAAATTCTCCGCCCTGGAGCGTTATGGACAAGTTTACACTGTATCGGAAGGAGGGAAGTATAAGGTAAGGGTTGGAGTTTATGATAGCCGTTCGGAAGCCAGCCAAAACCTAAGTGGCGTTAAAAGTGCGGGCTATGGAAGCGCTTTTGTGGTGGCCGAATCCGGTACCGGTACCTCTTCCACCTCCGGTGGGTACACCCCGCCGAATAACCCCTCCGCCGGTTCTGGTAAGGGTAGCCGCTTTATGATCCAGTTGGGCGCATACCGAAACACTAAATATTTCGATCCGGGGCCCGTCGCAAATATGGGGACCATCATCGACTGGAACCGGGAGAACCTGACCATCAAATTGCTTTCCGGGTTCAATGATGTTGGGTCAGCCCGTTCGGCCTTGCCACAGGTTCAACGCTCCGGTTTTGAAAAGGCCTTTATCGTGGAGAATATAAATGGGGGATTGGCAAGAGTACAGTAGGGCGGGGCTTCCGCCTCCCTTGCATTGCTTTTAGTTACTGCTTCTGCTCGTGCCGCTCGTTGCCTTCCCCCGCCAGATAGATATCTCGATGGTGAAGGCAGCGAACAGCAACAGGAAGTGTAGCGGGCTTACAAAAACTGCCCGACCTCTTCGTATGGAAGGCCAAAAGCCTCCGCTACCCCTTGATAGACCACCGAACCGTTAATGATATTCAGTCCCTTTTGAAGGGGGAGGTTATCCTTACAGGCTTGTTTCCATCCCTTGTTCGCCAATTGCAAGGCATAGGGTAAGGTGGTGTTGGTAAGAGCTGCTGTAGAGGTTACTGGTACGGCACCGGGCATATTGGCTACACAGTAGTGGACCACATCATCCACCAGGAAAACCGGATCCTGATGAGTGGTAGGTTTCGTCGTCTCTATACATCCTCCCTGATCAACTGCCACATCGACCAGAACTGTTCCTGGGCGCATGCTTTGGAGCATATCCCGGGTAATCAGTTTTGGAGCTTTTGCTCCCGGGATAAGGACAGCCCCTACGATAAGATCGTGTTGCTGAACGAGCTGCCGGATAAGGTATTCGTTCGAATGGAGTAGCTTGACATTTGAGGGCATTACGTCTGCCAGATAGCGAAGCCGGGGCAGGCTGATATCCAAAAGGGTGACATCAGCTCCCAGTCCTGCGGCCATTTTTGCTGCCTGGGTTCCAACAACGCCGCCGCCAAGGATCAGCACCTTTCCCGGAGCAACTCCGGGAACACCCCCCAATAAAACCCCACGGCCCAACTGGGGTTTTTCCAGGTATTTGGCGCCCTCCTGAATACTCATCCGACCGGCTACCTCCGACATGGGAATTAACAGGGGCAGCGAATGGTCCGCTAGTTCAACAGTTTCATAAGCCAGGCAAACCGCTTTGCGCTCGATCATGGCCTTAGTGAGCGGTTCATATGAGGCAAAATGAAAATAAGTAAAGAGTAGCTGATGCTCTTTGATGAGGCTATACTCCTGCTCAATCGGTTCTTTGACCTTGATGATCATTTCGGCCTTTCCGTAAATGGCCTCAATGGTCGGTAAAAGTTTAGCGCCGGCAGCTTCGTACTCGGCATCCTTATAGCCGCTTCCCAGGCCTGCAGTCGATTGGACAAATAACTGGTGTCCGGCCTTGGTCAATGCCATTGCCCCGGCAGGGGTAAGGGCAACCCGGTTTTCATTGTTCTTTATCTCCTTGGGAACTCCAATGATCATAGTGGTATTTGGTTAGGATATACAATATGCTCTATTGCTAGAAGTATTAAAAATTGGCTGCTAAAATAGTAAAAAGTTGGATGCTCTTGGCTCCTGGCTCCTAACGCATGGCTTCGTTATCACTTATTAAAAAAGCCGATCGTTTTGTAACGATCGGCCTGTATAATCAGTTATCGTGAAATATACTTTAGCGTTTATTTAGGCCCTGCCTGATTGATCTCGGTATTTACCAGGGCCTCGAAATCCTTGAAATTATTTTGGAATAGGCCGACCAGTTTGGTGAGCGTATCGTCATAGGCTTTCTTATCTTCCCAGGTATTGCGGGGCAGGAGGATCTCAGATGGAACACCTGGGACCTCCTTGGGAATAGCTAACCCAAACCGTTCTTCCGTGATGGTATCTACCTGATCCAGATCCCCATTTTGTATCGCCTTCACAATTGCCCGGGTATATCCGAGTTTTATGCGGGAGCCTACTCCGTAGGGGCCTCCTGTCCAGCCGGTGTTCACTAACCAGGCTGTTGCATTTTGCTCGCGTAATTTTTGAGCCAATAACTCCGCGTAGCGATTTGGGTGCCACATCATAAAGGCTGCGCCAAAGCAAGCGGAGAAAGTCGCTTGCGGTTCCGTTACTCCCACTTCTGTACCGGCAACCTTAGCGGTATAGCCGGAAATAAAGTGATAACTAGCCTGATCTGGAGTCAGGCGCGCTACCGGAGGTAAAACGCCGAAAGCGTCGGCAGTCAGGAAAATGATATTGCTGGGTTGACCTGCTATGCAGGGCATCTGGATGTTGTCAATATAGCTGATGGGGTAGGAAGCCCGGGTGTTTTCAGTGATAGAAGTATCCGAGTAATCTACTGCACGGGTCTTCGGGTCATGCACCACATTTTCAAGTATGGTGCCAAAGCGTATCGCATTATAAATATCCGGCTCTTTTTCGGGGCTCAAATCGATGGCCTTGGCATAACAGCCCCCCTCAATATTAAAGACGCCGTCGTCAGTCCAGCAGTGTTCATCATCACCGATTAATTTGCGTTCGGGATCCGCACTAAGGGTAGTTTTGCCGGTACCAGACAAGCCGAAGAGCAGTGATACCTTGCCATCCTCACCAACATTCGCTGAGCAGTGCATGGGCAGGACATCCTCCAGAGGCATGAGATAGTTCATTACGGTGAAGATGCCTTTTTTCATCTCTCCCGCATATTCTGTCCCCAGGATAACGAATTCCTTGCGTTCAAGGTTAAGTGCAACACTGGTTCGGGAGGTCATTTGGGAGGTATAGCGGTTGGCAGGAAAGCTACCACCGTTAAAGATCACGTATTCGGGTTCGAAGGTTTCCAGTTCTTCTTCCGTTGGCATGATCAGCATGTTCTGCATAAACAGGGCGTGATAGGCCCGGGTGCAAATTATGCGGACGTTTATGCGATACTTTGGATCCCAACCGGCAAAGGCATCAACCACGAAAATCCGGTCGCGACTGTTCAGGTAATCCAGGGCGCGCTCCCGGTTGATCATAAAGGTATTCTTATCCAGAGGCATGTTGATATCGTTCCAGTCGATATTGTTTTCTGATGTCGGATCTTTTACAATGCGTTTATCTTTAGGACTACGGCCTGTTTTTTCCCCGGATAAAACGCAAAGAGCACCCATATCTGAGATGGCACTCCCTTTTTCTGTACGCAGGGCTATTTCGTACAATTCAGGCGTACTGGTGTTTCGGTATACCTCCTTAACGAGGAGGTCATATTGGCTTAGGTTAAACTGCATAGGATCGTTGGTTTTAGATTCCTTCATTTGTAATTGGTAATCGCTCGCTTTGCTAGTCATAGGTAAAGCGTTTAGTGATTGGCTAAAAACTGCTATGCCTGCAATTTCGAACATCAGTATTAAGAATACACTTATTAAGGTTTCCCTAATTATGTGATTTTTATCACCCTTTTGGGCATTGAGCGGCCTACGCCTCATGGCTCATTACCTCTTTTCCAAATCGCCTTAAAATACCCCACAATACCAGCACCCCTGCTACCAGCAGGACCAGGCTGATTAACCACCCTCCTCCCATCAGGGTGGAAAGGGTGGTTGCGGTAACAGCTACGGAGCCAACAGTAAGGGCGTAAGGTAGTTGTGTTCGAACGTGATCGATGTGGTTGCAATCGGAAGCCAGAGAACTGAGAATGGTCGTATCTGAAATGGGGGAACAGTGATCCCCCAATACGGAGGCAGCTAAAACGGTGGCAATTACATTTAGTAATAATTCCATGCTTTGAGCTTCACCCAAACCCTGACCCTGACAAATTGCCCAGGTAATAGGAATAGCAATAGGGTAAAGAATAGCCATGGTACTCCAACTGGAGCCGGTTGAAAAGGCAATAAATGCCGCTAAAACGAAAATTATGGCCGGTAACAAAAAGGGATTCAAGGAGTCCTGCAGGGCAGTGGTCAGGTATTCGGCGGTATGCAGTTCTTCCGTGGTAGCAGCCAGGGCCCAGGCCAGTGTAAGGATCAGCAGGGCCGGCACCATGGCTTTAAAGCCTGTAACCATAGTGGTCATGGTATCACCCAGTTTCATAATCCGGCCGGCTACTGTCATCACAATAGCAAGCGAAATACCCGTAAGGGAAGCCCAAAGTAAGGCAACATAAGAATCCGCATTCCCGATCACCTTTCCAAGTTTAAGGAAAAAGCCGCTGGATTCCGAACCGAGAACAGCTTCCATATTCCCCCAGACCGTTCCCCAGTTGGTATTGGCCAGATTTATTCCTGCCGCTTGTATTTCACTGGCTGTAGCAGCTAAACCAGTATCCAATAAGCCGTAAATGGTCATTAGAATGACTCCCAGGACGGGAATGACGGCATTGCGGGCATGCAGTGGAGCCCCTTTTACCGGCCTTAAGTCTTCCACATCCTCAATGCCCTCCGCTTCGGTTTGTTTACCGGATACCGCTCCTGTGGTTCTGGCTCTGATTTCCGCAGGCAACATCTTGCCAAAATCACGCCCCGTATAGATGACTAGAAAAACAAAAATCAGGGTCAGGATGGGATAAAAGGAGTATTTAAGGGAGCCAATGAATAAGGCGTAGGGGGTGTCCGGCCCGGAATAATTCGTAAGGCCGCTGACCCCGTCATCTATATAACTCAGTTCTGCCCCGATCCAGGTGGTAATAAATGCCACTGCGGCCACCGGGGCTGCCGTGCTATCTACAATATAGGCCAGCTTTTCCCTCGAAATCCTGAAACGGTCGGTAACCGATCGCATAGTGTTACCGACAATAAGGGTATTGGCGTAGTCGTCAAAGAAAATGGCAATACCCAAGAACCAGGTAACCAGCTGGGCAGACCTCGGTGTTTGGGCAAACCTCGACAAACGCTGTACCACACCGGCCATGCCACCATTCCTTGAAATAATAGCCACCATACCCCCAATTACAGTAGAAAAAATTATGATTGACAAATGGCCGCTATCATTTAAAGCATCTATGACGTACTTTTCGATAGTATGGAAAAAGCTTTGCAGAAAGTAATAAAGGGATTCGATCCGAAGCCCTCCGGCTATAAAGGCACCCGCCCAGATACCGATAAACAGGGAAACAACTACCTCCTTGAAGATCAGGGCCAGCAAAATGGCGATCAACGGAGGCAGGACTGACAACCAAAGGGGGATAGAACGCAAGCGGATATTGCCATTAGCTTGAAGGGCAATATGATAAAGGCGGTAAGCTTGCCCTTCTGTATGGATGAGGATCAGTTTTCCCGGCTGCCCCGGATCGATATCCAGCGGTGCTTCCCCCTGCCTGAAGCCCAAGCGAAGGGAGGACTCATTAATAATATAATCAAGGGAATCGTTCCCGGCCAGTTCGTTTTTTAAATAAATCGCTTTCTCTTTGACAAAAATGGTATGATGTTTGTTTTGGGTAGATAAGTCCGGTTGGCTAAAACTCAAAACGGGCAAGTAGAGCAAAAAAACTATCCAGTAAAAAGGGCTGACCGAGTAGCTATCCATAGGCATAATTGGAAATTAAATTCCAATAATCCACAATATTCTATAAAGAACAAAGAAGTAAATCGAAATTCTTGCCCATTTAAAATGGAGCAGGTGAGGAAAAACGGAATTGCGGCCCAAGTGAGGGATTAACGCCATTCTGTAGACTATTCGGGGGATGCTCGCTGTTTAAAAAGGTGGCTACCCCTGTGCAAGAAAAAAGCGAGATCATGAAAGAAACACTATTAATGACCCTGGCCCTGCTGGGCCTCGTTCTGCCATCGTCCTATGGACAAAGATATTCCCGAATGGAAGTTCCCTTTACTCTTAATGAGGGTTCACCCAAAACCCCTCTGGTGGGCGGCCTGAATAACCCCCAGTTATCGACTGCCGACTTTAATCGGGATGGGCTGGAGGACCTGTACGTATTTGATCGAACAGGTGGGGTTCATCTGACCTACCTCAACGGTGGAACTTTCGAACAACCCGATTACACTTTCGCTCCCGAGTACGCACAGAACTTTCCCAGGCTCAAGGGCTGGGTAATGTTGAGGGATTATAACGGCGATGGGGTGAAGGATATCTTTTGTTATTCGGATATTCCCGGGATCGACGGTATTGCCGTTTACCGTGGCTATTACGACCAGGATGTGCTCCAATTCGAACGCTTTCAATTTGCCGGTCCGTTTAACCTTATCTCTTTCCCTTTGTCTACCGGCACGAACATTCAATTATTTGTTACCGAGATCGATTTCCCCAGTGTGGATGATATTGATTGTGATGGAGACCTTGATATCCTCACCTTTAATCTTGCAGGAGGTTACGTGGAATTCTATCAAAATCAATCCGAGGAATTAGGGTATGGTAAGGACAGCCTGATCTTTGAATTGATAGACGAATGCTGGGGCGGTTTTTTTGAGGCTGGGATCACGGAAGAGGTCGATCTTGCCCCAAACCCTGGAGAATGTGTTACTGTACAAGGTGCCGACTTGGCGGTAAGCTTTCGACATGCGGGTTCGACCCTGTTGACCCTGGATGGCGACGGTGATGGCGATAAGGAGCTAATCCTCGGTGACTTATCCTTTGGTAACCTTAACTACCTGACTAATGGCGGAGCCTGTGGACAAGATTGGATGAGCGAACAGGATCCTGATTTCCCCTCCTATGATCAACCTTTGGAGCTGCCCATCTTTCCGGCGGCCTTTCACCTGGATCTTAACAATGACGGAAAACGCGACCTCGCCGTAGCCCCCAATTCAGAACAATCATCTGAAGATATTCAAAACCTCTGGTGGTATGAAAATATTGGTACAGATCAGGAGCCGGTATTCAACTTCCGCCAAACCGACTTTCTTGCCGAAGATATGCTGGATTTCGGGACGGGAGCTGCCCCCTGCTTTTTCGATTATAATGCCGATGGCCTATTGGACCTTCTGGTGGGTAATTTTTCTGCCTTCGAACCGGGAGGGCAAAGACTTTCCAAACTTTTCCTATTCGAAAATACAGGAACCCAAAAAGCTCCTGCATTTACCCTTATCGAGGAGGATTACCTGGCAATGAGCCGATTTAATCCCGACCATTATAATTTCACTCCTGCAGTGGGCGACCTGGACCAGGACGGCGACCTGGATCTGATGGTCGGTAATGAACGAGGGAGCTTGTTCTATTTCGAAAACCTGGCCGGAGCAGGGATGCCCGCCCGTTTTGCTGCACCAGTCTCTGATTTTCAAAATATTGATATAGGCTTGTCCAGTACTCCGGCATTGGAAGATTTCAATGGAGATGGATTAACCGACATGGTGGTCGGGGAACGCAATGGCAATGTCAATTACTTTGAAAATGTAGGACAGCCGGGTAGTCCGGCTTTTATTTCCAATCCGGAAACTTTCCCCAACAGCTTGCGATGGGGGGGGATTGATACCCGTGAACCCGGTTTCATAACCGGTTATAGTAGCCCTGTTGCCATAAAACAGGGGGGGCAGTGGATGATCTTTTCAGGAGCACAGGGTGGTGGTATTCGCCAGTATGATGACATAGAAGGTAATTTTTACGATCAATTTGATCGCCTGGCCACCGAGCTAGGGGATATCCGGGAAGGCTTTAGGACCCGTCCGGCGCTGGCAGATATTGACGGAGACGGCCTTTTCGAACTAATGATCGGAAATGCCCGCGGCGGCCTGGCCCTGTATCAAACAGATCTGGAAACAGATCAATCGAATCCGGTGGTCAGACTGAGCACTGGCCTGCAGTTAAGTATTTTTCCAAACCCAGCTTCTGAATATGTCAACCTTCGTTTTTCAAACGGGACCTACCGAAGTGGTCAAATTCAACTATTTACCGTTAATGGCCAGGTAGTCTTCCAAACGCTGTTAAATGGCGATGCCAACCGGAAAATTCCGGTAGGTGATCTCCCCGAAGGATTGTATCTGCTTCGCATCCAGGCTGACCAAGAGGTGATCACCAAACGGGTCGTGCTAAGCCGCAGGTCAGGTCAGAAGTGATAAGTAACACGAGGCTTGGGCCTAAAGCAACAGCTCCAGCGTGGCTGTATAGATGAACTAAGCGTAATTCCGTTCTCCGAATAGTAAGGTTCCGATCCGAACAAGGGTGCTGCCTTCTTCCATTGCGATGGCATAATCCCCTGACATGCCCATGGATATTTCCCGGAAGTGAGAATCTTCGGGAAAGTATTGATCTTTCAACAAGTCGAAGATCCGGACCAGGCTTTGAAACTCTTCCCGTACCTGTTGTTCATCCTCTGTAAAAGTGGCCATCCCCATAACCCCAGCTATCTGGACATTTTGGAAAGTTGGAAAATCCTCTGCTGTCAACATCTCCCGGGCAGTTTCGAGCTCGAATCCATACTTGGTATCTTCCTCAGCGATCTTAAATTGTAGGAGGCATCGGATAATGCGGTTCTCCGCTTTCGCCCGTTTGTTGATTTCCTTTAATAGTTTGTAACTATCCAGGGAGTGGATCATATGGACAAAAGGAGCTACATATTTTACTTTATTCGTTTGCAGGTGCCCGATCAGATGCCATTCTATATCTTTGGGCAAAGCCTCGTACTTTTCCACCAGTTCCTGAACCTTGCTCTCCCCGAAAAGGCGTTGACCGCGTTCGTACAGGCCTTGTATAGCTTCTACAGGTTTAGTCTTGGAAACGGCTACTAGTCGGGTAGGGGATCCTTCCAGTTGTTGTTGTATTTGTTCGAACGTCATAGTGTTTATTTTTTGCACGGGACTTCAATAGAATTACAAAATTCAGGGGGAAATGTTGAATGTGGATTCGTCCACCTTAATGAGCCTTCAGCCCTGTCGATCGGCTTAAGCATTTTGCTCTTTTTCTGTTGAAAGGCTCGCCTGGCCTATGTGGGGATTTATCTGTTCCGGAAGCTTACCTTTTTCTTTCAATAAGAGATCCCTTTTGGTGTAATCCATCCTTCCTGTATATAGACTGTACCTACCCCAATCCTTAGGACCACATAACAATATACCTTTGTGAATAAATTGGTTGATTAATACCTCGTAAATACCCTTCCAATGTTGGTAAAGGTTCACTCAAGGGCGGACTTAGGGCGAGCCTGTGAGCGGGCGTCCGTTCATATACCCTTGACGGGTTCTTTAGTAGCTTTATCTTTGTATTTCAGGTATTCATTAATTGGCTGTACTCTGCACTCAAAGACCTCTTTTGGCCTCTGATCTGCTATCGAAGTATGTCTTCGGATTTCGTTGTATTCAGTAAAGGGTAATGGGTCAAATTGGCTGATCAAGCTCTTAAAGCGCCAGCAAATTGCCCGTGTTTGAAGTAATATTTTTCG
>CAYZMS010000019.1:0-96957 GCA_964479625.1 uncultured Saprospiraceae bacterium
GGACCACTTTCGTCTTGAACTCAGCGTTGAAATTTCTTCTGCTCATGATAGCTAGTTTACGGTTTTTTATAAATCAAGCTACCTGTCTAGTTTTTTGGGGAAAATCCATTCTTCTTGCCCCATATGGGGTCCTGCTATTTCAAAAACCCGTACCCGGCTATTGTCTCCTCCCAGCGAAAGGATAAGGTCAGCAACATCATCAGCCCCTATTCTCTGGGAAATTTCCAGGGCAGTACTTCCCCTTTTGTTGGGTTCGTTGATGTCCACTCCGCTATTGATTAATTTTTCAATCAGGGATTTATTATTATTCAGGACGGCAAGTTCAAGCAGGGATGCCCCAAAATCAGCTTGCCAATCGCTATTGGGTTGTGCTTTTATTAGGTAGTCTAGGTATTTTTCGTTACTGAATTGGGCTGCAACATGCATGGGTTTTTTTTCCTATTCATCAAGTCCGTTGATATCAATTCCCTTTTGGATTAAGAAATTAATTACTTCTTGCTGATTGCAAGCAGCGGCCCAATGCAATAATGACCTGCCCCGATCGTCTTTTATATCAATCGAAACATCGGTTAACAAGCTGTCCAGGCGCACTACATTTCCATCGCAAGCCGTCCTGTACATGTTTTGTCCAGTTGCGCATTAGTGCAATACGAAACAAACTACGATTATTAAGATTTTAGGCATTTCTTCAAATTATAAGTAGGGTTTGAACAGGGCTTGTGAAGTTTCCGAAGCGAACAATTCGCTGCTAGCCATTCATCAGCCGTAAGCCATATGCGTTGTTTGATATTCGGCCTTTTATCGGGTCTTAATTTTAGCATAAATGTCCAGACTTATGAAGGCTCCATTTTTAATTTCACATTCCACCATGGTACCTTCGTGTTTGAAGTCTAGCTTAGACATGGCTCGTTTACAATTGATATTGTTCGTCTCCACAAATCCTTCGATTCGGTGCAGTCCAAGTGTATTAAAACCGTAGTTACAAATTAACGGCATTGTTTCGATCATAATGCCCTGTCCCCAAAAGTCCAGTAAGAGCCAAAGTCCGATTTCGGCTTTTTTATGCTCCTTACTCAGACTATTTAGTCCGCCTGCACCATAAAAAACGGAATGGTCTAAAGAACAAATGGCAAACCACCTACCGGTGCCATTTTTTTCCAGGTCTGCGTAAAAGGTCATCTGTTCTTTTGTTTCTTCCAGGGACTGAAAATTCACTCCGTAATATTTTATTACCTCGGGCTCAGAAAGTCCTTTAAAAATATTATCAATATCGCTGGCCACAATTGGTCTAAGCAAAAGCCTGTCCGTCTGTAGGGTCGAAATTTCCCTGGTTTCTCTGTTCGAATCCATTATATCCTTGATGATTGGTTAAGTGGAGGTGTAAGGCTCCGAGTCTTTTTAATTCGGGTTCGACCCGTTTCACTTTGATCCAGGTCCGGGACTTCTTCACCAAAATTCAAAAAGAAACCGGATCGATGCCCTTAGAAAATTGGAATATTTTGAAGTTATTCGACCATAAGGGGGAAAAAAAAATTACTTTTGGACAACTATTCTGAAAACAAACAAAACCCACGAAGATGAGTAAAGTAACCGTCGTCGGGGCGGGTAACGTAGGCGCCACCTGCGCCAATGTGCTGGCTCACAAAGACATTGTAAAGGAAGTCGTTCTATTGGACATCAAAGGCGATCTGGCAAAGGGCAAAGCCCTGGATAGCTGGCAGCAAGCGCCCATTGACTGTTACAGTACCTACCTGCGCGGAACCGAAAATTACGAGGATACGGCAGGATCGGATATTGTGGTCATCACAGCCGGTATCCCTCGCAAACCGGGTATGAGCAGGGACGACCTGATCTCTACCAACGCCAAGATCGTCAATACCGTTACCCAGTCTATTCGAAAGTATAGTGAAAACCCGATCATGATCGTGGTTTCCAACCCCCTGGATGTAATGACCTATGCGGCTTATGAGGCAGCGGGCCTCGACTCCAGCCGGGTGTTCGGCATGGCCGGTATTCTGGATACGGCTCGTTACCGGGCTTTTCTGGCAACTGAATTAAAGGTCTCCCCAAAAGATATCCAGGCCGTGCTGATGGGTGGCCACGGCGATACTATGGTACCTCTGCCGCGCTATACCACCGTTGCGGGTATTCCCGTTACCGAAATGATCGAGGAAGATAAACTCAATGCCATCGTGGAGCGCACCAAAGGGGGCGGTGGCGAATTGGTGAAACTAATGGGTACTTCAGCCTGGTATGCTCCGGGCGCTGCCGCTGCCCAAATGGTGGAAGCCATCGTGAAGGATGAAAACCGCATCTTCCCCTGCTGTGCCTTGTTGAAAGGGCAATATGGGATCGATGATATGTTCCTTGGGGTTCCTGTGAAATTGGGGAAAAACGGGATCGAAGAATTACTCGAGCTAAAACTGAATCCCGACGAGATGAACTTGCTGAATACCTCCGCAGCGCATGTACGCGGGGTGATGGAAGTGTTCGAAGGAATGAATATTTAAGGATACCTGCCTGAATTTTGGTTACCAGTTGAACTCCCCAAAATGGAGCAACCAACTGGTAACCTGATTATTTCCACACAGGTGGACCCTTCGCGGCTTTGTTGTCCTTTATCGCTTAAATAGTCCCGCAATAAATAAAACGACTACCGCACCGGCTACTGCGGTGATTAAAGACCCGAGCAGGTCGTTGCCTACGGAGATCCCCAGCACGCCAAACAACCAGCCGCCTACCATACTGCCGATAATTCCCAGGATGATGTTGATGAGCAGGCCATAGCCGCCTCCACGCATCAATAAACCGGCTAACCAGCCTGCTACAGCCCCAAGGGCCAGAAAGATCAATAAGGAAGTAATATCCATTGTTAAAGGGTTTTGGTTACAAACTCAACCTGGCTGCGGCGGTTTCATCCGTCAGCCAAAGTACATTGGGGTTGTCCTTATTTATCAGTTGACTGGGATAGGTGGTGATGTTTTCCGGGCCTTCCAGTACAGCCAGCAGCGCAGGGGCTTTCGAATCTCCGGTAACGAGGAACTGGATGTTTCTTGCCCTTCGAATAAAGGGAGCCGTAAGACTGATACGCCAGGTGTCGAATTTTTCTACAAAAACGGCATCTACCCATTTTTCGGTTTCCGACAAAATACTGGTCCCGGGAAAGAGGGAAGCGGTATGTCCGTCATCGCCCATACCCAACAAGAGCAGGTCGAAGGTGGGGCCATCTTCCTTAAAAAAGTACCTCAGGGTGCTTTCATAGGCTTCCGCACCGGCCTTTGGATCGTCGGCCCCGTTCATGGGAAAAACCTGATCATCGGGGACGGGTACCAGGGCCAGTAGGTTTTCAGAGGCCATCTGGGCATTATTGTCCGGATGATCGAAAGGAACGCTGCGCTCATCCCCCCAGAATACAAAGGTCTTTTCCCAGTCGACCTGGTGCCGGTAGGGCGTTTGGGCCAGAATTTGGAAAAGGACCTTGGGGGTACTACCGCCGGAAAGACAAACTAAAAACTGCCCTCTGGCTTCAATGGCCGAACGGGCTGCCTCGACAAACAAAAGGGCTGCCTGCGCACCTACTGCCTGTTTGTCTGGATAAACCTGAATGGAAGGATTTTTCATTGGTGTTCTTTTTAGGGGTAAAACAGTGCTGGACGGCGATGACGTAGTTTTTCAGTAGAAAAATAAAACCATTATCCGGGATTTTCAATTTTTACCCTAATTTCCCGGGCCTGAAAAAAAGGGACTGGACGCTTCGGGCTGCAAAACCCGGATTAATTAAGGCCCATGGAAACCTACTAAAAAAATATTATTGTGGCTGGAAATAGTTTCGGACATCTTTTTCGAATAAGCACCTTTGGAGAATCGCATGGGAAAGCCATTGGGGTGATCGTGGACGGCTGCCCGGCGGGATTGGCCATTGACGAGGCCTTTATCCAGGCGGAACTGGCCCGCCGCCGCCCCGGACAGTCAAAGATTGTCACCCAGCGCAAGGAACACGACCGGGCGGAGCTGTTGTCCGGCGTATTTGAAGGAAAGTCCACGGGTACTCCGATCGCCATGGTCATTTATAATGCGGATGCCCGCTCCAGGGATTACAGCCATATCGCTGATAAATTCCGGCCTTCCCATGCTGATTTTACTTATGCGGTAAAATACGGTATCCGGGACTATCGGGGGGGCGGGCGTTCTTCTGCCCGGGAAACGGCCGCCCGGGTAGCGGCAGGGGCCATTGCCAAATTGCTGCTGCAGCAGCAGGGAATCCGGATCCGGGCCTGGGTGAGCCAGGTGGGAGGCCTAGTACTGGAGAAGGACTATGCGGAACTGGACCTGAGCAGGATCGAAAGTAATGACCTGCGCTGCCCGGATGCCGAAACCGCAGAACGCATGATCGAACTGATCAAAACCGTTCGAAAAGAAGGAGATACCATAGGCGGGGTAGTCAGTGCCCTGATCGAGGGTTGTCCGCCCGGGCTGGGAGAGCCCGCCTTTGACAAATTACACGCTGAATTGGGTAAGGCCATCTTGAGCATAAATGCCTGCAAAGGGTTCGAATATGGTTCCGGCTTTTCCGGAGTGGAGATGCGTGGCTCAGCACACAATGATGCTTTTTATCGGGAAGGAGAAATAGTCAAAACGCGCTCCAACCACTCCGGCGGTATTCAGGGGGGGATCTCCAATGGGATGGATATTTACTTCCGGGCAGCCTTCAAACCCGTGGCCACCATTGTAAGTGACCAGGAATCCATTAATGAGACCGGTGAACAGGTAACCGTGGCCGGAAAGGGCCGGCACGACCCCTGTGTGGTTCCCCGCGCAGTGCCCATTGTAGAGGCCATGGCGGCCCTGGTACTGGCGGATCATTGGTTGATGGGGCGGGCCAGTAAATTGTAGGAAAGGGGAAACTCCCTAAGCTTAATCCATCGCTTCCCTTACAAAATCCGACAGGGGCTTCCCGGCCCGGTAATGCTCAAGAATGATATTTATAATGTCTTCCTGCAAAATGGTTGTTCCGGGATGTTCCGACATATAGTAGAACTGCTTATTGAATAATAAGGGCTGGGCTACGGCAGCCTCGGCAAATTCTTTTGGCAGGCGCTTGTTTTTTGCTCCCTTAACCGTTTCATAGTGCCGGACAAAGGTCGGGTTGGAAATGATCTCCACAAAGCGATCCGGTTCCTCCACAATTTTCTTTCGAAGCTTGTACAGGGTTTCTTTTTCCATGAAATAAGCACCGCCACCAAGCATCAGCATGCCGGGTTCCAGGTGGATATACATGCCGGGTTTTTCCTTAGCCCGGCGGCCTTCGGCGGAGATCAAGGCCCCCACATTGGTCTTGTAAGGTGTTTTATCTTTAGAAAAGCGGGTATCCCTGGCAATTCGAAAAACGGCATCTTTGGACGGTATCTGTATACTGGGATCTTCTATTGCTAAATGATCAATGACTTCCTGAATGAACTGTTTCCAGGGGTTTTTTAACTCTTTTTCGTAGCGCTTCTTATTGGTGTGAAACCATTCCCGATTATTGTTTTTCGAAAGGTCGCGAAGAAACTGGAGGGTGTCTTGTGTAAGCATATCCTGTTCTATTGTTGTTTTTTGCTGTCTTTTTTGAAGCTATCCCAAAAGGCATCAAAGGATTGAAATTCCTTTCGAAAACTCAACCCGGCCCCAATCTCTAGTTTTAGCCCACTGAAGTCAGGCTGGGTTTGCTGGTAAACACGCAGTTTCAGACTGCGGTCGCGGTTCAGGGTATATTCGATCACGAGGTCATTTCCTACGAAAGCTCCCGTGGCGCTGGCAGCGGTGTTAATGCCCCCTCCCAGGCCGATATTTCCACCCACCAGTACGGAAAGGCGGTCGTTGAAAAAGTTTTGGCGTAAACTTAGTTGTAATTCATTCCCCCTAGTAAAATTCTCTTCACTTTCCAGGTTGACACTTTCGTACTGGTTGTAGGCAATATCAAAATCAATACTGGAAAGGGTCTTCCCATCTCCTATAAATTCAGAAAACAACTCGGTCAGCAATAAAGATAATTGGTTGGAAACAAATTCACTGACGGTATTGAAAACGACTTTCTGGCCGTCCAGAACGAATTCCGTAGGCATAAACTGCCCGGCGATGATCAGCCCGAACACCTGCTTGTTCAATTCGTTCTGGTTTCGACTCAACACCCGAAGTTTACTGTCTACATAGCTTTGCAATTCTCCCTTGAGGTTGGGGAAAAGCAGGTCAAAACTGATCTGGGGCTTGAGCAGGTCGCCTTCCAGTTGCATGAGCAGGTTGACGGTGGTGGTCTGACTGGCCTGGCGTTTTAATTCTGTGGAGGCACTGACCAGGTATTCCTGAATAAGGTTGGCCACAGAGGTATTCAGCCCTTTGTATTCGGCCACCAGGTCGATCTGGGCTGCAAAGGGGTCCCCGCTCCAGGATATAGTCCCCCCTTGCCGTATTCGGAATTTCTTGTTGATCACATTGTAAAGGGTGAAGAGATAGTCCCCTCTTTCGATCACATAATCCCCATACATCGAAAAGTCGCCGGTTCGGGGAACCGAGATCCGAACAGAACCCCGTCCACGGCCTTCAATAACATCTCCCGCTTGTTCATTAAAAATGATAGCCAGTTCTGCTTCATCATCGGCGGTGAGGTCCATTTCGAGGTTTACGCCTTTCAGGTCAATGGGGCGGCTGCGGTTGGTAAGGGTATCCTTCTCCGGTTTGGACTTATCCACAAACCGGACCAGGCCCAGGCCGGTAGTTTCTTTTTGTGCACTTACGGGAATGACAATGCGGGTACCTTTGCCCACATCGGCATTGACATAAATATTAGGCTGCTTGAAAGAACCGGAAAAGGAGATCTCTCCATCCCCAAGCGCCGTCCCGTAAAATAGCTGGTTATCGCCTTTTTTGGTGTTGAGGGCAAGAAACCGATCGGTTTCCAACCGGGCATTAAACCCAAGGTCTTTCAGCCGGTTATGGGAAACCCCACCGATGAGAGCGGCCGTATTTCCCCTTTCATCATAAAGCAGGGTCCCGCTTGCATCAAAAAGGGTGTTGCTAACCGAAATTTTGGCTTCATCAAAGCGGTAAGTGGTTTTAAGGTATTCTACGGTGAATTGGCTGGGGCCCACCTCCAGTTGCCCGTCAATGTCCAGCTCTTCAAGGGGGCCGTTTAAGGATACCCATCCGCCGAATTGTCCCTCCATACCGTTCACGGTCTTACCGATCCAGTATTCTGCCAGATCAAGGGGGAGGTTGGTAAGGTCTAAGGTTGCAAGGAGTTTGCCGGCCGATGGGTTGTCCTCCTCCGATCGGTTGGGTTCGAATACCGCTTCGGCCAGGAGCTGGGTGTTCCCTTCCGGGTTAAGGTGGAGGTAGCCCTCGATGGGACTTTTCAGGTCACTGGTGAAACCTTCGAAGGAAAGCGTTCCCCAGTCGTCCCCGTTGATGAGCAGGGTATCGCTCAAAAGCCGGAGGCTAAGGGAATCCTGCTCAAAAACATTGCCGATCTCCGCCTGCAGGTCAAACTTTCCCTGGAAATCGATGGGGGGATAGTCGTATTTGATCTTTTCGCGCAACCAGCTGAAATCAAATTCATCCAGGCTGATTAACAGGCCTCTGCTGCCCAGGTTATTTAAAGAAAATTTGCGATCTCCATTGGTAAGGGTAAAATCCCGGGCCTGAATTTTCCCGTGGCCGAACCTTATGGAATTGGTTGCCGCAATACTCCAGCGCTCCTCCAGTACATCGAGGTAGGTGCGGTCAAAGTGCAACTCGAAGGTGCTGTCGTTCAAGGTCTGAATGGAGCCGTCTATGTCCAGTTTTTGAAAAAGCTGCCCTTTTCCGATACGGGACTTGGGGTCGAAAATGATCCCGAATTCCCAGCGATCCTCATCCAGGAAGTGGATGGTATTGATAGGGGCCAGTTCGGTGCCATTGGAAAGAATGGTTTTCTCCAGTCCGAAAATGAGTTCGTTTTTTCCATCTTTTAATTCGGTACGAAGGGCCACGGCCTGAAAGCGATGCTCGTCGAACTGGATCTCAGGAAGGTCTGCTTTTAGTTCGAAAATGTCCGACCGGGTATTGAGGGTGCCCTCCATCTCTGCGCTAAGCACAGGCCCTAGCTGGGGGTGAATAAGTTTTTGAAGTCCCCGGGAATCATTGACCCTGAGGTTAAAGGTAAAGGCCTGTTGGGGCGCCGTGGAGTCGGCAGGAGGTAAATTCAACAGGGCCGCAAAACGTGGGAATTCCTCCTCTGCCTCCGCAAGGAGAGATTGTACAATAGAGCTTAACTCAAAATCTCCGCTGAGATCGGCCAGCAGGATGTCTGATCGCACCGAGAACAATTGCAGGCTATCCGAGATCACTGCCGAAGCGATCCGGATGGAGTCAAGCAGGAATTCCTCCTGTATGGCCCTGATCTTGAGATCCCGGACGATCCCTTCGCCGTTCAGGGAGCTAAGCTTGTTCCCGGAAAGGTTGAGTTGCACCTTCCCGGCCATGGATTCTACCTTATTCGAAAGGTTCAATTCTTTTAAACTCAGATTGTTGACCGCAGCCTGAAAATCATACCTGGGTATGCTATCCTTGAGGTTGACCGAACCTTCGAATGAAAAATCAATATTATCGTCCTTAATCGCAAAGGCACCATTAAACTGGCGAGATTCAAGCCGTCCTTTCAGGCGGGCATTTTCATAGGCGTATCCTTTGAAGGCAAAGCTAGTAATGGCAGCCTCCAGGTCTGCGCTAAGATCCGAAGCCCTGATTCCCGACCCATTTTCAACCTGAGAGTTAAAGGAGATCAGGCCAAAGGCGGGGTTGCCGGTCCAGGCGCCGAGATCGAAGGCATTGAGGTTGAGGTTGCCTGAGAAATTGGCTGACTGGGGCCTCGGTTTTAGATCCATTCTCATATCCATTACCGCCTGACCAATATTGGTTTGCAGGGACCCATTGGCAACAAAGTCCACAAAAAAGCCGTCGAAGCGCCCGTTGAATTGGATTTTTCCGAGGCGGTCGAAGTTGGAGGGGGGCGAAAAAGAAGGCAAAAGGTCCCGGAGGATGTCTGCCCGGGTGGTGAGTTCTTCCAGTCGGGCAGAAACGAACTCTTCATTCTTTACGGCCAGGTTCCGGGAGTCAAAACGGCCCTGTAACCGGCTACCCCGGGGTAATTCCAGTTGGAGTTCCCTAGCACTGAGGTCGTTAATCGTGCCGAAAATACGGCCGTTAAGACGGACGACCTGATCGAGGTTTTGTTTGAAAAAAGCACTATTCCCAAGTTTTGGAGCAAAGCGAATAATATCCCTTATGGCTACCCGGCTATCATTAAAACGGCCGTTCAGGCGCACCTCATCGGTAAAGGCTTTAAAGGCTTTAAATTTGGAATATTCCAAGTAAAGGGTATCGCGAATATTGGTCTGGGGAGTAACGATCTGAAAGTCGTTCAGGAAAATTCCGTTTGGGCTTACCCTTGCATCCTGCACGGCTAATTGATCCAATTGGAAACCGCTTCTTTCCTTTCCGTACAGGGATTCGACCACCCCCGTATATTCCCCGGATCGAAATTGGAAGTTTCGAATATCTATCCCAATATCCGAAACATACATATGCCGGTAGTTGATCGTACTATCGATGTGCTGAACGATTGGTTCCTTTCGAAAATTGTTTAAGCGAAAAGTACCCTCTTCCATTTTGAAGGAGCCTACCTGAGCAAAAAGCCGGGCACTATCGGGTGGGGGCGCCCGAAGCGAGTCATTCCAAAGTGGGGCGCGTTCCCTTTCCGTTATGGAGATCAATGGCCGACGGATATAAATATCATCCAGAATAAAATCCAGGGCCGCCAGGTCGAAAAATTCAATGCCGACCTCCATGGCCTCCAGTTCCAATTGAAGCCGTTGGCCTTTAAGGTTATCTTCCTGTATAAAGGATACGTCAAACAGGTCCAGTTGTTGGACATCCAGCGGGAGGGGCTTGCTATCGTTTTCTTTTTCTTCCCTGGCCAGATTGAGTTTTTGCAACAGTTCGGTCAGGTTGTTGTAATAAACATCCGAAGAGCGACGAAGTCTGAACTGGGTATTGTATACTTCCAGGTGTTCAATGGTGATCCCGTCCCGGATCAATCGAAAGGGATTGATGTCAAAGGCTCCGACCAGACGTTCGCTATAAAGAAGGGTATCGGATTGAAGGTCTTCTACATAGACTCCTTCTAAGATTAGTTTGTTAAAAAAACCCAGTTGAAAGTAGTCCAGTTGTACTTTGGTTTGCAGCCGGTTGGACAGGTAGTTGGTGAGTTGCCTGACGGTCCAGTTTTGAACGGAAGGTAGTTGAACCAGCCAAAAGGAGGACAAGAAAAAAGCCGCAAGTATTCCCAGGGACAGCAATAGCCGACGCCAAAAAGGCCGGGAACTGCTTCCCTTGTCTTTCCCCTTTTCTTCTTGTGGCAGATCTTTTGGCATAAATCCTGGATAATTTGCAATTATAGTAACAAGCCCGCGTTTGAACTTCTTTTTTTGATTCTATCTTTTAACGTTATCTTAGGCCTGGCAAGGAATAAGCCTGAAAATTAAAACCCAATAGCTTCATGAAGCAAGCCCTTTTAATCGTATTCAGTATTTTTTGGAGTGTAGGAGGCACGGCTCAGGAAAAGCTTGCTTACCAATTGTTTAACACCAAAGGCAAGACAACTGATTATAAAGACCTTCTAAAATCTGCTGCAAAGGCAGATGTGGTGTTCTTTGGAGAGAGCCATAACAACCCGATCGCGCACTGGTTGCAATATGAATTGACCAGGGATCTGTTCGAAGAAAGGAAAGGTGCCCTGACCCTTGGAGCGGAAATGTTCGAAGCAGACAATCAGTTGATCCTGAATGAATACCTCAGCGGTGCCATCAGTGAGAAAAACTTTGAGGAGGAAGCCAGGGTTTGGGGAAACTATGAAACCGACTATAAGCCTTTGGTCCTATTTGCAAAAGAACAGCAGTTGCCATTCATCGCCACCAATATTCCGAGGCGGTACGCCAATCTGGTCTTCAGGCAGGGCCCGGAAGCTTTAGAAAACTTGAGTGAGCAAGCAAAGGAATATATCGCTCCACTGCCCATTGAATTTAACCTGGAACTGGAATCCTATGCGGGAATGCTGGATATGATGGGAGGTGCCAGTCACGGCGGTGGGCAAATGGATAATTTACCTAAAGCCCAGGCGGTAAAGGATGCTACCATGGCGCACTTTATCGCAAAGAATCTGGAAAAAAAGCAGCTCTTCATCCACTATAATGGATCCTTTCACTCCGACCTGAAAGAAGGCATTGTGTGGTATTTACTCCAGGAAGAGCCCAGGTCGAACATTCTCACCATCACCACCGTAGAACAGGCGGATTTGAAAAGTATTGATGCGGAGACCAGCCGTAAAGCCGACTTTATCCTGGTGGTACCCGCTTCTATGACAAAAACTTATTGAAAAGGGTAAAAGCCTGGCTGGCAATGGTTGAACTCCTCTCTTAATGTGGAATGATGGAATAAGCCGAATTACCCTTAACATAAATTTAATCAGGTATTTGCCTGGGTAGGTTTTAAAATTTCCTTTGGATTCTTGGGTAGCAAAAGGGGTAATATTCTTTGTTATACCTGTTTCCGATGCCTTATTGCCTTTTTCTGTAAAGAGCAGCCGTTCACCCATTTCCGGGAGCCCTTCGGGAGGGAATGTTTTCTGTTTCAGGAGCGTTAGGCAGGTGATACAATTATTTTCGTTCGTTCCATGAACAACGACTAAACCCCCTAGAGCTAACTCCTTATGAACAAAGTCTTTTTAATCCCGATTTTGTTGCTTTTCACCAGTTTATCTACCCTTTCCGCTCAAACACCGCTACTGGTAACCCTGGAAACTTCCGACATTCGACCACGGGAGACCGTCTCTATCCGACCCTCGGTTCCCCTGAACTATCAATTAGCACCGGCCTTTCCGGGCGGCTTACTGGATTTGGAATCCTATTTCCAATCCGAATTTCAGTATCCGCCCTTGGCCCTGGATCATGCTGTAGAGGGAATCGTTCTTTTGCGCCTGACCATAGACGCTACCGGAAAAGTGGATCTTGCAGAGGTCGTTCGCTCCCTTGGCTTTGGCTGCGACGAGGAAGCCATCCGTTTGGCAAATAATATGCCAGATTGGCAGCCGGCCCGGCAAGGGGAAAACACTATTCCTGGGCGGGTCCTATTGCCCATGAAGTTTAGCTTGAGGTAAGCGCAAGAACCTGGATTGAATAGCTGTAAAAGGAAAGAGGGTGTCTCCATGCGTCAAAGCATTTGGAGGCACCCTCTTTAATTTTCTATCGGATAAACATCAATTCCCGGTATTTCACCAGGGGCCATAGTTGATCGTCCACCAGGTATTCCAGTCGGTCGGCATGTACTCGAATGACTTCCATTAAAGGTTTTACATCATGACAATAGGCTATTGCCATGGAAGTGGCATCGGTTATTTCATTCGCTTTCCGACGGAGTTCGGTCATTTCCTCCACACCATATTTAATAGCGTTGACATTGGTTGAAATGCGCTGAACGATATCTAGCTGGGCTGCATATTGATCCTCACTCATTCCCAATTCCCGGAGACTAAGTATGTTTTCCATAAGCGTATTCTGGTATTGCAGCGCGGCAGGTAGAATATGGTTGATCACCATTTCTCCCAGGGTCCTGGACTCAATCTGGAGCTTGAGAATGTAATTTTCGCACATCACGTCATAATGCGCGTGCAACTCTCTTTGCGTAAAAATGCCACTTTCCTGGAATAAACGGGTAGAGGTATCCGAAAGATAGGCCTTTAGGGCATCCGGTGTGTTGGGAGTATTGCTCAACCCCCTTTTTTCCGCCTCTGTTTTCCACTCTTCGCTGTATCCGTCTCTCTCGAAACGGATGGGGGCAGAGTCTATAATGTATTGCCTCAAAACGGAAAGGATGGCCGACTCCTTATCCTTTCCAGCGTTCATTTGGGCAGAAACCGCCTCGTGGAACAGTCGAAGTTGCTCTCCCACAATGGCGTTCATGATGGTCATTGGGGCGGCACAGTTCATGCTTGATCCCACCATCCGGATTTCGAACTTGTTACCGGTAAAGGCAAAGGGAGAGGTGCGGTTCCGATCGGTATTGTGTACTTCGAGATCAGGGATCTTGGAAAGCAGGTTGAGTGCTTTTTCCACGGCTGCAGAATCGATTTCCCCATTGCCTGCGATGGCTTCCAGTGCATTGGTCAGGGAAGCGCCGACAAAAACGGAGATAATGGCGGGAGGCGCCTCATTGGCACCCAGGCGATGATCATTGGAAGCAGAGGCAACGCTGGCCCGCAAGAGGTCCGCATGCCGGTAAACGGCCATGATGGTATTGACAAAAAAGGTTAGAAACCGAAGGTTTTTACCAGGTTTGGAGCCAGGAGCCAACAGGTTGACCCCGGTATTGGTACTCATGGACCAGTTGTTGTGCTTACCGGATCCATTTACTCCGGCAAAGGGTTTCTCGTGCAGGAGCACTCGCAACTGGTGTCGAAGGGCCACGCGGTCCATCACGTCCATAAGCAATTGGTTGTGATCGACGGCAACGTTTACTTCTTCGAACATGGGAGCCAGTTCGTATTGTCCGGGTCCCACTTCGTTATGGCGGGTGCGTACCGGGATCCCCAGTTTGTGGCATTCCGTCTCCAGGTCCCGCATAAAGGCATACACCCGTTCGGGAATAGACCCGAAATAGTGGTCATCCAGTTGCTGTCCTTTGGGGGCGTGTTTACCCAGGAGGGTTCGCCCTGTCATCATTAAGTCGGGGCGGGCGTTGAATAGCGCTTCGTCTACCAAAAAGTATTCTTGTTCCCAGCCCAGGGTGGCTATTACCTTGGTGACCTGTTCATCAAATAACTGGCAGACGGGAACCGCCCCTTTTTCCAGATAATGTTGAGACTTGAGCAGGGGTAATTTATAATCCAGGGATTCCCCGCCGTAGGTGACGAAGATAGTAGGAATACAAAGTGTTCGGCCTTCGCCCACCTCCAGAATAAATGCAGGGGAGGAAGGGTCCCAGGCGGTGTAACCCCGGGCTTCAAAGGTGGAGCGCAGGCCTCCTCCGGGAAAACTGGAACCGTCCGGTTCTTGCTGGGCAAGGGCCTCTCCACTAAATTCTTCGAGTACGCCACCATCCGGAGTGATCGTAAAAAAGGAATCGTGCTTTTCCGCTGTTCGTCCGGTCAGGGGCTGGAACCAATGCGTATAATGGGTGACATTGTGATCGAAGGCCCATTTTTTCATTGCCGCCGCCACTATGTCCGCATCCTCCCGGGTCAGTTTATCTCCGGACTCAATAGCTTTCTTTACATTTTTGTAGGCTTCCCGCGAGAGATAGTCTCGCATTTGAAGATCATTAAATACGTTTTTCCCAAAGAAGGTGGAAATACGGTGGGAGGGAATATTTACGTATTCATTTTCTCCTTTAGATCGATTCATAATAGTTTCGATAGCCCCGAAACGAGTAATGCTCATACGGATGTTTTTAATGAATGAGGTAATATTGAAAGGTCAATTACTACGCGCTGCAACTACAGCTTTTTTTCCAGGCATTCCACTAAGCGTTCGAATTCTTCGCGGGTATTGTAAACATGGGGAGCTATCCGCATGGACGATCCCCTCCAGGAAACAAGTATTCGCTCCTTTTCCAGTGCTGATTGTACACTTTGGGCGAAGGAGGTAGTAGGAAACCGTATCCCCAGAAGATGATAGGCCCTGTAAGCGGGTTGGGCCAGGGTGCATCCAAGTCGTTCAAGCCGGTCTACATAGGGAAGGACTAACTCTTTGCAATACGCCTGAATTTCTTCTATTCCCCAGTCTGATAATTGGCGAAGAGCAGCCAATTGCATGGGGATCAAAATGAAGTTGCTCTGTTCCCCTACATTATACCGACCGGCAAGCGGGCGATATTCCGGCTGGTAATTGACCAGGCCTTTGAATTGGTCGCTTTGCTTTCGGTTGATCCAGTTTTCTTCGATGGGGCGTCCCTGGTCGAGGGCCGGACCACAATAGGCAAGCCCCATGGCGTAAGGTCCCATCAGCCATTTGTACCCGGCACATACCAAGGCATCGGGCTGAAGTTCGGCCACATTGAGGGGAAGCGCACCCACCGACTGTGTTCCATCCAGTACCATCCAGGCTCCAACAGCTTTTGTCTTTTGTCGAATTGCTTTCAGGTCGAAACAGGTTCCGTCGGCCCAATGGATATGGGCCATGGATACGAGGGCCGTTTGATCATCTATGGCCTCCAGTAGGGCCTGGTTCCAGGCCTCGGCCCGGTTATCAGCCGTTGGGGCTTTTATAATTTGAAGGGAGGCACCCGCTCGGTCTGCCGCCTCCTTCCAGGTGTAGTAATTGCTGGGGAACTGTTCCTCTAGCAAAATGATCTTTTGTTCCGGCTGAAGGTGGAGATTGGCCGCCACATTGGCCATTCCATAGGAAACGGAGGGGATGATGGCGATTCTTTCAGCTTCTACATCCCCGATTAAGCGGGCAAAGGATTGCCGGACCTGGTGGACAGGCGCGAAAAAGTCTTCCACGGAAACCGTCCAGGGCTTCGCTTTTCGGGCTACCGCCTGCTGGCCTAGTGCTGTTAAGGCTTTCAGTTGGGGGGACATATAGGCACAGTTCAGGTACGTCACCGTATCGTCCAGTTCAAATAAGGCTCTTTGACATTCCATTCGATTCAGATATATTCGCAGAAAAATAAATAAAAAATGGGTACGAAGGAGCGGGAATTGCAGGAAGTACAAATGTTGGGGCTAAAACTTCCAACAGATCCCCGCTGGGTGGATCTGGCCGAAAAGGATCTGGAAGAAATACTGACCGATCACGCGTATTGCGAACAAAAAGCCGCTACGGCTTGCATCTCCCTCATTCAGGCTTATCCGGAACGAACGGAACTGGTGCAGGAACTGGCCCCGATCGTTACAGAGGAATGGGGGCACTTTCGAATGGTTTTAAAGGAAATGGAAAAGCGCAAGCTGCAACTGGGGCGTCAGCGTAAGGATGAATACGTCAATAAACTGCTGGAATTTCAAAAAAAAGGAGGAAGCCGGGAAGACAAATTACTCGAAAAATTATTGATCTGCGCCCTGATCGAAGCCCGAAGCTGTGAACGCTTCCGCCTGCTTAGCCTCCATATTCAGGAGGAGGAATTAAAAGATTTTTACCACAAATTCATGGTGGCCGAAGCCGGGCATTACGTACTGTTTATTGAACTGGCCAAAAAGTACTTTCCAGAAGATCGCGTAAAAGCACGCTGGAAAGCCTATCTCGAGTACGAAGCCGGAATAATACAGGAGCTGGAATTGCGCGGCGATCGCATGCATTGACCTATTGCGGAGCCCTTTTCCGCCCGATCAAAATGTTGGGCACTGAATACTGTCGTTGTCGTAATTGCCCAAATACGCAAGGGAGATCTCGAAGGCGCCTGCCCGGTTGGTGTTGGTGGTAACGATACTGTTCACCCGCGCATCGTAGCTGAAGCCGAGTAAGAAATTGCTGTATTCCAGGCCAGCCATCAAGACAACGGCATCCATGCTTATCTGTTCTACATCATTGTCGACGACCCGCACCCAGCTTCCCACATGCAGGGCCGTACCATTAATCTCATCAAATAAGAAGCGGATGTTGCTGCCGGCGTTCAGGGCTTTATGCGGCCCTTGCTGGTAGTAAAGCCCCCGCGGGAGTACCTGCACGGAAGTGCCTATAGGGATCTGTAAACCCAGGTGAGCCGATAATTTCATGTATAGGGGACTGGAATTTTGGTCCTCCGGCAATTCTTCCGAGGCATAGAAGCTCACTTCCGGCTCCAGAATATGATGCAGGGCGACCCCCGCAAAGATCCCTACCTTTTGTTCAGGGGCATAACTGTAGTTCAGCCCAACCGCCAGGTCTCCAAAGGCAAAGTTGTTTTCGGGCAGTGTTTCCTCGGAACCGCCGGTGTAGCCATCGGCACCATTGAATTGGTCACTAAAGGCAATATCCCCGTAGTTCACATTGCGTTGGGTAATGCCCGCCTGGGCACCCAAGGAAAGGTACTGATCCCCTTTGGGACCTAAAGCCTTATGGAACCCACCCGACAAAGCCATGGAATTAGTGAAAAAATTAAGTGTTGCATTTCTATCGTTGTAAAACAAAATACCTCCGCCGAAGGCATCCTTGTTGCGCTTTCGGTTGGAATTAATGTTAAAACGAAGGTCCACTGCTCCCGAAAAAGTTTGATAGGGATCTCCTAATTGTTCCCTCCCCTGATCCCGGTAAATTAACCCGATCCGGTATTTTCCGGGGAAGGCCCCTGTGAGCGCCGGGTTAAGGTTTAATGGAGCTGCATAGAACTGGGTGAAATGCTGATCCTGTGCAAAAGCCGGTAAAGAGCAGATAAGGAAAAGGAAGGTGGGCAATAAAGGTCGCTTCATGTTTTCGGGACTCATCATTTAACAATTCGAACAAAAGGTGATTAAGAACAATCAATGAACGAATAAACGAAAAGGGTATTGGATATTTTGTTAATTTTGATTATACTCATTGCATAATTAACCAAATTCCGGGTTTTTCCGGAAGGCGGTTCCACTACAACACAGCATAAGGAAAGGGCATGCGGCATGCAATCTGTCCACTCAGCGTGGTTCCCGTTCGAAATTCTTCTTCACATAAAAGTGAAATGATCTCCCAGTTATTATTTGGCGAACTGGTCGAGATTATGGACACCAAAGGCCGACAGTGGTCCTGGGTGCGAAACCATAGCGACAACCTGGTCGGCTGGGTAGAAAGCAGCCAGCTCAAGCCGATCACCCCTTCAGAATTTGATAATTATCAACAGCATTTTTCCTACAGTTTGGAGTTAATGCAACCGGTAATGGGAGATACCTTTTTTATTCCCATTACTTTAGGGGCTCGTCTGCCGGACTTTGATGGTATCCGTTTCCACCTGGGAGAATCTTTTTTCACCTTTAGCGGTCAAACCCTGAGCCCCGGGAATGTTCGGGCGGATAGCAGTTTTATTCTCAAGCTGGCCCGTCGATATTTGAATACTCCCTTTTTATGGGGAGGCCGTTCTCCCTTTGGGATGGATAGCGGGGGGCTGGTCCAAATGGTGTTCAGTATCGCAGGGCACAAGTTGCCCCGGGAGGCCATTCAACAGGTGGAGGTCGGAAAGACTATTGACTTTATGGAGCAGGCGCAGCCCGGAGATATCGCTTTTTTTGAAAACCGGGCCGGCCGGATAACACATACCGGACTCCTAATGCCCAACGGCCGTATCATCCACGCTTTCGGTCGCGTCCGCATTGACTTGGTGGATCATTTCGGGATTTTTCAGGAGGAGACTGGCCGATACACCCACAAACTTCGCCTGATCCGCAGGGTACTTCCCAAAGAGTCCCAATCCATACTACCCGCGAATGAAGGGCTTTCTGCAAGATCCCGCCAGGTAGAATTATTCGAAAAAGAAAAATTGTAGGGTAGGAGGTATGTCCTTAGCTGGACGGATTCCCGGGAAAGTCCTCCAGCATTGGAAGGTTCTTTTGCCGGCGCCGGTCGCATTTTCCGGTTGTACGTAATTAGCGGCGGTACTTTTCCTTCAAAAACGAAAAAACGACTTATAATGACACTAAATAGTTTCGAGAACCTTCAGAATATCCCCGAGAAAGAGCTGGTTCCCGGTATCTATGCGCGACTTTTGCACACGGAAGGCATGACTGTGGCCCATGTGCGGCTGGAAGGAGGAGCCATTTTACCGGAACACCAACACCCTCATGAGCAGGTAACCAATATACTGGAAGGAGAATTGGAGATGACCGTCAACGGTCAAACCAGGTTGTGTAAAGCAGGAGACATTGTTAAATTATATTCCAATGTGCCCCATTCGGCCATCGCGAGAACAGCCTGCCGGGTGATCGATGTCTTCCATCCCGTCCGGGAGGACTATCGGGATCTTTGATTTTAGGGTGAAAAATAAAATGGATTGGTCTTCGAGCTGACTGAAAATCAGCCATCAGCCATTATTCCTGGAGTTCATTGGTCTTTCTCCAGGTGTTCGACCAAAAAGGCACCCATTTCATCGCCTGGCAATATTTTCACCTCGATCATTTCATAGAGGGTAGTGGCCAGCGAAAGGCCGAGGTAATCAACCTTTACGGGAAAGGCTTTATGTTTTCGATCAACCAGAACACAGACTTCCACCTTTTCGGCTTGCGTCTCCAGTAGTGGCTTGCAGGCGTAAAAAATAGTACGGCCGCTCATGGCCACATCATCGATCACGATGATGGTTTTCCCATTCAGTTCTTCCGCAGTCAGGTCGATTTCCGTACCTGACCTTAGAGGGTCCTGCGGACTGAGCCGTATGTGGGTAAGATGGATGGGGATGTCGGTGAGTGTGCCCAGTTGGTCGTAAATCAATTCAGCAAAACGGTAGCCCCGCTCATTGATCCCTGCCAGGATAAGTTCCTTCGCTCCGAAATTATTTTCCAGCATCTGAATGGCCAGACGCTTGATTTTTTGTTGGATCTGATGGGCATTTAGTAATTTCATTGCTGCAGATGCTTAAAGACCTAAGGTTATAAATTTGAACGGAATGTAAAAATAGCAATCCCTTCCAATTTCCGCCTCTGCATTACTTGAAGATTTGTTAACCGAATATTATCTTAGCGAAAATTCGCTACTTCATGATCGGACAAATAGCTTTCACCCTTATTACCCTTGCTGCCTTTGGTTTCGCTGCCTATCAGTTTCTAAAGCTTCGGCGCAATATACTTTTAGGGCAATCGGAACCCTTTACGGGCAGCCATTTGGTTGCCTTGCGAAATATGACCCTTGTCGCATTTGGGCAGTCCAGGATGTTTTCAAGGTGGATTCCCGCCCTGATGCATTTTTTTATTTACGCGGCCTTTGTGGTCACCCAGGTCGAGTTGATTGAAATATTGATTGATGGATTTACGGGGCAGCACCGCTTTTTCTTTCCCCTCTTGGGAGGTTTCTACACCTTCGTGATCAGTTTTATCGAAATATTATCCGTGTTGGCCCTGGTCGGAACCATCATATTCTTGATCCGAAGGAATGCTTTGCACATTCCCCGCTTTCGAAAGGAGGAAATGAAGGGCTGGCCCTTTAAAGATGCCAATATTATTCTTATTCTGGAGATATTTTTGATCTTTTTCATCTTTTTGATGAACAGTGCAGACATGGCTCTACACGACAATGAGTATGGTTTTGCTGTTAGCAAGTTTTTATCGCCCTTATGGGTCGGCACCTCGGAATCAACCCTACACCTGATGGAGCGAATAGGGTGGTGGGGACATGTTTTGGTTGTTTTCGCCTTTCTGAATTACCTTCCCGTCTCCAAGCACCTGCACATTTTGTTGGCCTTTCCAAATACTTATTTTGCCCGCCAACAGCCCAGGGGGGAAATGGACAATATGCCCGAGATCATGAATGAGGTGAAATCTATGATGGGGTTAAGTGAGGGCGAACCGGATATGAGTGAAGAGATTCCCGAGTTTGGTGCCAAAGATGTAATGGACCTGAGTTGGAAAAATCTTCTGGATGCTTACAGTTGCACGGAATGCGGGCGTTGCACTTCAGTTTGTCCGGCCAATCTAACCGGTAAAAAATTGTCGCCCCGAAAGATTCTGATGGACATTCGCGACCGGGCCACCGAAATCGGCAAAAAGCTGGATGAAGGGAATCCGGAGTATATTCGGGAAGACCTGCGAGGCGAAGGAGTCCAATTAAGCAAGGAGAACTTTGACGATGGCAAGAACTTGTTCGACTATATTAGCAGGGAAGAATTACATGCCTGCACCACTTGCAATGCCTGCGTTGAAGCCTGTCCGGTCCTGATAAACCCACTGGATCCCATATTGAAAATGCGTCGCTATGAGATCCTGACCCTTTCGGAAGGCCCCCAGGATTGGCTGCCCATGTTTAATGCCATTGAAAATTCAGGAGCAGTTTGGTCAATGCCCGGAGAACGGTCCGACTGGGTAAAGGAGATATAACTTTTGAATAACCTGAAGTCTGAAGGATATATTTTTAATCGAAAATCAGTAGTCTCTTGAGTACAACCGAAAATAACTTAAAAGTCCCCACCATGGCCGAATTACAGGCTGAGGGTCGTCAACCCGAACTACTGTTTTGGGTGGGCTGTGCCGGGAGCTTTGACGCACGCGCTCAAAAAGTTACGATCGCATTCGTAAAGATTCTGAATGCAGTGGGCATGGATTTTGCCATCCTGGGCAATGAAGAAAGCTGTACGGGTGATCCCGCCCGCAGAGCCGGCAACGAGTTCGTTTTTCAAATGCAGGCTTTACAGAATATTGAAACCCTGAACATGTATGGGGTCGAAAAGATCGTAACAGCCTGCCCGCATTGTTTTAACACCCTGAAAAACGAATATCCTGCACTGGGCGGCTCCTATGAAGTGATCCATCATACTCAATTACTTCAACAATTGATCGATGCGGGACGTATTAAATTGAAGGAGGGAGGAACATTTAATGGGAAACGGATAACCTATCACGATTCCTGCTACCTGGGACGAGCCAATGGCATTTACGAAGCACCCAGAAAGGTTCTGGAAGCATTAGATGCCGAATTGGTGGAAATGAAACGTTGTCGAACCAAGGGGCTTTGCTGCGGTGCCGGTGGTGCCCAGATGTTCAAAGAGGATGAACCTGGGGAAAAACGCATCAATATTGAACGGGCAGAAGAAGCCCTGGAAACCGGGGCCTCCATCATTGCTGCGAACTGCCCCTTTTGCCTCACCATGATGGGGGACGGAATGAAAGCAAAGGAAAAACAGGATCAAGTAATGGTTTATGACCTTGCGGAACTGATCATTGATAATATTAATTAGTCTTGGGTTTTGACCAAGTAAAAATCAAGACCCATACCGTTTTTATAAAAAATCAATATTGGACACACAGCAAATACCCGATCACGCCAGAGTGTGGGTTTACCAGGCCAACCGGCCCATCCCTGAATCCCTTTTACCTCAGGTAGAGGAAGCGGTGCAGGCTTTTGCTCGGCAGTGGGTAAGCCATAATCGCCAATTGCGTGCCTGGGGAAAGGTGGTGCATGGGCAGTTTATCGTTTTAATGGCGGATGAAAGCCAGGCCGGTGCCAGTGGGTGCTCTATTGATGCCTCTGTGCACTTTATCAAAACCTTGCAGGCCCAATTGGAGTTGGACTTTTTCGATCGAATGACCTTTACCTTGCTGGACGGGGACGAAGTAGTGAAAACACTA
The DNA here is from genome assembly GCA_964479625.1 of uncultured Saprospiraceae bacterium. Taxonomy (GTDB): domain Bacteria; phylum Bacteroidota; class Bacteroidia; order Chitinophagales; family Saprospiraceae; genus CAYZMS01. The sequence goes on from CAYZMS010000019.1 coordinate 22,280, forward strand.
TCTGCTGCCGATTTTTCCGAAGCCTTCCAGGAAGGTACGATCACCGGTGAAACGCTTGTTTTTGATCCTTTGGTGACCACTAAAAAAGCCTTCGATTCAGCATTTTTAAAACCGCTGAAGGAAAGTTGGCATGCGCGATTTGTATAGGGATTCATCAAGTCTGGCTTGTATTTAGTCGTAAACTTTTCATCCAATAACATTTGGACCCTATCTTAAAGTGGTGTCTTTCCCCGCAAAGCCAAAAGGGAAAACCTGTGTTAAATTTGCGTTGATAAAGCGAAAATGCTTTTGAAACGGTACCTTAAGTTAGGAACCATGCTTGGATCGGTAAAACGTTGGTTGGGTATTGAAGGAGTTAAGCTGGAATTAATTATTCCAGAAGTGCTGGATCGCCGTAGCGATCTGATCCGGGGTCATATACGCATACAATCACTGAACCCACAAACCGTCAATGGGATAAAACTGGCGATGGTAGAGCGCTACGCCCGCGGCCGCGGTCAGGACCGCCTGACCGATGAATACCAACTGGGGGAGTCCTATTTACCGGGCCCCTTTGTTATCCCTGCCGAAGAACCCGTCGATCTGGAGTTCGAATTACCCTTTTCCCTCTTGAAATCGAATATGGATGCTTTGGAAGAACGAAATTTTTTCCTGAGCGGGGTCGCAAAGGTTGCCAAATACTTCCAAAAGGCAGTATCCGAATATCGGATCGAAGCAGAAGCAAAGGTAGCCGGTACGGCACTCAATCCCTTCGATCGAAAAACCATCAAAATCAATTGAGGAGGGGTAACTTTATAGTGTTTACCTTCACCAAAGCGTAGCAGGCGGTTAATTTCCCCCTGGGATTAACTCTTCGGGGGCTTTGCCAAGGTTTTCGAGCAGGGTTTGGGCATCGTCCGCAAATTCGCTTTTTGGGTATTTCTTCAGGAATGCTGCATAGGCGACCCCCGCTGCCTCAAAATCCTTTAAGCCCTCATCCAGGCAAAATGCCTTCAGGAATAAGGCTTGTTCTGCCTGAGGAGCTCCTGAGTGTCGGTCAAGCAACAGATCGTACAATTCCAGCGCTTTGGTAAAGGCACCTGCCCCCATGGCAACTTCCCCTGCTTCCATCAGGTAATCAACTGCTAAAGGGTGTTCTTGGGCAATAATGGCTGCATAGTAGCGGGCCCGTATAAACTGGCTGGCTGAAGATGCTGTATTTCTTCCGGTAGGGCCCAAGAGCGTCTCTTTGTAATCTTCCAGTAAATAAGTGAGGGTATTTGACGAGTCATCCCATTTCTCCTGTAGTCCCTGATGATCCGGAAAAGCAGTTAATCCGGCGGCGAAAATGGTGTTAGCAGTCCTTGGATTACTAAGGACCTCTTCGAAAATGGTTCCCAGGAAGAGGGCATTTTCCGCAGTTTGGCTGCCCTGGTGATGATCTCGAATGGCCGTCTCCAGGGCTTCAATGGATTGGCTGTAGGCCCTCATTCGATAGTACAGACCCGCCTCCCGAAAGAGGTAATGAGAGATAGTTTCGTGCTTAGCCGGGAAAGTGACAGTAAAACTGTCATAAGCAGCAATCAAAGCTTCTGCCTGCTCAGGACTTGGCGATTCACCGGCCTCCGCCTCCAATTGTTCAATTTCGTTTTTGAGTTGCTGATCGGGTTGACAGGCCGTGAAGGCCAGTGTAGCGGCCACTAGAAAAAAGACTTTCTTGAACATGGAGCCCTGCTTGTGGTTATTAAGTTGATTTTACAAAAAACGAAAAATAAGCATTCTTCAAAATTTTTATAGATGGATAGCCCCCTTGCTTTATTTTGGTTTAGAAGGGACCTGCGATTAGAGGATAACGCCGGACTTTATCATGCCTTGAAAGGAGACCTTCCGGTATTACCCGTTTTCATCTTCGATAAAAATATCCTGGACGAATTGGAAGACCAGGACGATGCCCGGCTTACCTTTATTCACCGGGCAGTGTCGGCTTTGCAAGAAAAACTGAAGGGGCAGGGTAGTGGCCTTTATGTAGCTTACGGCAAGCCCGAAGCAGTGCTTTCCCGATTGATGGAGACCTTTGACATCCGGGTGGTCTACACCAACCACGATTACGAACCCTATGCCAAAAAGCGCGATCAAGCGGTAAAGGAATTGCTTTCCGATAAAGGAATTGAATTTAAAACCTATAAAGACCAGGTGATCTTCGAAGGCTTGGAAGTGGAAAAGAAGGAAGGGGGAGCCTACACCGTTTTTTCTCCATATGGTAGAATGTGGCGAAAGCGCTTTGGGGATCAAATGGTAAATCAACACCTCTCTTACTATTTCCAATCCTATCCAACAGAAGACTATTTTTCGAATTTTGCAAAAGTCGAAGAACCCTTTGCGCTGCCAAGCCTGAAGGATATGGGGTTTCGGGAAAGTTCCATTCCTCTTCCGGATAAATCCGTCAAACAGGGTGTGATCAAAAACTACGACAAGACCAGGAATTTCCCGGCTGTGGAAAACGGAACATCCCGCCTGGGGATCCATTTTAGATTCGGTACCATTAGCATCCGGGAAAAGGCTCGCAAAGCTCAAAAGCTCAATGATACCTACCTTAATGAGTTGATTTGGCGGGACTTTTACGCCATGATCCTGGATCAATTCCCACGGGTGGTACATCAATCTTTTCGACCGGAATACGATGCTATTGAATGGCGGAATAATGAAGAGGAGTTCGAAAAATGGAAAGCTGGAAAAACGGGCTTCCCAATGGTGGATGCCGGTATGCGCGAACTTGCGGAAACCGGCTATATGCATAACCGGGTTCGAATGCTGACGGCCTCTTTTTTAACCAAGCACCTTTTGATCGATTGGCGTTGGGGGGAAGCCTGGTTTGCGCGCAAATTGCTGGATTTTGAATTGTCTTCCAATAATGGAGGCTGGCAATGGGCAGCGGGCAGTGGTACCGATGCAGCGCCCTATTTTCGAATTTTCAACCCTACATCCCAACTGAAAAAATTTGATCCGGACCTGAAGTATGTCTGGGAATGGGTGCCAGAGTACGACACGGACCAATACCCTAAGCCCATCGTCGATCATAAAGAAGCCAGGGAACGCTGCCTTCGGGTGTACAAGGAAGGTTTGGAACGGGGAAGACAATGAAGTGCTCTTTGCCAAGGAGTAACCTAGGATGGGTGCTTTAAAAAAAAAACTTTGAATTTCTTTGAAAATTTGCCAAACCTTCACCTATCTTTGAAGGAGAATTAAAAGCAAAATGAATTTTCAAGCAAACAATTGGTGGTGGTATGCTATCCATTCGAGATCCGAGTGAAGACTGCCTGCGTTTGCCAAACATAATCAAAAGCGGCTTGTCGAGCACTCGACAAGCCGCTTTTGATTTTTAACTGTATGCAGAGGCTGTTGCGAAAAGGAAGGACCCAATTTTTGGAGCTACAAACCCCGGATGAACCTAAGCAAGTTCACATTAAAATTTAGTCCTATGGCTATTTCGGTTTCCTCAAAGATCAAGATCCGTACCCTGGCTCGAAGACGCCTGGCAGATATGCTTACGCCCGTTTCTCTTTATTTAAAGGTTCGAGACCACTACACCATGCCCGTCCTCTTGGAAAGTAATGATTTTAGCAGTGCGGAAGATTGTTTTTCTTTCATCGGCCTACAGCGGATTGCCGGCTTCGAGGTCAAAAATGGGGAGCTCCGCAAGGAGCTACCCAGCAGCCCCATTGAACGGAGAATGCTAAAAGAGGAAGAAAATGTTCCCGATGCCTTGCTCGAATTCATTCAGCAGTTTGAAATAGAATCCGGTACCGATTTGCCGGTAACGAACGGATTTTTTGGTCATGTGGGCTTTGATGCAGTACAGTATTTTGATACCCTAAGATTCGATTCGAACAAACGGTATTTTGATATACCGGATTTACGATTTCACCTGCATAGGTTTGTCATTGCCGTTAACCATTTCAAAAATGAATTATACCTGCTGGAAAATCTACTTTCCGACCAGGATAGCGAATTAGATCGGCTGGAGCGATTGCTAAGTAGTGAACGCATACCTTACCACTCTTTCCAGGTCGATGGGGAAGAATCGAGTAATCTTACCGATGAGGCGTTTAAAGAATTGGTTACTATCGGTAAGGAGCACTGTAAAAGGGGGGATGTTTTCCAGATCGTTTTTTCTCGGCAGTTTGCCCAGCAGTTTAAAGGAGATGATTTTAATGTTTACCGGGTTCTGCGGTCGATTAATCCTTCTCCCTATTTATTTTACTTTGATTATGGTAGCTACAAGATATTTGGTTCCTCCCCAGAGATCCAAATGGCGGTTAAGGATGGAGTGGCCCGGGTAAACCCGATTGCCGGAACCTATCGCCGGACGGGTGATAATGAGGAGGATGCCCAAAATGCCCAGGCACTGGCCCGGGATCCCAAGGAAAATGCCGAACATATTATGCTGGTGGACCTCGCCCGTAATGATCTGAGTCGACATGCAGAGCAGGTGCGGGTGACCAAACTGAAAGAGATCCAGTTTTTCAGTCATGTCATTCATTTGACCAGCACGGTGGAAGGCGACCTTGGGCCGGATGCAAATCCCATTCGAATATTTGGGGATACTTTTCCCGCCGGCACCCTTTCCGGAGCTCCAAAATACAAGGCCATTGAATTGATCAACCAGTATGAGAACCGCCACCGCTCCTTTTACGGAGGAAGCATCGGCCTCTTGGGATTTGATGGGGAGATCAACCAGGCTATTGTTATCCGCTCCTTTCTCAGCATGGATAATACCCTATACTCCCAGGCAGGAGCAGGGATTGTAGAATCCAGCAGGGAGGAAAGTGAACTTCAGGAGGTCAACAACAAATTAGGGGCTTTGAAAAAAGCCTTGAAAGAGGCAGAGAAAATATAAAACCAAGGCGGTCCGCCTTAAGTCAATAAAGAGCTAATGAACATTCTGGTACTCGACAATTATGATTCTTTCACCTATAACCTGGTCCAATATGTGGAGGAATTGCTCAAACGAAAGGTGGATGTGTTCCGCAATGATGCTATCGATCTGGAAGCGGTGGCTGCTTATGATCTCATACTGCTTTCACCTGGTCCAGGTTTACCTTCAGAGGCAGGAATTATGCCGGAATTGCTTCAACGCTATTCCGCTTCCAAACGCATACTTGGAGTTTGTCTGGGCCACCAGGCCATAGGAGAAGCATTTGGGGCCAAGCTGGAAAATCTGGAACGCGTTTATCATGGCATTGCCAGTCCTATCCGGCTGTTGGATCCGGAAGACCCCTTATTTGCCGATCTGCCCCCGCAGATCGAAGGCGGGCGGTACCACAGTTGGGTTGTTTCACCTGAAGAACTTCCTGAAGAGTTGATCGTAACGGCTCTCGATAGCCAGGGGCAAATCATGGCTATGCGTCATCGGGTTTTCGATCTGTTTGGTCTTCAATTCCATCCGGAATCGATCATGACCCCCGACGGGAAAAAACTACTGGCCAATTGGTTGGTACATTGCGGCCTGCAGGTCTGGTCGTCTACCCGCGCCATTATTAAACAGTGAACTGCTACATCGAAAATCAAAAGAAATTGAAAAATCTGCTCTTACGTTTATTCGAACATAATAAGCTAAGCCGGGAAGAGGCGCGGCAAACGCTATTCGATATTTCGAGAGGTCAATACAATCACACCCAGATCAGTGCTTTTACCACCGTTTTCAACATGCGTCAGATCACCCTGTCGGAACTACAGGGTTTTCGCGATGCCTTGTTGGAGTTGTGCGTACCCCTCCAGCTAAACGGAGGGGAAACTATAGATATCGTTGGGACCGGTGGGGATGGCAAAAACACCTTTAATATCTCGACAGCTTCCTGCGTGGTGGTGGCGGGGGCCGGGTATAAAGTGACCAAACACGGTAGCTATGGAGTGTCCTCGGCGGTGGGTTCCTCGAATGTTCTGCTTGCCCTGGGCTATGCGTTTACCAATGAGGAGGAAAAGCTTCAGCGTCAGTTGGATGAGGCCAACCTTTGTTTTCTCCATGCGCCTTTATTCCATCCGGCCATGAAGGAGGTGGTTCCTGTTCGGCGGGACCTGGGGGTAAAGACTTTTTTTAATATGCTCGGCCCGTTGGTCAACCCCGTTGAACCAAAGTATCAATTGTTTGGGACCTTCTCCATGGAATTGTCCCGTTTGTATCAGTATATTATGCAACAATCGGGAAGGCGGTTTTCTATTGTTTATGCCCTAGATGGCTACGATGAGATATCCCTCACGGGGGACTTCAAAGTCAGGACAAATGAAACCGAACGGGTTTACAGCCCGGAAGACCTGGGGTTGCCCAAAGTACATGCCGAGGAATTGTATGGAGGGGAGACCCCGGAAGAAGCGGCAGACATTTTTCTTAGTATCCTGAAAAATGAAGCTCCCGAAACTCAAAAGGCCGTAGTGATAGCAAATGCAGGACTGGCCATTAGCACCATTAAACCAAAACAATCCCTGAAGGATTCCTTTGCTGAAGCCAGGGAGAGCATTGAAAGCGGTGCTGCATTTGAAAAACTCCAAAAATTGATAAAATAGAGCTCATGGACATACTCGAAAAGATCATCGCCCATAAAAGAAAGGAGGTAGCGGAACGGAAGTCGCTTTACCCGGCAGCCTTGCTGGAAAAAAGTCTGTATTTCGAAACGCCTTGTGTTTCCCTGAAAGAATATCTATTGCGACCGGATAAGTCTGGGGTCATTGCTGAATTTAAGCGTAAGTCCCCTTCTAAGGGAGAGATCAATCCCTTTGCATCCGTAGAGCAGGTCACCATAGGATATATGCAGGCAGGAGCTTCTGCCTTATCCGTCCTTACCGATAAAGCGTTTTTCGGAGGTAGTAGTGATGACCTGACTATCGCCAGAGATTACAACTTTTGCCCCATCCTTCGTAAAGAGTTTGTCATTGATGAATACCAGATCATAGAGGCGAAATCTATCGGGGCGGATGCCGTGTTACTTATTGCCGAATGTCTGGAAAAGGAAGAAGTAGCCCAACTGGCGGATTTTGCACAGAGACTGGGTTTGGAGGTGTTGATGGAATTGCACGCTCCCGAACAGTTGGAAAAGTTAACAGACAAAGTCACCCTCGTGGGGGTGAATAACCGAAACTTAAAGGACTTTAGCGTAAGCATCCAGACTTCTCTGGAAATGGCCGGGCTGATAGAGGAGCAATTCACTAAGATCTCTGAAAGCGGGATTAGTGATCCGAATGCCGTAGTGGAGTTGAAACGCGCCGGATATCAGGGGTTCCTGATCGGGGAATACTTTATGCAGGAAGCGGAGCCCCATCGGAAATGCCGGGAGTTTATCCAGCGGGTTGATTTTATTGAAGGACTTTATGAAAATGCAATAGCAAGATGAAGGTAAAGGTTTGTGGACTGCGCTCCCCTGAAAATATCCTTGCAGTAAGTGCACTGTCTGTGGATTGGCTGGGCTTTATTTTTTATCAGAAAAGCCCCCGTTTTGTTGGTAAGAAAACGGGACTGGATACCTGGCTGACGGAAAACAGGGATCGAATCCCACAAAAGCGCTTTGGGGTATTCGTGAATGCCGGAGTGAATACCATTCTAAATGCTGTTCACGATTATGAATTGGACTTCGTCCAGTTACACGGAAACGAAAGTCCTGGGTTTTGTTCTGAACTGCAAATGCTTTGGAAAGCCAGTAGCGCCCGCTCTGCGGATCTGGTGAAGGCCTTTACCGTAGACGGGGAATTTGATTTTAAAGAGACCCAGGCCTACACCCCCTTTTGCCGCTATTTTTTATTCGATACGCCTGGCCCGGGCTATGGTGGAACAGGCCGGCAATTCGACTGGAACCTGCTCACCGAGTATGAGGGTGCAACGCCATTTATCTTAAGCGGAGGGATAGGTCCGGATTCGGCCGGGAAGCTGCTGGAGCTGCAAATGCCCCAAATGAGCGGGATTGACATTAATAGCAAATTTGAACTGGAACCGGGCATAAAAGATCTCGGTTTGATCCGGCAATTTTTACAAACACTCAAACCATAACGATTATAACTTTTCACTCTTAAGCAATGGTAGATCAAAAAGGATATTACGGAGAATTCGGGGGGGCTTATATCCCTGAGATGTTGCACCCCAATGTGGAAGCATTACAAAAGCGCTATGAAAGCATCATGGCCGATCCTGGTTTTCAACAGGAATTCCATGCCTTATTGCGGGATTTCGTTGGCAGGCCGACCCCACTATATTTAGCCGAGCGGCTTTCTGAGCAATATAATACCCCTATTTATCTCAAGCGAGAGGACCTTTGCCACACCGGGGCGCACAAGGTCAATAACACCATCGGACAGATATTGCTGGCCCAACGCCTGGGGAAAAAGCGGATTATCGCGGAAACCGGTGCCGGACAACATGGTGTGGCCACTGCTACCGTTTGCGCTCTGGCAGGCCTGGAATGCATCGTTTATATGGGAGCAGTAGATATCCAGCGACAGGCCCCGAATGTCGCTCGAATGAAAATGCTTGGCGCCGAGGTACGGCCTGCAGAAAGCGGCAGTAAAACCCTGAAAGATGCTACCAATGAAGCTATCCGGGACTGGATCAATAACCCGGAAGATACGCACTACATTATCGGAAGTGTAGTGGGTCCGCATCCTTATCCCGAAATGGTAGCCCGCTTCCAATCAGTGATCAGTGAAGAGACCCGCTGGCAGTTAAAAGAAAAGACCGGCAAAGAAGATCCGGATATCATTTTGGCCTGCGTAGGGGGAGGAAGCAATGCAGCAGGTATCTACTACCACTATCTCGACCGCCCAGAGGTGCGACTGATCGCAGTAGAGGCCGCGGGTTTAGGAGTGCACAGTGGCGAGTCAGCTGCAACCAGTGTCCTGGGGACAAAGGGAATTATTCACGGAAGCCGTACACTTTTAATGCAAACCCAGGATGGACAGATCATAGAACCCTATTCTATCTCCGCCGGCTTGGATTATCCCGGAATCGGTCCCATGCACGCCCACCTGATCAGCACCGGAAGAGCAGAGGCCATCAGTATTACTGATAAGGAGGCCCTTCAGGCTGCCTATCACCTTTCAAAAAAGGAAGGGATTATACCTGCCCTGGAAACTGCTCATGCCCTGGCTGCCTTGGATCATTTGGATTACCAACATGGAGCGGTCATCGTCATTAACCTTTCCGGCAGGGGGGATAAAGACCTGGAGACTTTCATTAAATACCTGAATGCCGACCTATGAATCGCATAGAACGACTTTTTAAAACCAAGGATAAGGATATTCTGAATATTTATTTCACTGCCGGTTATCCCAAATTGGAGGATACCATACCCTTGATCCTGAACCTTGAAAAGGCCGGAGCAGATCTGGTGGAGATCGGAATCCCTTACTCCGACCCTCTGGCCGATGGCCCTACTATTCAGGAGAGCGGCTCCAAAGCCATCAAAAATGGAATGACCCTCTCTTGTTTGTTCGAACAACTTTCGGGAATTCGAAAGCAAACCGACTTACCTTTGATCTTAATGGGGTATTTTAATCAGATCATGCAATTCGGCGTTCCTGAATTCCTGTCTCACTGTAAGGAGGTGGGCATTGATGGCCTGATCCTGCCCGATCTGCCGGTTTATGAATACGAAGCCTTTTACCAAAAGGAAGTGGAAGCGGCTAGGCTTGCCATTAGTTTTTTGATAACTCCACAAACCAGTGAAGATCGAATTCGAAAAATCGATCAACTCACACATGGGTTCATCTATATGGTTTCTAATGCTAGTATTACCGGAAAAACGGGGCAGATCTCCGAAAAACAGATAGCCTATTTTGATCGTATCCAGCAGCTGGACTTAAACAACCCCTGCCTGATCGGATTCGGCATTTCGGATCAGGAGTCCTTCCGAACGGCTTGTACCTATTCGAATGGAGCGATCATTGGCAGTGCTTTCATTCGAAAGATCGGCCAGGCCGAAAACCTGGAAGCGGCCTGCCGGGACTTTGTGGCCGGGATCCGTGGAGAGACGGCGAACGCATAACTCAAAAAAACTAAAGGATGATCATTCAACTGGCCCCAGCAATTACGGAAAACCAGCGAAAGGACCTGAACGAAAAGTTACTGGAGGCAGCCTTCAAGCCAACCCTTGTAAAAACCCAATTCCAGGAATACATTGTTGGCGTTGGAAAAAAGACAATTGATATTCGTTCCATCGGCGTGCTTCCCGGAGTACGGGATATCCACCGGGTCAGTGATGCCTATAAGTTGGTTTCTCGCAAATGGAAGGTTAAGGAAACGATCATTGATCTTGGAGACCAGGTGACCCTCGGGGGAGACCAGCCGGCAATTATGGCGGGCCCTTGTTCCATCGAATCCGAAGAGCAGATCCTGGCCACTATCGCCCACCTTAAGGCCAATAAAATACCGATCATGAGAGGTGGGGTCTACAAACCTCGGTCCTCTCCCTATTCCTTTCGCGGCTTAGGTATGGAAGGCTTAAAACTATGGGCTGGGTATGCGCGTAAAGCAGGAATAAAGATCATTACCGAGGTAATGATGCCGGAGCAGATCCAGGATATGCATGACTTTGTAGATATTTTCCAGGTGGGGGCGCGTAATGCGCAGAATTTCAATCTGTTAGACGCTTTGGGCGAAGTGGATAAACCCGTCTTGCTAAAAAGGGGGATGTCGGGAACCATCGAAGAGCTGTTGCAATCAGCTGAATATGTTTTTTCGAATGGCAATGAACGTATACTGTTATGCGAACGCGGGATCCGAACCTTCGAAAACGCCTATCGGAATACTATGGATATTAATGCCATAGCCATTCTAAAGGAAAAAAGCCACCTGCCGGTGATCGCAGATCCCTCCCACGGGATTGGCTTGCGTCGGTTTGTTCCACAGGTGGCCCTGGCGGGATTGATGGCAGGAGCGGACGGGCTCATTTGTGAGGTGCACCCGAGTCCTGAAAAGGCGTTTTCCGATGGTCAACAGACCCTTAGTTTTCCGGAGGCGGAGCGGCTCTATGCCGCCATTCGGAAGACATACTCAGTCCGGAAAGAACTTTTGATGGATTGATCCGTTCTTTTAAACAGCTTGGTTCCAGTTTTGATTCTCCGTACATTTGTTTTACCAGGAGCGATATGCAGCAAGTAGTTTTTCAAGATCTGGGGTGTATTAATTACCAGGAGGCCTGGGACCATCAAACCCGTTTGCATAAGGAGCTGATCGAACGTAAACGGCGCAATCGCAAGCTCCAGGAGACCGGTCAAGCTCCAGAGGCCCTTCAACATTATTTTCTCTTGTGCGAACACCCTCCCGTTTATACCCTAGGCAAAAGTGGCTCTCTTGAAAACCTTCTGTTGAGTGAAGAACAATTAAGCGCAAAGGGCTTTCAATTTTTCAAGATCAATAGAGGAGGGGACATTACCTACCATGGCCCGGGCCAGATCGTTGGTTATCCCATTTTCGACCTGGAAGGCTTTTTTACAGATGTACATCGTTATGTTCGTTTTATTGAAGAGGCCATCATTCGGACCATTGCTGAGTATGGGCTAAAAGGTATTCGGGAAAAAGGATATACCGGGGTGTGGCTGGAATCCACCAACAGCTTGCCGGCGCGAAAGATCTGTGCGATCGGTGTTCACCTTAGCCGCTGGGTAAGCATGCACGGCTTCGCATTTAATGTCAACACCACTATTGACCATTTCAATAATATCATTCCCTGCGGCATAGCCGATGAAAATAAGGCAGTCACTTCCCTGGAAAAAGAACTGGGAAGGTGGGTCGATCTAGAAGAAGTAAAAGCAAAAGTGAAAGCACATTTTGCCGCTTTGTTTGAATTCAGGTGGCGCGAGCAGGCAGAACCAGGTGTTACTGCCTTATGAAGACGGAACATATGAAAAAGGACATACCCAATCTAAAGGTAAAAGACGTTGCCATTGCAATCGTCCCGAGAAAAGAAGATGAGGAATTATGGGACAGCTTCCTGATCAATTTTAAAAATGAACCCCTTGAGAATGTCCTGGTAAATTCCCGGGGGTACGGGGAGTTGGAAGGACGGGAGGTGAAAACCACCGTTCTGCGTCATTTCTTCGACTCTATTCAACCAAAATCCTTTACACAGATCGAACCCATTCAAACTAAACTATTCGGTATTACTAACGAATATTGGGTCAGTTTTTCTTTCGAAGAGCATATGTATGATAAAAAGTATGTCTTCGTTTCCGGAAGCATCAGTGAAACTTTATTTACCACCATTCCTTTCCTGAATAAAAGGGGGGTTATGATTCGCTAAATTCCTGCAAATCAAAAAAGAAGGGGAATCCTTTATTTCTTAAGATTTCAGGGCTGCTGGTAAATTCCTGCCTTTCTATTGACTATTTGGTTTCGCCAATTGTCTTCAATTAATTATTTTTAGCGGCTATTCAAAAAATAAGGCAGAGGGTATTTCATTAGACCAGACACCTCTGGTGAAAGGTAACCCCCTCATAAGGCAGAATATGCGTTTACAACAACTGGAAATAAAAGGGTTTAAGAGTTTTGCTAACCAGACGGTGATCAATTTTCAAGAGGATGTCATCGGCATCGTTGGCCCGAATGGCTCTGGAAAGTCAAATATTGTGGATGCCATTCGTTGGGTATTGGGGGAACAAAAGAGCAAGGAGCTTCGCCTTGATCAAATGTCCAGTGTCATTTTTAATGGCGCCAAAAAACGAAAGCCCTCCGGCGTAGCCGCGGTATCACTGACCTTTGAGAATACTAAACATATTCTTCCCACGGAGTACCAGGCGGTGACCATTACCCGTATGCTCTATCGAAGCGGTGAAAGTGAGTACCGACTCAATGGGGTTCCCTGCCGATTGAAAGATATTACCTCTCTTTTCCTGGATACCGGCATTGGTTCCAACTCCTATGCCATCATTGCGCTAGGAATGGTGGATGACATCCTTTCCGACAAAGATAATTCCCGCCGGCGAATGTTCGAACAGGCGGCAGGTATTTCGAAATACAAAATTCGAAAACGGGAAACCCTCAATAAACTCCAAAGCGCTTCCGAAGACCTGGAACGGGTGGAGGATCTTTTGCATGAGATCAATGTTAACCTCAAGGCCCTGGAACGGCAAGCCAAGCGCACCCAGCGTTATTTCGAATTAAAAGAGACCTATAAGGAATACAGTATTGAACTGGCATTACTTCAGATGGCAGGGCTCAAAAAAAGCCATCAGCAGGTAAAGGAGCAAATCGGTAAAGAACAGGATGCTTATCGGGCGATCGAGGCCCAGGTAACCCAAACGGAAGCCGGCTTACAGCAGGAACGCAAATTGCACGTCGATAAGGAAAAGGCCCTTAGCGAACGCCAGCGGGACTTGAACCATCTGGTTGGTAGCATCCGGAACATGGAAAATGAACGGCAAATGCTGCAGCAAAAGCAGGAGTTTGTTCAACAGAATCGGACAAAACTGGAAGCTTCCATAACAGACGCAGAAAGCCGTATTCATCAACTGGAAGAAGATATTGAGCATTTTAGGTCAGAATTGAACCAGGAAAAAAGGGTAGAATCCCGACTTGAACTTGAACTGGAGGAAGCAGAAAAGGAATTGAGGAGCATCCGGGAAAGCCATGGCGCCAGAAAATCTGATCTCGATAAGATAGTGGCCGCTCAGCAAACCATCGAACGCCGCTTATTTGAGCTGGAAAAACAACGGGCCGTCAACAGTAATCAAATGGAAGGAGCCCAGCGAGAAAAAGAGCGCAATGCCGAGGAGGTGGAGCGTAGAAAGGGAGAGACCGACCTCCTGAAAGCCAAGATCAAAGAGGTCGAAAAACGGCTCCGGGAACAGCAGCGCATGTTGGAAGAGCTTCAAGCTGCGGAAGAAAAAAGACAGGCCAATATTGAGCAGTCCGAAAAAGACCTGGAGGAGTTTAACCGAAAAATGGCTGCCGTACGACGGGGGCTGGATGCCAAGCGAAATGAATACAAGCTCACCAAAAGTATGGTGGAAAAGCTCGAAGGCTTCCCTGAATCCATTCGATTCTTAAACCAAAATCAGGAGTGGGGGAGAGAGGCTCCTCTTTTATCAGACCTCATCTATGTAAAGGAGGAATATCGGGTAGCTATCGAAAACTACCTGGAACCCTTTCTAAACTATTACGTGGTTGAAAAACTGGAAGATGCCTACGCGGCTATTCGACTTTTGGGGAAAAGCCAGAAAGGGAAGGCCAATTTTTTTGTGCTGGATACCTTTAAGAATTATCAGCCTCCAATGACCCTCTTGCCGGATACGCAAAGAGCGGTGGATCTGATCGAAACGGAGGACAGGTATCGAAGCCTTTGCGGGTATTTATTGGAAAACGTTCTATTGACCGATCAGGAGGAAGCAAAGGGTGAATTACCCGATAGCAATATTGTCTTATTAAGCCGATCCGGGCGATTTATCAAACGTCGTTTTAGTCTGGCCGGTGGGTCCATTGGGTTATTCGAAGGGAAGAAGATCGGTCGGAAAAAGAATTTGGAGGTACTTGATGCGGCGATCTCCAAAGCCGAGCGGGAAGAAAACCGGATCTCTTCCGACTACTTTAATTTGCAGGAAAAGATACAACGCCTAAAGGCGGAACGTTCGGATCGTGCCATCGATGAACAACGAACCCAGATTGCCCGCCTGGAGCAGGAAAAGGTTTCTTTGGCCACCCGCCTGGAAAATTTCGAATCCTTTTCGAACGACCTGGATGTCAAAATTAAAGCTCTGGAACAGCAGTTCGGGGAGTTGGAGGAGGCCAACCAGGAAATTGACTCCAAACTGGATGAAGAGCAGGCGGCCCTGCAATCTGCCCGGGACAAGATCTCCGCCATAGATGGGGATTACAGGCAATTGGCCGAGCAATTAAGTGCAGCCTCCACTGCCTATAATAATAAGAACATAGCCTTTATACGCCAGCAAAACAAAACCGGAGCGCACCAGCGAGAATTAAATTTTCGGGAAAAACAATTGACCGAGACCCGTACCCAAATGGAGGAAAACCAAGTCTTCCACGCCCAATCCACCAACGAGTTGGAGCGCCTACAATCAAATCTGGAAACCCTGGCACTCCAGCTCCAAGATGGCTATGCAAAGCGCAAGGAACGAGAGACTTCCCTTTCTGAAGCGGAACAAACCTATTTCCAGGCCCGTAGCGGCATTACAGAACTGGAAGAGCAATTAAGGACGCTCAATCGCAAGCAGCAGGATGCTCAGATCCTTATCAACACCTTAAAGGATCGCTTCAACGAGCTGAAGTATGAGATCGGTTCGATCAGCCAACGCCTAAGAATTGAATTCGACATTGGGATCAATGATATTATCAACCAGGATCCAAAGGGGGACCAGGCCTTTGAGGAACTTAAAGAGCGGGTTTCGAAATTAAAGGCCCGACTCGACAATTACGGGGAGATCAACCCCATGGCAGTGGAAGCCTACAATGAAATGAAGGAAAGGCACGATTCCATTGCCGTACAACGCGATGACATTTTAGAAGCCAAAGCTTCCCTCGAACAAACCATAGTGGAGATCGAGGAAACGGCCACCACACAATTCCTGGATGCTTTTGACAAGACCCGATTGTATTTCATTGAAGTATTTCGCTCCCTTTTCACCAAGGACGATAACTGTGACCTCCTGCTGTTGGAACCCGATAACCCCCTGGAGTCGAAGATAGAGATCGTAGCTAAACCCAAGGGAAAACGTCCCCAATCTATAAGTCAGTTATCCGGTGGGGAGAAAACCCTTACCGCTACTGCTTTGCTCTTTGCCCTTTACCTCCTGAAACCAGCTCCTTTCTGTATTTTCGATGAGGTAGATGCGCCCCTGGATGATTCGAATATTTTGAAATTCAACAAAATCATTAAGAAGTTCTCCGATAACTCCCAGTTCATCATCGTGACCCACAACAAACTCACCATGGAAGCCGTAGATGTTATTTACGGCGTTTGGGCGCAGGAGGGCGTTTCTGGCGTCTCCCCCGTAGATTTCCGGGATTTTGACACCGTTGGGAACTTCGAAACGCTTGCCCAGGAATAATTTTTCTATTCGAAGGTGATACTTTCCTCCTGAAATGGCACTTAAAAGTAAACATTCAACTTTTATATGGAGAAAGTATCCAATTTTTCAACCGAACTGGTAACAAACCGGGAGCAGGTATTCAAAAATCTGTATCTACATTGTTTTTCGGCTGGTGCCAGAAGACTGGCCCGTATGGGGGCACAACTGGCCGATGCTGAAGATGTTTTCCAGGATAGTCTGATCCTGCTTTACGAAAGATCAAGGCAAAACACCCTGCCCGATTTATCTAATCCTCAGGCTTACCTTTGCGAAGTTTCCAGACGCTTGTGGTTAAGGAAGCAAAGAAATCAAGGTCAGCCTAACAACCTATTAGAACCATTAAACGAATTCATTTCTTATGAAGGCGGTCAGTTATACGCTGAATCCCGTACGGACCTTCGACTTATCCGCCTGCTTGAATTGGCAGGGAAAAAGTGCCTGAAAGTGTTGCAGGCATTTTACTACCATGCCTGGAGTTTACAGGAAATTACCTCCCGGTTTGGGTTTAGGAATGTCCGGTCTGCTACCGTCCAAAAGTATAAGTGCCTTGAAAAGGTAAGGGAAAAGGTACGCCAAAAACAATCTAGTTATGAGACCATTGTGGAATAGAGCCTACCGGATCGAACGATTGTTGACCGGGCAACTAAGCTCCCGTGCTCAGCAAAATATGTCTAAGGATCCCTACTGGGCAAGCCAGATCATCGATCAGCAAAGGGTATACAAGCTTATCCGGTTGAGCGGACGAAGAGCACTTAAAAGGGAATTAAAGGAAATAAGAGAGATAATCTGGGAATCCCCTTCCTATAAAACCTGGCAGAAGGAGGTAAGCATGTATTTCGAACCAAAACAACCAACAGATGCGAAATTTAAATAGCAGCATAATTCCTATGGTCGTCGATGGAAATGACCGAAACGAAAGGTCTTACGATATTTATTCCTTCTTGCTAAAGGAACGCATCGTATTCCTTGGGACAAGTATTAACGACCAGGTAGCCAATTTGGTCGTGGCCCAAATGCTTTATCTGAATAGTTAACATCAGACCTTGCCTATTCATTTGTACATCAATAGCCCAGGAGGCAGTGTTTATGCAGGTTTGACCATTTACGATGCCATGCGAATGGTTCAGGCACTGGTTTATACTACTGCCGTTGGGGTTACGACCAGTATGGGAATCGTTTTGCTATCCTCTGGTGAGAAGGGGCATCGTTATGCGTTGCCTCATGCTACCATTCACATGCATCCTGCAGGAGGTGGGGCCCAGGGGTATACGGAAGATGTACGAATCGCCTACCATGAGCAGGAACGCATGGAGAAGCCACTTTTTACGATTGTTGGAAAAAATACAGGCCACTCCTGACGAGAACTTGAAAAAGATTTCCGACGAGACCGATTTATGAATGCATTGGAGGCCAAGGACTACGAATTGGTGGATGAAATAATGGGCGATACCGAACAAATCGTGTGGTTGGAGCGCTCGTCCATCCAGGTCCAATTCAGCAAATAAGGCTGGGCGGAAAAAGGAGCGACATTACCCAAAAGGAACGCCGCCCCCAAGACTCAAATCGTAATTTTTTGTGCCGGCCACTTAAATGATCGTCGATATTCTCTCTTTAATTTTCTCGTCATTCATGCGAAGAGAATCTGCTTCCTGAATGAGATAGGCGATCATATCCCCAATCTGGGAACAGGAAAATTTATTGTCCAGCTCCAGTTCGGCAGTGCCGATCCCTTTTTCCAGTAAATTATTGACCGTCACCTGTATGGCTTTGGCTTCTTCGAATAACTCGAAGGACTCTAGGAGTAGCGCAGCGGAAAGGATGGTAGCCATGGGATTGGCAATATCTTCTCCAGCGGCTTGTGGATAGGACCCATGGATGGGTTCGAATAAGGAGGTTTTTTCCCCTACCGATGCAGAAGGTAGTAAACCCAGAGAACCGGGGATCACACTGGCTTCATCGGATAGTATATCTCCAAACATATTGGAAGTCAGGATAACATCAAACTCCTTAGGCCATTGGATAAGTTGCATGGCGGCATTGTCCACGTACATGGTTTTCAACTCCACCTGCGGGTAGTCCTTTGCAATTTCCTGAACTACCGCTCGCCAAAGCCTGGAGGTTTCCAGTACATTAGCCTTATCAACCAGCGTGAGCCGTTTTCTTCTTCGGCCTGCGGATTCAAAAGCCATATGGGCGATCCGGCTGATCTCATCAGCCTGGTAGCTGCAAACATCCCAGGCTTTGTTCTCTTCCCGGCCCCGGTCACCAAAGTAAATGCCACTGGTCAATTCCCGATAAATTACAAAATCCACTCCCTTTACCCGGTTGGAGCGAAGCGGTGATAAGTGCAATAAATTATCGTATGCCTTGACCGGTCGGATATTGGCAAATAACCCGAGGCTTTTGCGCAATTGGAGTAATCCCTGCTCCGGTCGGACTGTAAGGGTTGGGTCGTGGTCGTATTTTGGATGCCCGATAGCTCCAAAAAGGATACCATCGGCCTGCATACAAGTTTCCAGGGTACTATCAGGAAGGGGATTTCCCGTGCGCTCAATGGCGATTGCGCCTACGTCTGCATAACAATATTCGAAGAAGTGATCAAAACGGTCTGCAATGGCATCCAGTACTTTAACGCCCTGGTGAATGACCTCCGGCCCGATGCCGTCACCGGGCAGCACAGCGATTTTCTTTTTCATGTTTGGTTTTACGATTTGAGTATAGATTAGCGGTTTTTACCGACTTTGTTCAAAGGATTCAATATGCTCGCGAATGCTGAGCAAATAGTCGATATCGTCGTATCCCTTCAGCAAACACATTTTTTTATATGGGTCTATTTCAAACTGCACGATCAACCCAATTTCAGGAACGCGCAGGCTTTGCTTTTCCAGGTTGATCTCAAACTGCACCTCATTATTGGCTTCAATTGCCCGAAATAGTTTATCCAGGCTTTCTGATGTTGTAACAATGGGAAGTAAACCATTATTAAGGGCATTTCCACGGAAGATATCTGCAAAAAAGCTGGAAATTACGACGCGAAAGCCATAATCAAAAAGAGCCCAGGCAGCATGTTCGCGGCTGGAACCACAACCAAAGTTCCGACCTGCTACCAAAATTTTCCCCTTGTACATAGGGTTATTTAAAATGAAATCCGGTTTTGGTGCACTATCTACCTGGTAGCGCCAGTCCCGAAAAAGGTTTTCTCCAAAACCTTCCCGGGTGGTTGCTTTCAAAAAGCGTGCAGGAATGATCTGGTCGGTATCAATGTCTTCAATAGGAAGGGGAACGGCCGTGGAGGTTAAGGTGGTAAATTTTTCCATGGGTCTTCTTAATTACTTAGGGCGCCTTTTTCTTTTCGAACATCGACTATTCTACCATGAACAGCGGTAGCGGCAGCCGTTAGAGGACTTGCCAGTATAGTCCTTGCCCCGGGGCCCTGACGGCCTTCGAAATTGCGATTGGAAGTACTCACACAATAAGCTTCTCTGGGCACCTTGTCTTCATTCATGCCCAGGCAGGCGGAGCAGCCGGGCTCCCGAAGTTCAAAACCCGCAGCTTTAAAGATCTTATCCAGACCTTCTTCTTTTGCCTGGGCTTCTACCTGTTTGGAGCCGGGAACGATCATGACTTGAAGGCCCTTTGCTTTTTGTTTTCCCTGAACATACTGGGCTACCAGGCGCAGGTCTTCGATCCGGGAGTTGGTACAACTTCCAATAAATACATAATCGATGGGGTGGTCCAATAATTGACGGCCAGGCTCCAGACCCATATATTCCAATGATTTTTCAAAGGAGGCCTTCCCGGAATGTGTTGATTGTCGGGGAATAACAGCATCTACCCCCATCCCCATTCCCGGGTTAGTACCGTAGGTAAGCATGGGAGGGATGTCTTCTGCCTTGAAGGTGTATTCCTTGTCAAAAATAGCCCCTTCATCGGTTTTCAGTTCTGCCCATTTTTTGACGGCCTGCTCCAACTGTGCCCCATGGGGAGCGAACGGCCTGCCTTTTACATAGGCAAAAGTAGTTTCATCCGGGGCGATCAAACCTCCTCGGGCGCCCATTTCAATACTCATATTGCAAATGGTCATACGGGCTTCCATGGAAAGAGACCGGATGGTTGACCCGGCATATTCCACAAAATAGCCGGTGGCACCACCTACACCCAGTTGAGCAATGATGAACAGGATGATGTCTTTGGAGTGTACACCGGGTGCCAGTTCTCCTTCCACAGCAATGCGCATCCGTTTGGGCTTTTGCTGGAGCAAGCATTGAGTAGCCAGGGTTTGTTCCACCTGGCTGGTCCCGATCCCAAAGGCAATACACCCAAAGGCGCCATGCGTACTGGTGTGACTATCGCCGCATACAATGGTCATTCCCGGCTGGGTAATTCCTAATTCAGGGCCAATAACATGGACAATCCCCTGGTAGGGATGGCCAAGCCCGTACAGTTCGATGCCGAATTTCCGGCAATTCTCTTTCAGGGTTTCCACCTGCTTCCGGGAAAGGGGTTCCTGTATGGGTAGATGTTGATCTTTCGTGGGAACGTTATGATCAGCTGTGGCAATGGTCTGATCGGGGCGAAAAACAGGGATCCCTCTTTTTTCCAGCCCTGCAAAAGCCTGAGGACTGGTAACTTCATGGATAAAATGCCGGTCGATATATAAAACCTGCTGTCCCCTCTGCACCTGCTGAACTACATGGCTATCCCAAATTTTATCGAATAATGTTTGCATAGACTTATGAGGCTACGGTTTCAACCACAAGCATTTCCCGTAAGTGATCATCGGTGACTTCTTTGATCTGGTCGGCCAGCTTCAGGAATTTCTCATACACCAGGTCTAATTCAGCCTTGGTGAGGTTAAATCCGATCTGCTTGGCACGGAAAGCAAGGGCGGCCCGACCGGAACGGGCGGTCAAAACGATCTTCGAATGATCTACTCCAACTTCAATGGGATCAATAATCTCGTAGGTTTCCCGTTTCTTGATCACTCCATCTTGATGAATACCTGAGGAATGGGCAAAAGCATTGGCACCCACGATGGCCTTATTGGGCTGTACAGGCATGCCCATCCGGTCGCTGACCAACCGGCTGATGGGGTTAAGTAAACGGGTGTTGATATTCGTTTCAAAGGAAAGAAGGGGGTGTTGTCGCATGATCATGACCACTTCTTCCAATGAAGTGTTTCCTGCTCGTTCACCGATTCCGTTGATGGTGCATTCGATCTGCCTGGCACCATTTTGAACACCTGCAATGGAATTGGCAGTGGCCAGGCCAAGATCATTATGACAGTGGGTGGAAAGAGTGGCTTTTTCAATCCCCTTTACGTTTTCATACAGGTACCGGATCTTTGCACCGTATTCTCCCGGCAGGCAATAACCCGTTGTATCCGGTATATTCAACACTGTTGCGCCGGCAGCGATGACTGCTTCCATGACCCTGGCCAGGAACTCATTATCCGTCCTGCCGGCATCTTCTGCATAGAACTCTACATCCTCTACAAAGGATTTGGCGTATTTCACAGCTGCCACTGCCCGTTCCAGTATTTTGTCGCGGGTACTGTTAAATTTATACCGGATATGAGAATCGGAAGTGCCAATGCCCGTATGAATGCGTGGTCTTTTCGCCGGGGCGATAGCTTCAGCTGCAGTTTTAATATCCTTTTCGACAGACCTGGAAAGCCCGCAAACGGTAGCGTTCCCTATGTTTCGGGCAATTTCCTGAACAGACCGAAAGTCCCCGGGGCTGGAAATGGGGAAGCCCGCTTCGATCACGTCTACCCCCAGGCGTTCCAGTTCCTGGGCGATCTCTACCTTGGCTTCGGTGGCCAGTTTGCAACCCGGTACCTGTTCCCCGTCACGGAGGGTAGTATCAAATATTTGAATAGGAGTCGAACTCATACGATTAATTTTCGAAAACCATCCTGATAACCAGTTGTAAACAAGTGAAGGACAATACGAAGACTGGATGAACTGTCCAATTATTAGGCACGACCGGACAAGCGGATAGCTTTTGTTTTTGTATTTTCGCTTTTTCCAAAGATATTTTTACAAGCCTCTCAGGTAAAGTCAAATTAGAATTCAAGTACAAGCGGGCAAAAGCCCCCTCTTTTGGGAAAGCGCTGATTGCTAATGTTTTAAAGGATTTATTGTTACAATGCCTAAGCAGAAAACAGACGATCTCATCCAATTAATTAAGTCTTTATCCAGGGCGGAGAAGCGGCACTTTCGCTTGTTTGTAAAGCGCAACCAGGCCTCAGAAGATATTCTATTCCTCCAATTGTTTGATTTTTTGGATAAGCGGCAGGAGTACAATGAACAATTGATACTTAAAAAGTTGCCTTCCATAAAAAAACGGCAGCTTTCCAACCTGAAGGCACATTTGTATAAGCAGTTGTTGATCAGCCTTCGCCTGTTGAGTGCCAACCAGGTCGTAGCTATACAGATCCGCGAGATGATGGATTACGCCCAGGTATTGTACGATAAGGGGCTGTACCGCCAGGCTTTGGATATGCTGGCAAAGGCTAAGAACAAATCAGGGCAGGGTTCCTATCATGCGCTGAGTATGGAGATCCTGGATTTCGAAAAACACATAGAAGGTCAATACATCACCCGGAGTATCGAAGGGAGGGCCGAAGAGTTGGCTAAGGAAACCCTTCAGTTAAGCCAAACTATTAATTCTGCCCATCAATTTTCCAACTTATCCTTGCAATTGTACGGGCTTTACCTCAAGGTCGGCTACGTACATGACCCGAAGGATGTGCAGTTTTTACGGGAGTTTTTCTACAGCAATCTGCCCAAGATCAGGTATGAAGATTTGGACTTTAACGGGAAACTACATTTCTGCCAGGCGCACATTTGGTTTTACTTCATGAACCAGGAATTTATCCAGTGCTACCGTTATGCCCAACGCTGGATCGATCTCTACCAGGATCGCCCGGAACTCGTTCGGCTGCACCCGACTTTATACCTAAAAGGGCTGCATAATTTGCTGAATGCTACCTTTAGCGTGCTTCACTATCCGAAGTTCGATGAAACCCTGAGCTGCCTTTTAAAGTTTCCGGAAGAGCACCCACAGGCCAATTACAACCACAATATTGAAGGGTTATACTTCTTGTATAAATATATTCATTCTATCAAGGGGCATTTTATGAAGGGAACCTTTGACAAGGGCCTGGAACTCATCCCCGGTTTAATGGAAATCATTGAGGAAGATCGGTACAACTGGGATCACCATAGAATAATGGTTTTTTATTACCGGATCGCCTGCTTGTATTTTGGCAACGGGGATAATGATGAAGCCATTACCTATTTGAATAAGATCATTAACCAAAAGAATCCCGATTATCGCGGAGATATTCAGGCGTTTTCCCGGATATTAAACCTGATCGCCCACTTCGAAATGGGTAATCAGCAACTGGTAGAATATCAGGTAAAATCCGTTTATCGTTTTCTTTCAAAACTGGAAGACCTCGGGGCGGTCCAAAAAGAGATCATGCGATTTTTACGACGCACCCCCCGAATGCAGGAAAGTGAGATGAAAAGGGAATTTGCACAGTTACGGGAAAAACTACTGAAACACGAAAATGACCCTTTCGAACGCCGGCCATTTTTGTATTTGGACATTATCTCCTGGTTGGAATCCCGCATCCGGAATGTTACTGTTGCTGATATTATACGAGAAAAATACCTTCAAAGAGCAGGTTTAGAAGCTGGTTAAAATGGCGAGATCTAAAAGAAGTGAAGAATTGAGAGAACTCCTGAGCTTACCACCTCCCTGGTTACTTAGATGGGGCGCTCTGACTGCTTTTGTGGCCTTTATTCTGCTGGCCTATCTGGCTTTTTTTCTCGAATATCCCGAAAAGGTCACTGCCCCCATTCTGGTTTCCTATTCCGAAGAACCCAGGCGGCTGGTCAGCCCTGAATCTAACTATATTGAAGAGCTCAGAGTGCAAAATGATCAAATGGTCGAGGAGGGCGAATTGCTGCTGGTCTTCCGCAATAAGGCCCGGTATGAGCATGTGTTGCAATTGCAGGATCAACTATTTGGATTGTCAGATTCCGTTTCCACATCGGATCTTTTACAATTTAATCCACCCCGCACCCTGATTTTGGGCGATTTACAGGCCGATTTGTTCAATTTTTTTGATCAGCAGGATGCGCTGCGCCAGTTGCAGGCCGGCTCTCAAGATGGGAGTAGAAGCAGGTCCTCTTTGAGTCGGCAGATCCGGAACTTCAGGAATAGCAGACAGTACGATGAACAACAATTGCTCAGGGTGTCGGAGGGTATTGACCAGCAATATCAAGAGATAGCACGGATCGAGAAAAGAGCCTACAATGGCCAGGCCACCTATGAGTCCTTGCGGGAAGCACAACAGGAACTGGTTAATCTTAAAGCTCAGCGGGATCAGATCAATGCCGACATTCGGTTTAAGCGGGCGAGGGTTGGTGAACTGGAAGATCAGTTGGATAACCTGGAAAAAGGGAATGATCTCATCGAAGAAAAAGCGGTCAATCGATTAAAAGATAGTTTTTTCCGCCTGAAGCTGAGAACCCGGGATTGGTTGGATGATAACATCCTTATTGCGCCGGTTTCTGGTATGGTACAAATTGTAGGCAATGCAGTAGGAGAGCAACAATTCGTCCGTCAGGGAAAGGAGTTGCTGGTTGTGATCCCTTCCAAGAAAAGTGAACTGATCGGCAGGATGCAGTTGCCTTTCGAGCGGTCCGGGAAGGTGCAGGAAGGCCAGAAGGCAGTAGTTCGATTGAAATCCTATCCCTGGTTACAATACGGAGCTGTACATGGAGTGGTTTATTTTAAATCCCGGGTGACCGATCAGAGCGGTAATCTGGTGCCTGTGGAAATCCACTTCCCAAGGGGTCTACTAAGTACTTCCAACCATCGCCTTCCGGTAGAGGAGGTCCTGTTGGGGGAGGCGGATATCATTATTGATCAAAGAAACCTGATCAGTTGGGTTTTTCAAAAAAATCGAATTACCGGATAGTGGACCTAATCAAGCTGAAAGATTTTCCCCTTAGAACATTTGATCTTATTCGCTACTCGGATACCGATCGGCAAGGACATGTCAATAATGCCGTGTTCACTTCTTTTTTGAAAACTGGGTGAGTAAGTTTTTTATACCATTCTGAGCATCCTGTGCTGGCGGAGGGAGCCAGTTTTGTGATTGCTTCTCTAAACCTTCAATTTCTTAGGGAACTTCACTGGCCGGGTCGAGTGGATATTGGCACCGGCTTGCTTAAGATCGGTAACAGTTCCATGACCTTATTCCAGCAGCTTTTTCAAAATGATCAACCGGTAGCGCGGGCGGAAACGGTAATCGTACAGGTAGATGATCAGAGTGGAAAGAGCCGGCCCTTGGGAGGTAAATCGAAAACTATTTTGGAGCAATGGTTACTTCCTGGTTAAAAAATGAAAAGGGACTCTTGCGGGGGAACCTGTCCCATTTCAGCTCTTAAAAACTTGTCAGCGAATGTACTCAGGAAGAACTGAAGTTGGGTTAAGTACCCGGTTCGGAATGTTCTTATTTTAGGAGCTGCTGCAGGAAGGCCACTGATTGCCATGCTCGAAAATAAATGCTGGTAAGAACCTTTTAAAGAATGGATTCAGTTCACCAAAACAGGGAATAAGCCCTTTTTTCCAATAAATAGCCATTTTAACTAAAAACTACGTGTCAAAATCAATCATCCTGATGGGCATGGGGCCCGGTTTAAGCATGGGAATTGCGGAACGCTTTGGGGCAGAAGGGTATACTATCGATATGATCGGAAGAACACCGGAAAAACTGGCGAACTTAAAAATGGAGCTGGCTGCTAAAGGGGTTGCTGCGGAATTTACTACCGCTGATGCCAGCGATCCAGGCCAGATCCGTTCAGCTATAGAGAGGCTACTGGAAAAATTTCCCCCTCTGGAGGTGCTTCAATACAATGCTGTTCGATTCAGATGGCGTCCGATACTGGAGGATGCCTATGAAGAGTTGAGTAAGGATATATTTGTCAATGTTGCCAGTCTATTTGAAGCGGCTAAAACCGTTAGGGATCAACTTGCTGCCGTAAAGGGGAGTATATTGGTTACGGGTGGAGGATCGGCCATGTACCCCGATCCGGATTTTGGTAGTTTATCGCTTGCAAAAGCCGTAACCCGAAATATAGTACACCAGCTACATCTTGCTTTAAAAGAGAAGGGGATCTATGTGAGATTGTTATCGGTTGCGGGAATGATCGATCCGAAAAGCGAAAAGCATTCCCCGGAAAACCTGGCGGATCAATTCTGGTAATTATTACAGTGTTGCCAGGATTGGGAAAGGGTTTACTAGGCCCCGAAGGCTTAAAGACTTTTCAGCAGTTCGATGGCTACGGTATTGAGGTTATCAATGGCCTTTTCCATTTCCCAGTTTTCCCGCATGCGCGTTTCTACATAATTAGAAATTGCCCTGATCTCCAAAAAAGGGATTTTTGCTAATAAGCAAGCGTGAAAAAAGGCTGCTCCTTCCATGCTTTCCACTTCTGCTTCAGGATATTTTTGACGGATCTTTCGGATGCTTTCTGCTGTACCATGCACCTTGTTAACGGTCAAACCATGCGCTTTGGGTAAAAAATCAAAAAGAGCTGCTTGCTGATTCAACAACTTTCCCTTAACAAAGGGTGGCTCCTCCGGTTCTTTTAAGCCGAGTTCGAAAAGATCGGTAAAGCTACCGTCAGCTTCTTCTACACCCAGGTCACCGAAAGATTCCGAAATAACGTGAAGCACCATTCCTAAGGGCCAGTCCCGGCGAAAACTACCGGCTACCCCCAAGTTCAATGCCAGTTGGTAATCTCCTTGCAGGAGTTCTCGGCTCAAATACCAACTGGTGGCCATCATCCCCACTCCGGTATTTAACAGGTTCAGTTGTTTTTGACCTTTCTGGTAATGGCCTGGGTCAACTTCTACCCAATTCTTTTGCAGGTGTTTTACAAGCGGGTTGATTTCAAAAGGGGTGGCGGTGACGATCAGGACGTTCATTTGTAAATGCTTAAGTAGGGTTAAAGGCGTTTGGCGTAAACTTCTTCTAAACCAGAAAAGGAAGAAGGTCGAATATAGTTAAAAAGACACTTCCGGGTGCGCTCACCGATCCCAGTTGGTGGAAATACTTAAGGATGGACTCCACCCAAGGAAGGGATGCCAGGCGGCGGCAAAATCAAAACGGAGCCTTTGGCCCAGCGGCAGCCCTAGGCCACTGGTCCACTCGACAGGCGAGAGGCGGGCTCCCGTACGAATAGCAAGTTGAGCGCTGGGCCGGTATTCGAGTCCAAAGGCTGGGGAAAGCGGGTAATGGAGTCCTTTTTCCAGCTCCAGATTCGCCTGAACATTAAGGGTAGGCTTCCATTGTAATCCCAATCGGATGAATGCCGGAAGTTGCAATTCCAGCTCCCTGCCTGCACGTCCCGGGTTGTAAATGGAACACCCGAACTCCAAATGCTCAGAAGCTTTAAACCAAAGGCCGGCCTCAGCTAAAACGAGGAAAAGGGGCGCTGCTTCAGGGATGGCCCTGCGCCAGCCCATCAACTGCAGCCCCAGGCTTAGGCCTTTTTCCACTTCCAGGGCAAAAGCAGCCCCCAGGCGGTTTTCCAGATAGCCTTTATCACCGAATTGAGTAATACTTAGCCCCAATACACTATTGGGATGAAGCCGGATACTTCCTGCCAGTGCAAAATGATCCAGTTCATTTAAGCCAAACCGTCTTTCCCCAAAAAGCAGGAATGCTGCCTGATCGGTCTTTGCTAAACTTGCCGGGTTGATAAAAGCGCCCCCAGCACCCCCTATATTCAAACCAGTGTACCCCATTCCTGAGGCGGCAGCACCCGCCGGAGGTGGAAAGGCCGTTTGAGCAAATGATCCCTCCTGGATCATGGCCACAAATAGGGGGATCAGGCATAAGGGTAGTACCCTTCCAGCCCACAGATGTTGCGAGAAGTTCATAGTTTGTTTTTTGTGGGCGCTTTGAGTTTGGGGATACCTACTGCATTTCGTCAGTTGTTTGTTCTTTCATCCAAAAAAGATAGGCAGGTAGTCCCTGAGCTACCGGACATAGCAAAATTTCCGGGGTATCGTAGGAGTGGAGTTGAAGAATGGTGGCTTCGACCTCAGCATAGAGCTCAGCTTGCGTTTTGATCAACAAAAGGTACTCGGAGGCCTTTTCTGTTTTACCATCCCAAACAAAATGGCTTTGAATGGGCATGAGTTGGACACAGGCTGCCAGGTGCTTTTCTAAAAGGGCGTTGGCAATAGCTTCTGCAGCTGTCCTGGTATCCGTAGTACATTGTATGATCGCAGGCGTGAAGGTCAAAACAAGGTATTTGCAAGTTAAAGAAAAAAACAAGCCCAGGCAATACCCGAGCTTGTTTTCAACCATAAAATTGAACGTTTATCGAATAAGGGTTACATCTCCAGAGCGCGTAAACTCCCTTCCATCGGGGTAAATCAGTTGGATACGGTATACATAAACATCTGAAGGAGCAGGTTCTCCTTCAATTGTTCCGTCCCAGCCGTTGGTAAGATCATCATTATCATAGACGATTTTACCCCAGCGGTTGAAAACCTGGAAGGTTCTTACCTGAATGTTTCCGTTGAAGAGTACATTAAAATTATCATTTACGTTATCGCCATCCGGGGTAAAGGCATTGGGGATCTCGAAAACCGGTTCTGTAACCGGGATCGGGGGAGTAGTGGCAGAAACGGTACAACCATTGTCTGAAGTAATGGTCACCATATACACAGTTGGGTTTTCAGTGGGCTCATCTGTAATGGTGGGGCCATTTCCTTCAAGGGGTGTTCCGTTGGCGGTCCAGTTGTAGGTAACACCAACTGGGTTAGCTGGTTCTGTGCTTACGCCCACCATTACCTGGTCGCCCAGAGCAACTCCTGTTTGGATCGCATTTTCGGGTACGAAATCAAAGCCGGTTATTACCGGTGCATCTTCTACGATCACGGTAACCGTTTCCGTAACCACTCCGCAATTGGGTCCGTAAACATAGGTTAAGGTGAATACAGTGGTGGTTTCCAGGTCATCAACGGTAAGCATGGGCCCATTGGCCACATTCCCATTCCAGGTCCATTGGTAGGTTTCGGGAACGCCGGTCGGGGCAGTTCCTTCGGCGGTTAGGGTTACAGGATCTCCCGGGCAAATGGTCTGATCGCCAGAAACGGCAACGGTTTGATCCTGGACAACGACTACTGTAATGGATTCCTGGACAGGCTGGCAATCACCCAGTTGTGCAGTCAGTACATAGGTAGTGGTGACCGGCGGATTAACAACAAGCTGGGGATCGGTAGAGCTAAAGTCGGCATCATCGGGAGAGGTCCATTCGTAAATTGATTGGTCATCTGCCTGGAGGTTTAACTGGATGGATTCACCAAAGCAAATAACCGGATTCCCGTTGAGCTGAATAGTCGGCTGAGGAAGCACTTCTACCGTTCTGCTGGCACTTGAAGGGCATCCCCTGTCTTCTACCGTAATAGTGTAAGCGGTGGTGACCAGAGGGTTTACGGTAGGGGTTTTACAATCGATACAACTGATATTTTCCTGAGGTTCCCACATGATCTCGCCTTCCCCTTCAAAACTGGCCTCCAGTGTTACTGTTTCACCGGGACAGATGAGGGGATCGACCGGCTCGATGGTGATCTCCTTGGGAGGAACTACCTCAATGAATATCTTTGAGCTATCCACACAGCCACCATTTCGGGTGATCCGGGTGTAAAAAGCGGAGCTGTCCTGGGCTACAAAAACCAAGTTGAATAAGGTGTCGGGTGTTTCAGCTCCCAGGGCACTGACCCACTGCTGTTGGATGATCGGAAAATTGCTGGTCTCAAAGGTAGGGGAGAAAAGAGTAACCGTTTCTCCAACACAATAGATATCCTTTTGTGGATCAGCCTGCAGGCTTAAGTCTGGTAAAGAATCAATTCGGACTATAACCGAATCGAGTAGGACACAATTATTCGTGGTTTGCTCTACAAAATAGATGGTGGTCACTTTGGGCTGAGCAATGACATCCAGACCGGTAGTGTCACTCAGGCCTTCTGACGGGAACCAGCGGATGGTCTCTGCGGTACCCGCATTGAAAGATACGGATAGGGTATCCTGTTCTCCCTCACACAGAAAGGAACTGTCGGGAAGGAGGTCTACCCGTTCATTTCGAACTTCGACCCTGATCTCCGCTTCGTCTGTACATCCGTTTATATCTACCCGGGCCGTGTAGGTGGTCGTTTCCAGGGGACGAGCCAGCACCGTACCCGTCGTATCGTTATCCAGACTTTCAGCCGGACTCCAGCTAAAGCCCTGATCCCCCACATTATTCACGGCCTGAAAGGTGACGGTTTCTCCCCGGCAGATCGGGAAGCTCGCATCAGTCACAATTTCATCGATGAGGGGGGTGGCAAGAACCAGGACAACGGTATCAAAAACTGTTTGCCCTTCTACATCTGCCCTTACGGTGACCAGGGTGGTCTGTGTGGGTGATGCATTGACCGTAGCTGCCTGTGGATTATCCATAATAGCTGGAGGAGACCAAAAATATCGGTCTGCTCCGGAGGCAGATAATTGTATGGCATTACCGGGACACACGTAGAGTGTGTCTGCTGTAGGCACAATCTGGAACTTTTGCCCCAAAAGGGAGAAACTGCCCGCAAAAAATAGAATAAGAACGAAGAAAAAGGATAAAGATCGTTGCAACATAGTTGGTACCATCGGTTTTTGAGCTTGTAATTTGCAAGCCCATTTGATACAGCCTCAAATCAAGTCTCCGAAAGGTAGCAAATCCATGGCAAATGGCTGCAGCGGCTTTGGAAATTTTAACTATTTGGGAGTACAGGCGTCAAGCTTTTCCCGTACTTCCCCTACGGAGGTATACCCAAAATCATTTCCCCAGGCCTGATTTATATAGTTGATGATATTGGTAATCTCGAACTCGGTCAGGTCTTTGTTCCCTGGCATAGCTTGATTGTAGAGTACTCCATCAATTTCGATCGGCCCCTGTACCCCCATGCGGATAACGCAGCTCATATAAGCTGGGTCTTTTCGGATCTTGTCGGATCCAGCCAGGGGAGGAATATTTCCGACCAGGCCTTGTCCGTCTTCCATATGGCAACTGGCGCAGTGGTAATTATACAGGAATGCCCCCTGGGGGTAGGTTTGCCCTCCGCAGCTGGGAAGGAAAAGGGTTACCATACCGGCAAAAAGGAATATACAGAAACGAATGCAATGAGGTGTCAAGGAGTAAAAGGTTAAGTGATGATCAACTTTCGAAGGGGAAACAGCTCAGAAAAGAGAAGGTTTGAAGCCATCAGGCCACATTAAAATATAAGGTGAATGCAGTGCCTTTTTGAGGAAGGTTATGGTTTTCAATAGTTCCACCATGTTGTTTCACCACCGTTGCTACATAGCTCAGGCCAAGCCCATGCCCCTTGATATTGTGCAGATTTTCAGCAGGTACCCGAAAAAAGCGATCGAATATGCGCTCTCGGTAAAAATCCGGTATTCCAGGCCCTTCATCCTGAATGCTTAGCCGGATTCGGGAAGCTTCCCGTTGCAGAATAATTTTGATGGTCTGGTCGGAGCCACCGTATTTCATGGCATTATCCAGCAGATTGTAAATGACATTGGTAAGGTGTATGGAGTCCCCGATCAAAGAAAAATCATCCCCCTGAAATTGTTTTTCTATCTTTAATTCCAATTGTCTGAACTGTAGGCGCAGAGACTGCAGGATCCCTTCAATAAGTTCATCTAAAGCCAGTGATTCCCGTTTGATCTCCGGTTGTTTCTCTTCGAACATACTAAGGTTTAGCACCTTATCGACCAAAAGGGAAAGTCGATCCAGCTCCGATCGGGAAATCTGTAAATATTCACTTCGTGTCGCCTCCTGCTCAAGGGGTTCAGCATTTTCCAGGGCTTCAAGAGCTACCCCAACAGTGGTGATAGGGGTCTTGAGCTCATGGGACATATTGCTGATAAAGTCATTCTTCAGGCTGGCAAGGCGCCTTTGTTGTTTCAGCGAGTGAAAGATCATCCAAAAGGAAAGGGCGGTCAACCCCAGTAAGAACAGGGAAAATAGCAAGGCCGGGAGTAGTCGCTTAAAGACCAACATGTTAAAGGTCGGAAATGCCGCCCGGTAGAAGTGCATGCTGGGGATATCCGCCCGAAAGGACCGGGTGGCCCAGCCAGGACCAGTATAAGTAAGGCTGTCCCAGGGGCTTTTTTCTACCTGGAACTTTAGATCGATCTTTGCTTTCGAAAGACTATCCTGAAAACATTGTTTCAATTTGGGGATGGAAATAGAGTCAGCAATCTGTGTCCCGACGATCGAACTGTCCTGATTGCGGAAGGCAATGAAAATGTTGCCAAAGAACCGGTCCCTTATCCGGTTTTGGTCGGGCGTTTGATCAGAAAACTCAAAGAACCGGAATTGTATGTTAGAGGAATCCTGCAGACCTTTTCTGGCCTTTGTTTGAAGGTCTTTACGTCTCCTTTTTATGGGATGGCGTCTTCTTTCCAACCTTTTAGCCTTCTCAAAGACCGATACGACGCTATCCTGAGGCATTTGCTGCAGGGGGCGGATAACTACCCTGTAGATCAGGCTATCCTGTTGTTGTTCAACGGCATAACGGAATGCATTTTCCAACTCGGCAGATAATTTTGCCCTTTCTTCCGTCAACTGTTGTTTTACCCAAAAGACAAGAAAAACCGCCAGCAACAAGAGGCTAAGGGCCATCAAAGGGATATGGCTTGAAGAATACCTCATGATCCCGGTTTAATCATTTCGGTTTTGGCGTTCAGCGCGGATTTTTTGTATAAACTCCTGTTGCAATTCACGGAAGGCTTCTTCGGTAATTTCATTGCCTTTTGTTGGTGCTTCCAGGTCCTTTTCCTTTGGGGCTGTTCGATCGATCTCCACTGCTGTAATAACCAACTCATCCTGGTTCATTCTAATTTCGAGAATGGCACCTGGCAACTGGCCGTAGGTTCCCGGTCCTATAGCCACCGGAATGGCAGGGGTGAACCAGGCTTCAATATCGTTGAGTATTGGTTGGGGTTGTTCCTCTCCTGCGGCCTCCTGGTTTCTGCGGCCTCCTCTCATCATAAAGGAGCTCGCCCTGGAGGTATCCTGGCGCGTTGCCTTCATACAGGGCATGCCAAGAATGATTTTGGATTCTCCGCTAACTTTCCAACCTGCGGGTTCCAGTTTACCTTCGATCAGATAGCGTTTGCCGTTAAACTCGGTTTGCCGAAGGCGCTGATTATCCTCGAAGTTCCGATACAACTCTCCGCTACCGCCCATTTGGAATCGAAAACGACCACCCCTCTGCATGTTTTCCAGGTCTTCATTAGGGTCGATGAACTCCTTGTACAAGGAGGCAGTTTGGTTGAAGTGGAGTTGATATTGTGTGGTTTGAAACTCTGGTACATATTGTTTGAAGCGCTCCTGCTCACCGGTAAGCCGCTTATGCATGTTGAGCGTTTGCTTGTAACGGATGGTACCCTCCGTGAGTTGCTGGGCATTGAGGGTAGTTGCAAAGCTGATAGAGAAAAGGGCAAAAAGTATATATTTCATGGTTTAAATTATTTGCGAAATTATAGTTAAGTGTCAATTATTTGCGAATATACATTCTTCCTCCCTTCATCATGTTGCCATCGGGATTGAAGCCTTTTAACTGGTAGCTGACATTGAGCATGAAATAGCGACCCAGGGAGGCAATTTGTTCATCCAGGATAAAGTTGAGGTCGGCCGTACGATTCACTCCCCGGTTTCTATCCAGCAGATCCACCCCGTATACCTTCAGCTCCAATCGCCTGTCCTTGGTGAGGAATTTCGAAAGGGAAGCATTCCAAATGGGTACCTCCTGGTTAAACCCATCATCCAGTCCCTGATAAAAATCATAATCCAGCGAAGTGGTGACCCTGAAATTCAAAGGTAAATTCACCCCAAGATCTGCAAAATAGGTTTGATTGAGGAAACTGCGGTTTTGGTCAGTAGCTACGGAATAGGTGGTATTCGTAAAACTGATATTCAATCCGCCACTCCAGTCGATCACGTCTTTATTTAGGTTGTCAAGCTTAAGACTGAATCCGGTGGTGTAGGAGTCGGTAGCGTTCCTGACGGTATTGATGAAGTTAAAGCCGCGGTTGTAGGTCAGGTTAATGCCCGTATTGCACCTTAGGTCCAATTTAGTGATCTTTTGACCAAAATTGAAAAAGGTAGAGGCCCGGTAGTCATCATCCACATTTACCGGCTGGGTAATCGTTACCAGATCCTCATTGATCACCTGGGAATTTTTAATCTTGTTACTGGTGTAAGACAAATTCAAGATTCCAAAAAAGTTGGCGTAGGTACCCGGGTTAAACGACAGGAAGCGGGTTCGGATATTGTGCTGGTATTCCGGCCGTAGGTCAGGATTGCCCACATAGATATTCAGAGGATCGCTGTTATCCACAATGGGCTGTAGCTGTTGAAGGCTGGGTTCATTAACATTGGTGCGATATCGGACATTCAGGTTTTTGGTCGAGGTGAACTTATAGTCTAGTTGGGCAAATGGCAAAACGTTTAGAAATTCCTGTTGTATGCGTTGGCCACTTTCGGGAACCTCTCCATCCAGGTCGGAGTGTTGAAGTTCAGAACCGATGGCCAGGGTGTAATCCCGGCGGTTCATCCTCCAGGTCAGGCCCCCGCGATTGTAGGTGTAGCCATAGTTGTAGATTTGGGTAAGTTGGTCATTTATGACCAGTGTCCCATCCTTCACATCGAATACTTCCTGACTTATATCCGTTGCATTTTTGCTGTAGTTGTAGTCAGCCTGCAGGTAGTGCCGGTTGCCAAGCGGTTCGATAAAGGAGCCTTCTATACCATAATTAAAGCCGTCATTATTCTGATCATTTAGCTGGATGATAGTGTCCGTTCGGACGGGAGGAGTTAGAAAGGCATTGAAGGAGCGTAAATTGGCATCCTGTAGCCGGTCATTATAGCCATAATTAATGGTAGTGGTAAAAGATCTTCCCGGGCGGGCGAATTTTTTAGAATAAGTAAGGTTACTATTCCAATTCACATTATTGCCCTGATAATCATTATCCCTCAGACTGGTATTTGTGGGAGACATAGCTTCCAGTGCGCTACTTGAAAAACTGCTGAGGTCTGTTTCATTATCGGTGAAGGAGGCATTTGCCCGGAGGCGTAGTTGTTGGGTAGAATCCAATGCTGCATCAAAGCGGAGGTTCACCCGGTGGCTGCCGCTCAGGTCATCGCGAATGCTGGTTTCCTCGGTAATGAAAGAGCCCTCTTCAAGAAAAGTCTCCCGCCTGGTTTGCTGATCAATATCCTTATCAATATTGGAATATATATAACTGGCGGTGAACTTGGTTTTTTTACTGAATTGATGACTGAAATTCAAACCGGCATTCAAACTTTCGGTAAACCCATCCGAAGGACCGCTCGAAATGGGAATGGAATTATTCCCACCCAGGCGAATACCTCGACCTCCTCCACCAATATTCCCGAGTCCGCCGGAAAAGCTGATATAGTCCTGGATGGAAAACCCTTGCTGGTTGATGTTATTCCAACCGCCCAGGAAAGAAATTTGGGTTTTTTCGTTAAACTTATTAATGCTGGCTTGTGACTCGAAGCGGTCTTCGGTTCCGTACCCCGCAGAAAGCCGGCCAAAAGCACCCTTTTTATAATCCTGTTTGAGTTTCAGGTTGATGGTTTTGGTACGATTGCCATCATCTACTCCGGTAAACTCCGATTGATCAGACAACTGGTCGAACACCTCGACCTGGTCAATGGCTTCAGCGGGTAGGTTTTTGGTGGCTGTTTTGGGATCCTTTCCGAAAAATTCCTTTCCATCGACCAACACCTGCTGAACGTCTTCCCCCTGTGCTTTAATGTTGCCATCCCGGTCCACTTCCAGCCCCGGAAGTTTTTTCAAAAGGGATTCTACATCCGCATTCGGCTCGGTTTGAAAACTTTGGGCATTAAAGGAAAGGGTATCTCCCCGGACTTCGACCTCATTGCGCTCTCCAAAAACGGTAACCGTCTCTAATTCTGCGGGAATGGGTTCCATTTCAATAGTTCCCAATTGACGGACCTCATTGGTTGCTTCAAAACTTAGTTCCTGCTGGTATTGCAAATAACCCAGATAGGTGATCTTAAGTACATATTCGCCAGCTTTGATATTTCCTAATTCGAATTTTCCCTCATTATCTGTCATGGCAAAGGAGGTAAGTACGGAATCTTCCGCCTGCAATAGCATTACCGTCGCACTCAACAGGGGGGATTGATTTTCATCCACCAGTTTACCAGAGGCTTTGCTTTGTGCCAGGAGGAAAACGGGAAATAGAACCAGGAGCAGGGGCGATATAACTTTTAACATGTTTGAAAGCAGTTAATTCCATTAGGAAAAATAAGCTTATGCGATGATGAAAACCGGTTGACCTCGTTTGATGCCAATAGGATCTCCATCATTCCATGCCAAAAGTATACCTCCCGTTTCAATAAAGCGGTTAATCAACCTTGCAGTAAGGTTAAATAAGGTTAATTATCCATCAATTCCATTTCAAATCGGCAATGTTCCTTTTGTTTGGTGGGAATATTCCATTTACCTAAATAGGCTACCCGGCCGGGCATGTATTGGCCATCTCTCTGCAGGAGGTCGACCTCCATGTAGATATCGAATTGAAAGAGCAAGCCATCGTAATGCATTTTATATCGGCGACCCACCACCTGTAAACTACCGCGTTCAAACCAGGTTTCCAGGTATTTTACGATGGTCCGGTTCTCTTTTGCTTCCATGAATTCGGGCTTTACCTGCAGACTAAATACATAACATTCCTGCCCGTCTGCTCTTTCGCGTAATTGGATGGTGTAATTATAATATTCCATCAATCGATCGCTGAAAAGCGCCGTCCGGCCTCCAATGAAAGGGACCTCTATCCGTTCACCCGGTTGAAAAATGAACTGCTTGAGTTGTTGATACTGTTTTTCCAGGCCTTTCAGGTCCGGGTCGTCTACGATAGGATGGGAGACCGGAGCGAACAGGTTGGAATCGCAAAGAACCCCGTGGTTGAAAAAGACCCTATCGTACATTTTTGCCGTGTAGTAGCGGTACGCTCCCGAATGACGGTAAAAATTGCCTGCTGTTTCCTGTTGCTCGAAAACCATGTTCCGGCAGCTATCCCCGATTATTTGCCGGGTCTGGGCCTGGAAACGAGCCTTCTCTTTGCCACTTCCATTGTAGAAGGTCAGTTGATGTTTGGCCCGGTAGGGGCATAGGCGAAGGTTGCGAAAAGCATCGTAAAAGCTGCGATCTTCCTGCACCATCTGAATAAAGGCTTCCCTATCGAACTCGCTCCGGCTGGCCGAAACCGTTAGAGAATCCATGAATACCACGGCTGCAATGCCTTCATTTCCCCTTCCTTCCTGTGCCTGCACCAGGAGGGGTAGGGAAAAAACGAGCCCCCCAAGAAGCAAGAGATGGAGATGTTGAATAAATTTATTCATTTTTTTCTTTTACTCAGGTAGAATTTTCCTATAATTTTATTCGAACAAAACCAATTCGTTTGTACAGGCAATAACATGCTCTACTTAAACTTTTTAAAATGATAACCCGAGGCGCGAAAGCCTGCGATCGCCCCCTCTTTATCGCGATAGAATTGAATGTTTTCACCATCTGAAATATCAAAAAAAATCAATTCTCCTTCCACGTACAGGTGAATAGGGGACCCGCCCCAATCGGGATAGCCCACCAGTTGATCTTACTCAGGCTTCATTTCTATACCCAGCTTGGCCTTTTCATCTTTGTATAAGCCGGCAAAGGCTGCCAACACAGTAGGCTCCATGGGATAGATCTCTTTAATTTGAGGCTCAAAAATGTTCCAACCGTATTGCAAGGAAAAGGATCGAATAATTCCCCCAAATAAGGCAGCGCCGCGATCTCCGTTAGTCATGACAGCCAGGCCGGGCCCGTTTTTTCTGGCAAAAGTGAGGAAATAGCATTTATACCCTTCATTCGATCCGCCATGGCTGAAGATCAGGCTAAGCATGCCGGCAGCTGCAACGGGCTTGCTAATGGAGGCTGCCTGGAAAAGGGTAGAGGTATCCACCGGAGGTTCCCCTGTATCGGGCAGGTTATAGGCTGCTGCCCATTGGATTTTACCATTTTCCCAAAAAGCGATGCTGACTGCAGGTACCTGGTAGAAGCGCATCCGCTCCTGAATGCTGAATTGGGGGGAGTCTTTACCCTTGATGAGGACGGAGGGCGTTAACCCGTTTTCGACGGCCTCCCGGGTAGCTTGTCCCGGTAAAATCGAATGGCAAAGGTAAAGCAAAACTAAGACCAGGAAGAAGGTTCGCATTGCATGCAAGTTTTAAGACCGCAAATAAGAAGCTCTATTAATATCGAGTATCGCACCGGTCATAAATTCGGCCCCTTCGGAAGCCAAAAATAGAATGCCGTAGGCCACTTCCTCCGGTTGCGCCACCCTTTTCAGTGGGCTTTGGTTGCGAATATCGTCATTGATACGGGTTTTGGCCATATCCGTTTCCGTAAAGCCGGGAGCGACCAGGCCTACAAAAATATTATATGGTGCCAAGGCTTGAGCAAGAGACTGGCTCATGGCATTCAGGCCAGCCTTGCTGGCGCCGTAGGCGGGTTGGCCGGGCTCTCCCCGGAAGGCGCCCCGGGAAGAAACATTTACGATCCGGCCACCTCCTTTGGCTATCATGTGCTGGGCGGCCAGATAGCAAACATTGGCAGGGCCTATCAAATTAGTATGTATGGTCTCCTCCCAGCCTTTTTGCCAGCTGCCATAGTCTACTTCAGTCACCGGGTGGGCTTTGAAAATACCGGCATTGTTGACCACGATGTGTAATTGGCCGAAGCGGACAATGGCCTCCTCCAGTAATGCGGCCACTTCCTCCGGTTTAGTGAGGTCTGCCTGCAAGGCGAAATGCCCCTTCCCGGGGAGTTCCGCCAGGGTAGCTTCTGCTGCGGCTTTATTGGTTCGAAAATTAATGGCTACCCGGGCGCCACCTTCGGCAAAGGCTTTTGCTGCTGCCTTGCCGATGCCCCGGGATCCACCCGTAATGAGTACATTTTTGTTGCTGAAATCCACGTAGTCATAAGTTATATGGTGTATTAAATAGGGTTGGGGTTATCTTTTTCTCTCGCCCGTTATTCGAATGGTAGGTTCTCAAGAAATTCAAAACCCTGATCACAAGCCTGCAGGTAAGCATTTCCGAACAGGTTATAGTGATTTAGCGAATGGTACAAGTTATACAATTTTCGCTTTTGAGGGTAAGCGGAGGACAGCGGGTATTCCTTTGCATAGGCGGAATAAAAATCAGGACCGAAGCCTCCGAATAGTTCCGTCATGGCGATATCTACTTCTCTGTCCGCGTAATAGACTGCCGGGTCGATCAGCCAGCAATGGGTTTGGTCAAAAAGGGCATTTCCCGCCCAGAGGTCTCCATGGACCAGGCTGGGATGGACGCAATGGGCATTTAAAAAGGCTACCAAGCAGAGCCTTTGGTTTTGCAAAATGGTTTTGTATCGGGCTTTTGTGCTTGCATTCTTTATCATTTCGACTTGCGCCAGCAGTCGGAACTCCCAAAAAAAGCGGCCCCAGTCATCGGTGAGTTGATTGTATTGGGGATTTAAGCCGATATAGTTGTTCGTTCCCCAACCGTAATTTTGGAAAGGAACCTGGTGCAGCTCAGCCAATCCCTGACCTAATTGTGCCATCTGGCCGGCAGAGGGTCGTTGAGCGCCAATGCGCTCCATTTTTAAGGCAGTGAGGCTTATTTCAAAGAGTTTGGGAGTTCGAATGGTTTTGATCCCAGACCTTTCGATTTGATTGGCCAGGGCTTGTAAACCCTCAGCTTCCCTCAGTAAAGTATCTGAAAAACTACTTTGGTGGTGTTTTATATGCATAGCCCAATTTCCTGGAAAACTAGCTAAACAGGTAATTGGCATAGAAGAATACCACAAGGTAGATCCAAAGGGCATCTAGGAAATGCCAGTAAATGGTCAATAATCGGAGCTTGAGCCGTTTATCCGGATCTGAAAAATACACCAGTACACTTACCGGTTCTTTCATGCGTTTGCGGGCGGTGTGAAGGAATAAACCCAGAAAGGGTAAACCGGCGATCACGTGGGCAAAGTGCAAACCAGAAATGACATAAAGGTAGCCGGCCGAATTATCGGTGTGGATGAAGATATCCTGGGCAAATAAGCTGCGCCAGGCAAAGACCTGGGCAATCATGAATATAACGGAAAGCAAAATGGTGACCCAAAGAGCTTGTATGTATTTTTGGGTTTGATCATTTTGGTAGGACTGTTTGGCCCAATGCATGCTTATGCTACTTCCGATCAGCAATAAAGTATTGAATAAAAAGAGAGGAGACAGCTTAATGGGAGGAAGGTCGCTCATCACCCGGGTATAAATAAAGGAGATGGACAGGCTTAAGAACAGTACGGTTATTCCCGCGAGCACCAGCATTAACAGGATGTTATAGGGGTGGAACGCATAATTGCTGTATTCACCGGTATCGGTGGGCATTGAGTTCCTTGGAGCATTCGGATCCTTGGTTTGAGCCATGGTAACTTAAACTATATTGGTGAAATTATTTCTTTTTTGCTGCTCTTCTGCAACCTTTGCTACAGTATCGAACCTCGTCCCACACTTTTTCCCATTTTTTTCGCCAGGTAAAGGGCCGGCCACAGTAGGCGCAACTTTTAGTGGGTAAATCGCGTTTTTTTCGTTGTTTCCCCAATGTTAAAATGTTTTCTTAAACTGCAGTTTTTAAAATAGAGGTCGATTTTGAGGGTCAGACCCGGGAATGGTCCTTCTTTGCTACCTTTATTCCCGCAGCAAGTTTGCATTTACTAGTCTAACAGCAAGCTCGCCGGGAGGTTTTCGTTAAATTCCCGGAATTCTTAAATTTCTAGGCAGAATTAGTAATGAAGCGTTGTCCCAAGTGCAATACTGAACTACCCGATGCCGCCCGCTTTTGCTTTAACTGTGGGGCGGAACAGGTCAGGCGTTCGCCTCCACCTGCCGAAAAAGTAATTGTTGACCTGGAGGGGGATCTGCATGCTCAGTTGACCGAACAGTTTTTCCTGGCACTGAAAGAACGCATTCAAACCGAACACCGGCCTGATCAATTCCAGACCTATTCCGAGCGGGTCTATGAATCGGGCTATCGGGATATTGTGGAACAGCATACGGGCCAACTCGAGACCCAGATCGAAAAAAGATTGTCAGGGGGGCAACTGGATACCCGGAAACTGAACCATTACATAGAAGGTATTTTTGAAGATCTGCTCGATACTTTTATAATCCGATACTGTGCCGATCTAGATGAGATTACCTATCCGGAAGCCATTTTAAAATACCCTACTGCCCGGCTGAAACAGGTTGAATTGTTTCCCATGATGCTCGATTACCTCGACCTGGAGCAAGAAAAACTCACCATTTTCCGGGATTTCCTACAGGTACCTGTAGAAAAACTTCAGAATGCTTCTAAAGCCTTTTTGCAACCGTCCCCGGATGAAAAGATCCTCCTGATCTGTGACCAAAGCCTGATGGGAAATTTAAAAGAAGGGTTTTCGCTCACCGAGCATGCCCTATATTGGAAAGCGCCTTTCCAGAAAGCCCGAAAGATAGGCTTTACCGAACTGGATGATCTCCGAAGGACCCAAACCTGGATCACGATCAATAGTTATTATTTCAATGTTAAAAAGTCTGTAAACCTAAAATTACTAAGGCTACTGAAAAAGCTTCGCTGGTTGTCCCGGACTTTTTAGTTACTTATCTTTTTTGGAAACCTTTCCAATGGTCTGATGGAAATATCCAGGTGCCTTACCAGCTGAAATGGTAAGACACCTGAATGAATGTAGACCTCCATTTTTTCCGTCCACTACTTCTTCTTACTGCACCCCATTCACAGCGGCATCGGCATCAATCAATCCCCATCCGAAGTTACCATCCCGGTTGGGAAAGAACTGGGAGGCATTTTGCAACCGGCTCAAGACCTGCTCTTTTGTTTGGCCGGGATTAGTAGCCCATACTAATGCGGCAATACCTGCTGTAGTGGCGGTAGCGGCGGAAGAACCACTTACTGTAGCTGGAGTATCACTGCTTTCTGCCAGGGTAAGCGCCGTGCGGTCGTTGTCGCTGCGTCGTTGCATTACGCAAACGAAATCTACCTTGCTGCCGTCGTGGCAGGTATTGCATTTGCGTAAGGGTAAACCATCTTGAACACCCGTTACGGCGATGGTTTCATCCATATTGGCCGGGAATATGACCCCCCACCAACTGGTCCAGCTTAGGGAAGTACCGGCTGCTGCAAGGATCATTTTTCCTTTTCCATGAGCATAACGTACGGCATCCGATACCCGTCCATTAGAAAATACATCTCCGATCGACATGCTGATCACCTTTACATCAGAGCGGTCTGCGGCTATGCGCAAGCCATCGGCTACCCCGCGTTTTTCACTGGAACCATTGATGATCACATCGCTGGTTACCCGAATGGAAAGCAGGTTGGCATTATAAGCGGCACCAACCGCATTGTTGTCATTACCTCGTGGGGCTGTTGCCAAACCGGCCATTTGAGTGCCGTGGCCACAGCGGTCATCCGGACCATCTGGTCGGGAGCTGAACCAGCCGCCAGCGTAAGTGCCCAGGGCGGTTAGGTTTCGGCCTTGTGAATCGCCGGAATTGAAAGCGGAACGTAAATTTTCCTGATCATCAGAGGTCCCGGTATCTAAAATGGCAATGGTAATGCCCAAACCGGTAGAAGTATTCCAGGCATTGGGCACATTCATTTCATCAAGATGCCAGGAAACACGTACATTTGGTCTGACCGTACGGTAATCAGCTGTGGGAATGTTTGGATTGGGAGCAACACCGCAACCTGAATCAGAGCGCAGTGCCGTTTCGGCTCCATAACCCATGGGGTCAACATAGCGTACTTCGGGCAAGGACCGAAGCTCTTCAATGATCCTTTCATTGAAAAGGTAAAGATCCAAAGCAGGTAGCACAGGATCTGCTTCGAAAGCGAGTAGATCTTCCCTGGTAAAATTAATATCGGGGTAGAGTTCGTTGGTTCGTTCGAGTACAAAATTCAAAACCTTTTCCCGGGCTGATCGCCAGGCAGGGGATTGTATATCCACCTCGTGGATGCGCTCATTGATATTTTCAAAGCCGGCTGGTTGATAACCTACGGCCACGATGGAATCAGATTGAACAGCAGCACTCCATACCAAACGACTATCACCCATGGCCCAGTCGAATCGGTCGTGTTGAATGAGTTGTCGGGTTACAAACTGGTTGATCTCCGTTTTGCTCATGGGGTCAACGGAAAGCCTTTCAGAAGAGCTGATCTCTGAGAAAGGCTCCTCTTTTGAGCAAGTGGCAAGGAGCAATACCGATAGAATAAGAAAAGGTAGTTTGCGGGTAAGCATGGCGAATGATTAAGTGATTGAAATTAGGGAAATAATTTTGCTGGTCCCTTGATAGGGAAATTAAAAAAGCAATGCGAAGAAAAAATAAATGCTTTATTTGGATTTTCAACCCTCTTGGGCTGTAAATAATTTTTTTCGCTGAAAAGCAACGTTTTTGCAAGTTTGTCGTAAATAGTTTTTTTAGAAAACTACACACATGAAGCCAGTAAACAAGCTGTGGTATACAGCCTGCCTTTTCCTGTGGGCGGGTCTGTTGGCAGCACAATCCCAAACAGGTAAGCACATCGTAGGTGCCCGGGTCTTATTTCAGGAATATGGAATCCCCAACTCCGTGGATTCTCTTGATCTCACCAATGGGGCAGAAATCCTTTACCGCTATCGATTCAATGAACGCCTTTCTATTGGGTTTCCGGTCCGGATCAGCCAGATCAATGTGGTGGAGGATATCAACAAGCGCAGTATTTTCGCTGTTGATGGGACTTTGCAGTACCATTTAACAAAAAATACTCAACGGTTTTCCCCTTACCTGAGCGCCGGGGTCGGATATGTATCTGAGAACGGGTTGGAAGAAGATTATACTCAAATACCGCTTGGTGCGGGTTTCAATATTCAGGTAGGATCGAATTCATACATCAACCTCCAGGGGGAATACCGAATTTCCTCCTTCGACAATCG
Organism: uncultured Saprospiraceae bacterium; assembly: GCA_964479625.1. Lineage (GTDB taxonomy): Bacteria > Bacteroidota > Bacteroidia > Chitinophagales > Saprospiraceae > CAYZMS01. The sequence continues at coordinate 66,494 of CAYZMS010000019.1, forward strand.
CTCTGCTCTGCAGGCCGGTCTTGGTTTTCTTTATCGCCTGGGAGGCAAAGGCAATAAGGATACCGATGGGGATGGGGTTAAAGATCTGGATGATGAATGTCCCAATGAGCCCGGTAGTGAAAGTACTGCTGGGTGTCCGGATACGGATGGAGACGGCCTTTCAGACAAGGTAGATGCCTGCCCTGATATGGCGGGATTAGCCGGGAATATGGGCTGCCCGGATACGGATGAAGATGGCTTTATTGACAAGGAAGATGAATGTCCCGAAGAACCTGGTACCCTTTATGGTTGTCCGGATTCAGATGATGATGGCGTAGCAGATAAAGACGATGAATGCCCTGATGAAGCGGGGTTGGTTATGGGCTGCCCCGACAGGGATGGAGACGGAATAAAAGACAGCAATGATCAATGCCCGGATGAGGCAGCGGAAACGGAAACGGGCTGTCCAATGGTAGAAGAGCCTTTGGAATTGCAAGCACCTGTGGATTCAGATGGGGATGGCTTTCCAGACGCGGAGGATCGTTGTCCGGAGGTGCCGGGCACTTATCGCGGCTGCCCGGATACCGATGGCGACGGTTTGCCCGACCCGGACGACGCCTGTCCCGAAGAGGCAGGTGCAGTCGGCAACCGTGGTTGCCCCGAGCTTACGGTAGAGGAAAAAGAAGTATTGACCTATGCCATGCGCTCTGTGCAATTCCGGACAGGAAGCGCCAAGCTGCTGGAAGAATCCTATGAAAGCCTTGATCAACTTGCAGCTATTATGGAAAAAAAGCCTGCTTATAACCTGACCATTTCAGGACATACAGACAATACAGGGTACGCGGAAAATAACCGTATTCTTTCGGAGGAGCGTGCACGGGCCTGTTTCCAATACCTGGTGGCAAAAGGGATTGATCCCACTCGAATTACCTACCGGGGTTACGGGGAGGATCGACCCATTGCCAGCAATGAGTCCAGTTCGGGCAGAGCTCTTAACCGGCGGGTGGAATTTGAGTTGACGGTACGGGAGTAAAACGCTAAAATAGAGGAATGCCGGAAATACTTCTCAGGCGAATCTCCGTGACCTTCTTTCGAAAGCGTACATTGCTTAGGCGGTCCTGGACGGTGGTGGATTCAAATATGGCTTCCCGGACGTCAAAGTTGGTTGCCCGCCCGGACTGGTATAGCCTGCGGGAGAGGTTGATATTGCGCTGTGCGGTTTGTAGATTGCGTTCTTCCAAATCCTGTAGCTCGATTAAAGCCTGGTAGTTTTGATACAATTGACTGAGTTGGGAAATGACATCCTCCCGGACGTCCTCCTGGTTCAGGCGGACATTTTGTTCGAATAACTCTGCATTGGCAATGTCCTTTCTAATATTTCGACCCGGGAACAGGTCGTAGGATAGGGCAATGCCTACCTGTGGGCCATAACTGGTGTTGGACAGTAAAAAGCCGGCTTCGGACCTTGAGTTGTTATAATTGTAGGAAGTGAAAATATCAAGTGTTGGGTAAAGGGCAGAGCGGGCCTGTCTAATTTGGGTAAGTGCAATTTGCTCGTCGAAATCTAATAAACGGAGTTGGAAGTTTTGTTGCTGAGCAAGCTGGATCAACTCCTCCAGATTAGGTAATACTGCATCGGGAACTTCTTCGGAAATGGCGAATTGGACATTCGGATCCCGGTTCATCAAACGGTTCAGGCCCATTTTGGCAATTTCGAGTTGGTCCTGGAGGTTTAAAAGCCGGGAACTGTCAGCATTGACTCGGTTAGTGGTTTGGAGGACTTCCAATTCGGTGCCGGTACCGATCTCCAGTTTTGCTCTGGCCAATCCCCGCAAAGACTCATCCAATTCCAAGGCCTGCAGAATATTCGAGATCTGTTGTCGGATACGCACGGTTTCATAGTAGGCGACCTGGATGCGCGTGACCAGGTCATGCATGGCAGAACGGGTGAAGGTGTGGCTTCGGTCCTGTTGCAACTTCAATTGATCCTTCAAAGCGAACATTTCGAAGCCGTCGAAAGCGGTCCAGCTCAAGCGGGCACCAAGCCCGAAGGAGTTATTATCGGCATTGTTTCGTTCATTGCTTTCTCCCGATAGAAATTCCTGGCGAACATTATTGCTGGAGAAGTTTAGATCCCCGTCAAGGGTAAGAGAGGGGAGAAAACCAGCATTCCCTGCATTATTGCTGTTGGCAGCTATCTCTTCCTGGTTCCGGGCAATGCGAATGCTGTAATTATTCTCCAGACCTAATTGGATAGCCTCCTCCAGTCTGAGCGTATCTTGCGCGGAGGAGACCAGGCAATAGGTTCCTGCAATTAGAACTGCTAAACCGGTTTTTAAAGACATCATAGCATCAAGCGCGTTTGAAATAGGTATAAATGGAAGGAATGACATAAAGCGTTAGGAACAGGCTGAAAATTAAACCACCGATAATGGCAACTCCCATTGGGATCCTACTGGTAGAGGCGTCGCCCAGTGCCAGGGCAATGGGCGTTACCCCAAGCACGGTGGCTAAGGAGGTCATTAGAATAGGACGCAAACGCTGGGTAGCGGCTTCTTCTACCGCCTTGAGCGTGGACATGCCCTGCTCCCTTTTCTGGTTGGCAAATTCGACGATTAGAATACCATTTTTGGTAACGATGCCGACCAGAACAATAATGCCGATCTGGCTGAAGATATTGATAGTGTAGTCACCCATCCAAAGGGCCAGTAAGGCCCCCATCAGGGCAAGTGGAACGGTAAACATGATGACCAGGGGATCGATAAAGCTTTCAAACTGGGCGGAAAGGGCCAGGTAGATCAGACCCAAAGCAAGAAAAAAAGCAAAGTAAAGACCTCCTGAGCTTTCCTGGAACTCTTTCGAGGCTCCCGAAAGGGCTGTCTGGAAGGAGTCGTCCAGTACCTTAGCCTTGATCTCATCCATGGCCTGAATACCTTGCCCAAGGGTGTACCCATCGGCCAGGCCTGCGGAGACCGTAGCTGAAATATACCGGTTATAGCGGTAAAGGGTAGGAGGGTTAGAGTCTTCCTCGAACCGGACCAGGTTACTCATCTGGATCAACTCCCCGTTTTTATTTCGAACGTAAACATCCGCAAGGTCGCCTGGTTCATTGCGAAAGTTGCGACTTGCTTCTCCCACCACCTCATACTGCTTGCCGTCCCTTATGAAATAACCAAAACGCTGCCCCGAGTAAAACAGCTGCATGGTCTCTGCGATATCCCGTACGGTAACACCCATGGTGCGGGCGCGTTCCCGGTCAATATTGATGTGCAGTTCGGGCTTGTTAAACTTTATGTTGAGGTCAGTTACATTGAGGGTGGGGTGTTTATCGGCTTCTTCCATAAACTTGGGAATCGCCTCCTTCAGCTTTTCGAAATTAGGGGCCTGTATCACATATTGAATGGGTAAGCCCCTTTGCCCGCGCCCCACCTCAATAGTCTGGGATTGAGAAATAAAAGAGCGAGCATAATTGAGTTTGCCGATCTGAGGATACAAACTATTTACGATCTCGAACTGGCTGCGATCCCTTTCATCGGGCGGGATCAGGGAATAAAAAACAAACCCGGAGTTGGCAGCAGTAGAGGAGCCAAAGCCTGGAGAGGTTACGGAGATGTAGGCCTGGTTTTCCGGAAGAGTGTCCAGAATTTCGAGCAGATCAACCATATATTCATCCATAACTTCGTAAGTGGTTCCTTCCGGGGCAGTGGCAATAACCCGGAACTGACTTTTATCCTCCATCGGGGCTAATTCCGTAGGAATGATCCTGATCAGGAAATAGATCCCAAGGCCGGCGCCGATCATGATGGGCCAGGATAACCAGCGGATATTTAAGAATCTTTTCAGGGTTTTTTCGTAATTGTTGGTCATTCCTACAAAGACCTTTTCGGTAGCATTGTAAAACTTGCTGTGTTTGGTTTTTTTCAGGAAACGGGAAGAAAGCATGGGGGTTAAGCTAAGGGATACGATGGTAGAAATAACGATAGCACCGGCTACCACTATAGCAAATTCCTTGAACAACTGCCCCGTCAGGCCCCGCAGGAAAATAATGGGAAGAAAAACAGCAACCAGCGTAACACTGGTGGCAATGATCGCGAAATAAATCTCTTTGGCGCCATCCAGTCCTGCCTGCAGGCGTGGTTGCCCTTCTTCTATTTTTCTGTAGATATTTTCCATCATAACGATGGCGTCATCCACCACCAGACCAGTAGCCAGGACGATCCCCAGAAGCGTCAGGATATTTATAGAAAACCCAAAAATATACATAATGAAAAAGGTGCCGATCAGGGAGATCGGTATGGTCACTACCGGGATAAGGGTCGTTCGCCAGTTCCTTAAAAAGATCAAAATGATCAACACCACAAGACTGAAGGCGATAAGGATGGTCATCTGCACCTCATTGATGGCATTGCGAATGGTAGTAGTGTTGTCGAAGGCATAGCCTAGCTTAATGTCTTCTGGCAAGTCTTTTTCGATCATTTCTACCCGGCGGTACACCTCATCAGCGATCTCAATATAGTTTGCTCCGGGGAGAGGGGTAATGGCCACACCCACCATTTTTATAATACCCTTACCGCGTAAACTGGTATTGAGGTTCCTCGGAGCCAGGGAAACGGTGGCTACGTCCCGGATTTGAACGATAACGCCTTCAAATTCCCGGATGACTATCTCGGAAAATTCATCGGGCGTATCCAGGAGGCCGAAAGTACGGATGGTGAGCTCCGTGCGTTCGCCCTCGATCTTACCGGAAGGGAGCTCCAGGTTTTGAGCCAGTAAAGCATTGCGAACATCGAGGGGCGTCAGGCCATAACCCGAAAGTTTTGCGGGGTCCATTTCTATTCTAATCGAATACTCTTTGTCTCCCCAGATATCAACCCGGGAAACTCCGGGAATGGTTTGCAGCCTTTCCTTGAAAACATTGGTGGCCAATTCACTAAGGTTGAGCAAATCCCGGTTTTCACTTTGGACAGTCAGGGCTAGCAGGGTGGAAGCATTGGCATCCGATTTGGTAACGGTAGGGGGTTCGGCATCAGGAGGAAGGCGTCTTTGTGCCTGTGAAACTTTATCGCGAACATCGTTCGCAGCTGCCTCCAGATTGGTGCCGATCTCAAATTCCACAGTAATAGTACTCCGGCCATCGGCACTGGTTGATGACAAAGACCGAATACCCGCGATACCATTAATGCTTTCCTCCAGTGGTTCGGTGATCTGGGATTCGATGACCTGTGCATTGGCGCCAATATAGTTGGTTTGAACGGAGATTACAGGAGGATCTACCATTGGGTATTCCCGTAAACCCAGATAAGTGTATCCGATAATACCAAATAAAAGGATGGTGATCGAAATGACCGATGCCAGTACCGGTCTGGATATGCTGATAGAAGATAAACTCATTGCTGAAGGCTTGATTCGGGATTAAGGATATTATCTACTCGAATGCGAGACCCGTCGGTCAGGGACAACAGACCACTGGCGATTATTGTGTCGCCAACCTCCAGGCCCTGAATAACCTGCACCATAGCTGCTTTTCGGTCTTTACTTTGAACTCGGGTGGCAATGGCACGTCCCTTGCTGGCAAGGTAGACCTGTTTACCATCCAGAACGGGAATGACGGCATCGGTAGGAACGAGCTTGGCTTGTTTGTCGATTCCGGTAACCAGGCTGATGCGTGCAAATTGTCCAGGTTTTAATTTTCTATTGGTGTTTTGAGCAGTAGCACGTACTTTGAACGTTCGGGTAGCAGGGGATATCTCCGATCCAATTGCATAGACCCGGGCGCGGTAGACTTCTGAGCTGCCCTCTGTGGTAAATTCCAGCTGTTGTCCCTTTTTTATCCTTGGGAGGTAGCGCTCGGGGACTTCGAATTCAAGTTTGATGGGGTTGAGTTGTTGTAACTGGACTAAAACGGAGGAAGGGGTAATATAAGCCCCTTCACTGATCTGTCGCAAACCGATCACACCCGAAAAGGGGGCGTATATCTTGGATTTATCGATTTGGATCTGAACGAGCTTTTGTTCCGCTTGAATCTCATCTACCCGGTTAATGAGCCGGTCCAGTTCTTCCTGGCTGATACCCTGGATAGCCAGAAGCTCTCTTCCCCGGCTGACTTCCTTTTTGGCCAATTCCAGGTTAACTTCGAGCCGGTGCATCTGTGCTTGTAATTCCTGGTCATCAATTTGAGCCAGCAAGGTGCCCTCTTTTACAAAGGCCGATTCATTGAAATGCAGGCTCAGTAATTTGCCAGATCGTTCTGGACTGATATCGACCCCTTCATAGGCGATCAGGTTGCCGGTGGCATTTATGACCTGCACCAATTCAGAGGCCCGCACTACAAAACCATCCACTGGGGTGGCTTTTGGAGGCGGGGCGGAGGCACTCGTTGCTTCTTCTTCCTTTGCATCCCCTTGCTGGCCAGTCAGTTTTTTAATCTTCTCACAGGAGGTACTGGTGATGAAAAGCAGTAAACCATATAAAAGGAATGATCGAGTAGAATTTCCCAGGGACATAGGAGTGGGTTCAAGGTTGAATGATTGGTTAAACGCATAAAAATAGAAATCGCGAAATACGCCCGAAAGTTACAAGAATCTTTCACAAATAGACGGATAACCCCAATGCGTCGAAGGATAACCTCATTCGCTGTTCAATTAACCTGGAAGTAGCCCACCTTTAAACCAGGAAATGGTTTTGGCCCCTGGATGGGGCTTAATGAAAAAACATTTTTAAGATCCAGGGAAACGGTTGCAATGCATCTTGAATATGCAGGATTTGGAGTAGTCCCCTAAAATCCAGTAGAGGCCTCTGCACTTACTTTTTCCACACTATTTCCAGCATTTGTTCGATTAAGGCAACTTCTTTGAAAGGGGGATTAGCCTGTCCCAAATTTACTGCAAAGGAGGTTTTACTTTCCGGGGCGTACATGGCGATAGATCCGTAGAGTCCACCGTGCCCGTAGAACGTCTGGCCAGCGAAATCCCATTCGTAAATGCCGCGACCGTAACTACTTCCAAAGGCACTGTTGGTCGAATTATCCAGCATTTTTTCCAGGGTCGCAGGATTTTGGAACAGTGCTCCCTCCAACAGGGCTTCCATAAATGTACCCATATCCTTAGTAGTTGATACCAACCCGCCGCCGGCCCATTCATAGGAAGTGTTGATCTTACCGGTGATCTGGATCTTATTGAGATAGGTTTCTATCTGTTTGTCTACTCCTTGGATGGGTTCGTAGTACTCGAAATAAGTGTTATCCAGGGCCAGGGGTTCGAGAATGCGCTTGCGGATAGCTTCCGCCAGGCTTTGTCCGGTCAGATTTTCAATGATGAACCCAAGCAGCATATAATTAATGTCGGAATAATGATGTCCTTGCCCCGGTTTATTAGCTGGCTCCTTATGGAGTTTATATTTGAAATAGCGGTCAATAATGCTTTGAGAGGTAAATGCTCTTTTTTTGTGGAGCAATACACTAAGGTTAAACCGACCCGATGCATCTGAGAATACATCTGCAATACCAGAGGTATGCTGAAGGAGCATATCAATGGTAATCCTATCGGAATAGGCTGTATCCTCGTAAATATGGAATTCCGACCAACGGATAAATTCAAGATTTTCCAAGTAGGGACCGACCAGATCACTCGTTTTTAGTTGGCCTTCTTCTTCCAATTGAAGGATGATGGTTGCGACCACCGTTTTGGTCGTACTGGCAATCTTATATTGGTAATCCGGTGTGATGGGGGTCTCGTCCTTTTTACCCACTTTCCCAGCTGATTCAAAGGCTTCGAAGCCATTTTGCCCGCAATTGGCATATAACAGAAAATTGTATACTGGTTGTTTGCCCTCATAAACCAGGCTATTTTCCATTATAGCCCGCAGGGAGTCTGTTCTTTCTTTGTCCACTTGCGCATGGAGTTGATGAAGGAGGAAAAAGACAATCACTGTAAATAAAATAGATCGAATCATACTATGCTTTTCTCTCAAGATGCAGAAGGATTGGAAAACCCCTATTTTAGAAAGAGAAAATAGAACGGATGGAAGGCAGCTCAAAGCTCCTCGCTTAAAACTGCCCTTGATGCATTCTTCTCGCTGCTTCCAAGCCGATCATGGCTGTTTTCCGGGTCAGCCCCCAATGGTAACCGCCTAAGCCGCCGTCAGAACGAATAACGCGATGGCAGGGAATAAGGAAGGCGATGGGGTTGGCCCCAACTGCGCTGCCCACCGCCCGGGAAGCCCCGGGTTGATCAATGGTCTGTGCAATAGCCCGGTACGTGGATAATTCTCCAGGAGGTATCTGTAACAAGGCCTGCCAGACCTTCAGTTGAAAGGAAGTACCCTTAAGATGCAACCTGATATCGGGAAGGCTGCTCCAGTCTTTTTGGAATAAAGTAGCAGCACTTTGATGTTGAGGACCTTCCCTGGCTTCAAAACGGGCATTTGGAAATAAGGAATGAAGTCGTTCTAGTGCAGCGGTTTCCGATTCGAAAAAAGCCAGGTGGCACAAGCCTTTTTCAGTAGCTCCCATTAAAACTGGACCAAAGGGCGTATCCGTAAAGCAATACCGGACCAGCAGCTGCGCACCTCCGTTTTTGTATTCACCTGGAGTCATGGCTTCGATAGTCATAAATAGATCGTGCAGACGGCCGGTACCGGAAAGGCCAATATCGTCGGCAGTATCGAAAAGGCTAGCCTGCTCTATGCGCAGCAGGTGTTTAGCTCTTTCGATGCTTATGAATTGTAGGAATTTTTTGGGGCTTACCCCGGCCCATTCGGTAAACATCCGCTGAAAATGCTGAGGGCTCAGGTGTACCTGAGCGGCGATTGTTTCCAGATCGGGTTGTTGTTGATAATGGGCCCTGATATAATCTATGACCTGAGCTACACGTTGATAATCGAGTTGTTTTTGTAGTGCCATGCTTTCTTCTTTTGTTCAGGTACAAAGTTAAAGATAAGCGAAATGGCTGAACACCCGATTCTTGCGGTCCTTTAGCCAGCATGTTTGGGGGCACTCCCAAGCTTTTTACTTGCATTGGGGTGCCTTGCTTCACTGATGATTAATTTAAGACTTCCCCTTTTACCAATTCTTGCCAGAAAAATTCCTTTCGACCAAAAGCTGGATCCAGGTCGTCCAGCCAAATAGCATCTGGGTTAGCCTGTGCGAAAAAAGGCCGGCCAACCCAATCGGGATTCCGGCCCTGGAGGAAGCGTAGGTTGTACACTTGTTCCCCACCGATTTCTGTCAGGCCAAGTACCTGTACTTTTCCAGGGTTTGCCGACATGACCGGCCCGCGCACGGAGCGGGCTAAGCCACTCACCTTTTGGTAAGCCTGCCGAAAGACCCGCCAGGCGCGTTCCAACTTAATGGCGAAGTAGTCCTGAGCTCCCGTATCCCTGGGAATGAACATATAATAGGGTATACATCCCAATTTGACTTGTTCTTTCCACATCTCTCTCCAGGCGGAGGGGTTGTCGTTTATGTATCGCATGATAGGAGCCTGAGTCCGAATTTCGGCTCCGGTGTTACGGATGCGACGAATAGCCTCCTGCACTCCCGGGGTTTGCAATTCAACAGGGTGGTTGAAATGGGCCATAAATGCCAAGTGATAGCCTTGTTGGACAACCTTTTCGAACATACGCAACAGTTCATCGCTATCTTTATCCTGAGTGAATTTATAGGGCCAGTATCCCAGGGATTTGGTACCGATGCGAATGTTTTGCAAGTTAGGGACATTGCCGTTGATGAGTGGCTCTAGGTAGGCGGTAAATTTTTTGGCTGACATGACCATGGGGTCGCCACCAGTAAAAAGTACATCTGTCACCTCCGGATGCCTCCTGAGGTATTCGACCAGTAGATCGGTTTCGCGCATGGCGAATTTCAACTCTTCTATTCCCACAAATTGGGGCCATCGAAAACAAAAGGTACAATAGGCGTGGCAGGTTTGGCCGCTACTGGGGAAAAACAGTACCGTTTCCTGGTACTTGTGTTGAATGCCAGTTAATGCCTGGCCATCCAAATGGGGTACATTATGTTTTTGACCGGCGGGGTGCGGATTGAGTTCGTATCGGATTTTATTTGCCACCAATTTTAATTCCGCTTTGGAAAAGCCTTTTTCCAAAGCCTTTTCCATTTCGGCAAAATGCCGATCAGAAAGCATACCCCTTTGCGGGAAAGTGAGCTGGAATATGGGATCTTCAGGGCAGTTTTCCCATTTGATCAAATGATCAACAACATAATTGTTGGCCTTGAAAGGCAATACATTGCCGACCACCTGGATCTGGTGTATTTGTTCATTGGATAGATGCTCCTGGACCTGAGGGATTTTCTTGAAGTTGGAAAGGGTGAAAGCTTTGTACTTTTTGATCATTGGCAACTTATTTTTAAAGGGTTAGTAAGAAAGGATTCCAGTAGTAAAAGGCTTTTTTAGCCCACACCATTCTCATCTCTTCGAACTGCAGTAAACGGAAAAGAGGATACCACTACAACAGGGTCTGACTGTTGGATTTCCATAAGAGGGTTGCACTTACGGAACCTGTTTAGAATTGAAAAATTGGCAGTTTGCCGGTAGGCAAGCTGCCAGGAATCCGAACCCCATGGAAACGTCCTAAAATACAAAATTATCCCGATAGTTTCACTAGGAAATAATTTCAACTACTTTTTCGGCACATCCCCAGGATACCGTATACCCGGAACCCCCATGACCATAGTTATGGACGACTGGCAAAGAGAGGTCTTTTTCCAACCGGACGGAAGATCGGGAGGGCCGAAGGTCTACCTTTTCCTGCAGGATCTCGATCTCGCTGAGGTTTCCGAATAACTTTCGGCAACGCTGCATAATTCGCTCTGAATCTGCGGATTCGATCTTTATGCTTTCGTCCATGGCATAAGCGGTTCCCCCGAGAATAACGTCATTTAGACAGGGTATGGCGTAGGCTAGGAAATCCAGATCCTGGTCATCGCTAAAAGCAGTCAGGGGCATTTTTCTTTTGATGCTCAGGATCTGTCCTTTGACCGGGTATAGTTCCTGGTCTTGAGTTGAAGCTTTGGCACCCAGTCCTGTACAGTTGACTATCCAATCGGCATCCTGGAGTAGTTCTTCTATAGAGAGGATGGTTTGCCTGATCAGTCTACCTCCAAGGATTTCGAACTGCCGTTGTAAATAGGGTAAATATCGAGTGGTATCTATTTCAGGCACATGCATCCAAAATGCTGCTTTGATCCCATCAGGTATTTTCTTTTCAAGGGTTGAACGCCTGGCCTTTTCAGGGACAGCTTCGATCCAGGGTATTACTTCCGGGTATCGAAGCAATACCAGAAAGTCAGTCATAAAAATCCCTTTGCCTTCCCGGTCCTGCATTTGTTCCAGTACCTCGTAGGTTCGACGGCTTCAGCGCGTGACCTTTTCCTTAGGAGCAGCGTTGAATGGCAATCAGATAGCTACGGCCACGGCGGAAGTAGTTTTCATAGGAAGTTCACGAGCTAAAATACGCACTTCATGGCCTTTTTCCAGTAAACGGATGGCCGTACTCAAACCGGGTACTCCAGCATCGATTACAATTACCCTTGCCATGGTTAAAGACGATCCAGTATATTATTGGTGCGCTGGGAGAAATTGAAGGCTTCAAAAAGAGTCATAGACATGATGTCTTCCAGGTCTCCATAGGCATCCTGATAATCCTCCCGAGCTGCCTCAATGATTTTCATGGCTTCTTTTCGGTCGTAGGTATGAGTGATCTCACATTTTTGTTCTTCCCCGGGCAATTGCTTATAGGTGAGAAAATAGTGTTTCAGGCGATCTACCAGAGCTTTGGGGAAATCTTTTATATCCTTCCAGTGGCTGTAAACTTCATCCTTATCCATAATGGCAATGATCTTATCATCGGCTTCTCCTCCATCGATCATTCGAAATCCACCAACGGGTTTTGCCTTAACAATTATATTCCCATGGGTTATCTCGCGTTCGGTGAGGATGCAAATATCCAATGGGTCGTCGTCTCCGACGATTTGTTTTCTTCCGGTAGCCTCTCGGCAGATCTCTGCTGTTTTATCCTTGCAATAGGTCTGGGGGATGAATCCGTAAAGTGCGGGGACGATGTTGGAAAATTTTTGCGGCCGGTCGATCATCAGGTAACCCGTCTCCTTGTCCACTTCATACTTAATGGTATCGGAAGGGATGACTTCGATAAAAGCATTAACTTTTTCGGGGGCTTGTTCGCCGATGGAAATACCATGCCAGGGGTGGGATTTATACCGCAGCCCGATCATTTTCCATAGTTTTTCAAAAGCTTGTTGACTCATGAAATGGGTTTCGTTTAGATGCCTTGCATCTATAGATGCAAGGCACCTTTTGTGAAATAATTTTAAAATACCAAATTTTCAGTCTTTTTTTATTTACCATCCCTTTCACCCCAGATTAAACTCCCCTCAAGCATGGCAATGCATCGCAAGCTGGTAAAGGATGCGCGCACCAACATTACCATCCCATTCATGCGGGGCACCTGCAACTTCGCATAGATCGAATCCTATGATCCGGCGGCCGGAATCCACCAATTCATCTAATAAATACATGGCCTCCTCATACCAGAGCCCCCCGGGTACAGGCGTTCCGGTACCGGGGCAAAGTTCAGGCCGCAAAGCATCAATATCAAAACTGACATACACTTTTTCCGGAAGAGTATCAATAATTTGCTTACATAATTGATGCCAGGCAACCCCCTTGAATTGTTCCCGTTTCATGGCCCGATCGAAAAAAGGGCTGATCCTTTTATCTGATATTGCCCGATCGAATTCGCTTTGGCAAAAATCCCTTATGCCCACAGCGGTCAACTGCTTTATTGCGGGTATTTCGAGCGCATTGTGAAAAATGGAAGCATGGGAATGTATAAACCCTTCGTATGCAACCCGCAGATCAAAGTGAGCATCCAATTGAAGAATACCAAAGCCCTCGTGCACTTCAGCCAGGGCTTCCAAAAAACCAAGGGGTACGCTGTGTTCCCCTCCCAACAATCCGATATATTTACCCTTCCTTAGAAGTTGCAGCGTTTCCTGTCGGACCCATTTTCTTAGCTCATCGGAAGCGGTATTGATATGGTCCAGCGCCTTTTTCATATTGGGGCTTCGGTCAATATTACCGTTTCCCTCAAGAAAATAAATATACCGCCTGGCCTTATCTCTAAGAGCTGCATTACGGACCTGCCATTCATGGGGAATGGACCGCATATAAATGCCCCTTTTCCAACCATCCGGGTAACGGGTATCCTGCAGGTCGATTTGGGTGGAAGCTTGTAGTATATTTCTTGGGCCTCTGGAGGTCCCATCCGTATAAGAAGCCGTGACATCCCAGGGAATGGGGAGAATAACCACTTCTGATTCTTCTTCATCAAAGGGCAATCCAATAAAAGCACCATTGTCTACACCCACACCATTGGGGTCGAATTGAGCAATTTTTTCTGCTTTGGTCATTGGATGAACTCTTATTGTTTTTACAAATAAACGAAAAAGGCACGGCTCCTGATTGGAAAAAAGAAAGGGGACGCCCGAACACGAATTATTCGATTCCGGCATCCCCAGACTTTTGACTTTTCTACCTCTTTTCTTTCTTACACCAACCGCACGGCAGAAAAGGGACCTATGCGCTTTTCTCTATTCGAGTTTAGTTGTTTAGGTGGCCATGAAAACTACAAACATCAAAATGACCAAAACAACAGTAGCTCCGATAATAACCGCGAAGACCTGGCGCTCTTCCTCTTTTTTTCTTTTTTGCTCTAATAATTCTTGTCGTTTTGATTTTCCCATAATAGTTGGTTTTAGCAGATATTTACGTAGTTTAATTACGTTATTCGGCAATAAAAACATCTTTAAATTACAAAAAAAGTAATTAAAAAGCAATAAATTTTTGCATGGATCGTTAGTTCCGATTTGTATTCTTACCAGAAGATGATTAGCGATGGAAGAGGGAAAAGAATGGAGGAAGCTTGAAAATAGATTACCGGAAGGTGGAATAAAATTCGACCACTTTGGGGTCGGTCTGGATATCCCGGGGGCGCAGTGGTTGTTGCAGGATAATACCTTCCAGTGATCGGCAACGACTGAGGGCTACATAGGTTTGACCGTGCTCAAAAGCCCCTTTTCCCAGGTCAATGATCACCCGGTCAAAGGTCTTGCCCTGAGCCTTGTGAATAGTTACCGCCCAGGCCAGTCGCAGTGGTAATTGCGTGAAAGAACCGACTGTTTCGGTTTCCATTCTATCTGACTGGCCGGGAGACGATTTGTATCGGATGATCTCCCATTCCATTGGCCCCACTTCGACCGTCTCCTCCTTTCCTGATTGCTCGTCAAGGAGTACGGTAACCGATTCTTCCCCGAGGTTTACGATCTTCCCAATGGTTCCATTTACAAATCGCTTATCGGGGTCATTTTTAATGAACATTACCTGTGCTTCAGGCTTCAAGCTGAGGATAGCCTCCGTAGGGTAGAGGGAAGGTTTAAATGTTCCGGAGATTCGCGCCTGATAGAACCGGGCCCGGCCGGACAGCGCATTCAACTCCTGTTTGTTTATTCGGTCTGCAGTGGCGTTTCTGGCGGTGAGGGTGATATAAAATGATTCGTTTTGAAAATGAGGCTGGTATCTTTCGTTGAGTTCTTCCAGGTCATCCCGGTCGGCCTGGTTGAGTCGAATGGCTTCTAAAAGCCGAAGAAAACGGCGGTTATTTTGGCGGTATACCTTTCGAAGTTCGATCACCTCCATTTCGAATCCCTTCTCTAAAACCGCTGCAGAAAAAAAGTAGGGGGAGGAATAACTCAATTGAAGCATCAGGAATTCGGCATCCCGTGCCACTACGGGGGGAAGTTGAAAAAGATCTCCAATAAAGACCATTTGAACTCCGCCGAAAGGCATTTGGTTTTCTCGGTTGACCTTCAGAAAACGATCGATATTGTCCAGCAGATCTGCTCTTACCATGGAGATCTCATCGATTACAATGAGGTCCAGTCGTTGGTAAAGGTGTCGATTTCGCCGCTTTTTGATATCCTCTGGCTGCAAGAGGCGGGGAGGAAAACCGAAAAAGGAATGGATGGTTTGCCCACCGACATTAAGAGCCGCAATCCCGGTAGGAGCTAAGACCACAATCTTTTTTCGGGTGGTAGAACGAAATAATTGCAGCAGTGTCGATTTCCCCGTACCCGCCCTTCCGGTGATAAATATATTTTGGTTGGTTTTTTCCAGAACGTCCAGGGCGTAATTAAAATCCTCATTGAGTTGCAATGGCTGCTTCATTTAGCGCATGCTTGTTTCCTCCGGAAGAGGGGGGTATTGCATATTGAGTTTTTCCAGAGCTTCCACCAAGGTTTTGGATATGATATAATCTCGGTACCATCGCTCGTCTACGGGAATATTAAACCAGGGAATTGTACTTTTATTCAGGACTGCTTCGTATGCTTCCATGTATTCATCCCAATATTGCCTTTCTTTCCAGTCGTTATCATTATGTTTCCAATGTTTATCTTTTTCTTCCAGGCGTTGGCGAAGTTCAATTTCCTGCTGTTCGAAAGAGATGTTAAGAAAAAATTTGAAAATATGGGTTCCGGCTTCTTCCTGCAGCAAATTTTCGAACAGGTTGATGAATTCGAAACGCCGCTCGATCTCTTTGGGGCCAACCCATCCATGAACCCGCTGGATCAATACTTCCTCGTAATGACTGCGGTTGAATATGTGGATCATCCCCCTGGGTGGAGCCAGTTTATGTACCCGCCAAAGAAAATCGTGGGCAAGTTCTTCTTCGGAGGGTTTCTTAAAAGAAAAGGATTGCAGGCCATTGGGATGGCATTCTTCAAACACTTTTCGAACGGCCCCATCTTTTCCACTGGCATCCATTCCCTGGAAAATAATCAGCAATCCGTGTTTCTTTTCAGCAAACAATACTTCCTGTAGTGCTCCCAAGCGGTCAATATAATTCTTAGTGATCGCTTCGATCTCGTTTTTATTTAATTCAGAGGGTGGGGTAGTGGGCAAGTCTTGTATCTTGATCATTCGAAAGGAATTTGATAATTAGAGGTCCAGGCTTGTCGGGAAATTGCAAAGAATAGCCCCCGGATAGGCCTAGCGCATCCGCTGGCGTTTTACCAAATAAGATTGCAGGATTGGACGAAAGCCCTGGTTGATATCAGCTTCTATGAAATCAATTTTGTATTGAAGACATTTGAAACGCAGGGCCTCCATGAATTTTTTCATTTCCCTGCGGTAATGATCCTTAACCTGGTTGGATTGTAGCCGTACCTTTTCTCCTGTTTCCATATCGATAAAAAGATAGGGCCTGTTCTCGAATTCGAATTCTACCTCATGGGACTTATCGGTTACATGGAAAAGGACCACTTCGTGCTTGGCGTATTTCAGGTGTTGGAGAGCATTGAACAAGTCGTCAAGGTTCGCACCCTGTTCCAGCATATCGCTGAAAATGACGACCAGCGACCGCCGATGGATGCTGTCAGCTATCTGGTGCAGAGCCTTTGCGGCCTCCGTGCCTTTATTTCGTTCCGGATGGTCGATCAGCCCCTGAAGATAGGTCAGCAGCAACCGATAATGGGAGGTGCTGCTTTTGGTCCGGGTGCGTTGACGAACTTCATTGTCGAATATGCTCAAGCCAAAAGCGTCGCGTTGTTTTTGGAGGAGATTCATTAAGGCTGCTGAGGCCAATGCGCTGAAGCGCAGTTTATTAAGATAGGCTTTGTCGGTTTTTTTACCGGCCTCTGGAAAATACATGGAGGAAGATGCATCCAGGACAATTTGACAACGTAAGTTGGTTTCCTCCTCAAAGCGCTTGGTAAACATTTTATCCGTCCTGGCAAATACTTTCCAGTCAATATTCTTTGTAGATTCTCCCCGATTATAGAGCCGGTGTTCGGCAAACTCAACGGAGAACCCATGAAAGGGGCTTTTGTGTAAGCCAATGATAAACCCTTCCACTACCTGACGCGCCAGCAACTCGAGGTTACTAAAATCGCGCACCTGCATATTATCGAGTAAATTCATGATAATGGGATTAAACCGAAAGATAAAAAAAAACGAGGACCCGTTTTCACGAACCCTCGCATTCTTTATGTTTCGAATGGGTGCTTATGCGAGCTGAGCTTCGATCTTATCCGTCAAGGCTTGCTTGGAGGTCACTCCAACTTGCTTATCCACTACTTCGCCATCCTTAAGGATCAAAATAGTTGGGATACTGCGGATGCCATATTTCATAGAAACTTCAGGGTTACTGTCTACATCCAGTTTACCGATCAGGGCTTTTCCCTCATACTCGGAGGCCAGTTCTTCGATGATGGGACCAATCATACGACAAGGGCCGCACCATTCTGCCCAGAAATCGATTACGGCTACTCCTTTTTTTTCCTGGATATTCTCAGCAAAGTTAGCATCAGTGATTTCGAATGCCATGGTGTTTTTATTTACAAAAGGTTGTATAAATTAGATTTCTTTTAAGTAACAGCAACTTTGACTGTGCAGTTGCAAATGTATGGATTTCCTTACACTCAACCGTCATGTTTAGGACAGTGATCGGCCTGGAAAGTCACTTTTTATTCTGCATTTCAAAAAACTTTGCCGTAGCCTTTGTGCGTTAGTGCTTACCTACGGGCTTATTGCACTTTGGAGATATCGCGATCAGTAGCTAAAAAATGACATCTTGCATGGAGAGTATTCCTTTTCCTACCAATATAAATAAAGAAAGCCTGCAGTGGAAACGACCACTTGTGTGGATCGGACTGGGCAGTTTGAGCATTCTTTTAAAGTGGGGCGCGGGTTCCCATCCCCAACTGGTCGAAGAATGGTACAGTAGGTGGTTTTTCCAGTTTGTGCGTATTGGATTTGACCATAGCTTGGGGTTACTTCCATTTCCAGCCATGTATTTACTATTCCTGGTGTTGGTAGTTCTGCTTTCGTTTAATCTTTGGCAGTGGTGGCGAAAGGGCCGAAATGTAGTGCAATTATTACTTAATACCCTGGCATTCTTTGCAGGTCTTATCTTTTTTTTCTTTCTACTTTGGGGGTATAATTACGATCGACAACCGATAGAGAAGATACTTCAACTTCAACTGGAACCCACCAAGCTGAAGGCGCTCAGAAAGGAACTGGAACGGGAAACCCGACTGCTAAGCCAACAGCGGCTGCTGATCGAAGGGTTGGGAGACAGCGTCTTTCGGGAGGAATTTTTACCGGAAAACCTTGAATCTGCTCTTCGCTCTGATCTGGAGAAGGTACTCCAGGAGAATGCCTACCCCGTAGTGGGGCGGGTCCGGGGGCGTTTTCTTTACCCAAAAGGTATTTTCCTGCGGTTTAGTTCGGCGGGGTTATACCTGCCGTTTACCGGAGAAGGGCATATTGATGGTGGTTTACACCCCGTCCAATGGCCGTTTATAATGACTCATGAATTGGCCCACGGATACGGTTTTGCAGAGGAGGGAACCTGTAATTTCTGGGCCTACGTAGCCTGTTCCCAATCAACTGAGCCTGCTATTGCCTATGCTGGCCGCCTGAGCTATTGGCGAACACTTGCCATTCAATACAAAGCCTACGAACCCGAAAAATACGAGGCCTTTAGAAAGACACTTCCACCGGGAATTGTCGCCGACCTGGATGCGGTGAATGCCACCCTGGCTTCCTACCCGGATTTTATCCCCAACTTCCAAAATCGGGTGTATGATGCTTATCTGAAAACGCAGGGTATACCGGAAGGTATTCTTTCCTATAACCGGGTTATCATGCTGGTACGGGCCTGGAACGATCAGCATTTGAATTAAGTTCAGGAATTTTAAGGCAGCAGATCTTTTAATACAGCTGGAATGGGGAGTTGACCTCCCCCCCCGTATTTTCTATCCCTTTAATTTCGCCTTTTCGTTTGGGTATACCCTTGCTTTTTCAGTAGTTCCACCACTTTATCCCGTAAATCTCCCTGGATGATGATCTCCCCGTCCTTGGCAGAGCCTCCGACCCCACAACTTGTTTTCAAGAATTTACCGAGTTCCTTGAGGTCTTCTTCCGGGCCAATGTACCCACTGATGAGGGTAACTTCCTTGCCTTTGCGCTTCTTGCGATCAATACCCACATAAAGCGTTTGCTGGTCGGCTGGCAGGGCTTCTAATTCTTCTTGCCCAGTTTCCTGATAGTCGAAATCAGGATCAGTGGAATACACTACCCCGATGCGTTTTTTATTTTTTTTACTCATGCTTTTGATATTTTTGCCTTTCTTCCTATTCTAGTTAAAAAACAATAACTATGGAAACCCGAGTTCAAATTTTTGTTGCGAGCATCCTTTTTTTTATTCTAGTTGCCTGCGCTCCGGAGAAAGCCCCAGAAGAACCTCAAAATAGGGATAATGAGGCACAGGCCGAACCTCCGGTAGTTTCTGATCACAGTCGGTTACCCGAGGCCGCCGATGCCTATTTGCGTTCCGGTTATCCGGATAGCGTCAACAGAGGGCACATCTACCCGGACACCTATGAGGGGAGCCCCCGGGTAACTAAAGTATTTACCATTCGGGACACCCGAATTGAAATAGATTATGCATCTCCGGGGGTCAGGGACCGGGAGATCTTTGGGGCTTTAGTACCCTGGGAAAAACCCTGGGTTGCCGGCGCACATAATGCCACCATCGTTACTTTCAGCAAAGATGTAAAGGTAGCCCGGACTCCTGTACCTGCCGGAAAATATGCCTTTTTTGCCATCCCCCGTCCCAATCGATGGGAACTGATCCTGAATACGGACTGGAATCAACACCAAACGGACCATTACGATCCTAAAAAGAACGTCGCTGTTGCTCATTGCATTCCACTGGAATTAAGCACACCCGTCCAGCGCCTTACCTACGAATTTCACGAATTGGACGGAGGCCGTGGCGGAATAATGTTTAAATGGGCGGATAAACAAGTGGTTATGCCCTTTTCTGTTTTATGATCCAGGGAATGTCCGTAAGGCTTGGACCAGCCGGTCTAGATCCTTTCGAACGGTGTAGACATTAGGGGTGATTCGTACCCCACTGATGTCTTCCCAATTAATGGCTACGGAATGGATCTTATAATTTTGAAACAGGAAGTTAGCCAGGTCGCCGGGCGGCTTCCCTTCAAAGCCTACGTTAGCCAGGGCACAGGCAAATGCTGGTTCCCGACTAGTATAAAATCGGATACCAGGTAAATCAGCCACCTGTTCCATCCAGTATTCTTTCAAATAGCGGAGGCGGGCTTCCTTTCGTTGACTGCCGATCATTTCGTGGAAAGTAAGGGCCTGTCCGATTCCTTGTTCTATGGCAAAGGAGCGCGTGCCCAGGTGTTCAAACTTTCGAATATCATCTGAAGCGGGATCCGGAGCCGCAAAAAGGGGATAGAGACCTGCAATTTTTTCTTTCCGCACATATAAAAGGCCACTGCCAAATGGGGCGCACATCCATTTGTGAAGACTGGTCCCAAGATAGTCGCATTCCAGATCGGGAATGACATAATCGAGCTGTGCAAAACTATGGGCAGCGTCAACCAAGACTTCGATATCGCGTTCCTTTGCCGCCCTGGCGATGGCCTTTGCCGGTAAGATCTGGCCATTCCAGTTGATGAGGTGAGTAATGTGCACGACCTTGGTCCGGTCGGTAAATTGCCTGGTGTACTTTCGAACTATTGCAGCTTCATCCTCTTCGGGGCTTTCAAGTTCGACCCATTTGAGAACCAGCCCGTCGCGTACTTCCCGCTGTTTCCAGGCATTGATCATATTTGGGTAATCGTACTTACTGAGGACTACTTCATCTCCGGCTTGCAACGGCAATCCAAAAATGATGGTTTCCAGGGCTTCCGAAGCATTTCGGTTGATGGCAAGTTCGTCTGTGCTGCATCCGGCCGCATCCGCCAGCCGTTGTCGAAGGGGTTCTCGCCCCTGGTCGAGTATACGCCACATGTAGTAAGAGGGCGTTTCGTTGCTAAGACGATTGTAATGTTCTACTGCTTCCTGTACAACTTTTGGTTGCGGGGATACCCCTCCATTGTTAAGATTCACGATATTAGCCGATACGGTATAGGCTTGTTTAACGAGATACCAAAAATCTTCATGCTCAGGATCGGCCGTACCTTTTTGGATCTGTTGCAGGAGATCCCGTCCGGATGCGGTTTCGAAGAAAGGAGGAATAAAGGCAGCTCCTGCTGCCAATCCGAACCTTTGAAGGAAGTTACGGCGATTGGAGGAGGTATGTTTCATGAGAATTAAATTAGAAAAAAAATGATAAATCAACTGATCAAGCTCATTTCAGGGGTCGTCATTTTATATCTGCTGTATATACTGGCTGCTATAATTTACGGATTATTGACGGATTGGAAGCCGGAAGCAAAGTTGAAAATGGCACCTGCCGTAGTCAGTGATCAGACTGTGATCAGGGACTCCCTGCTTAGGTTGGGAATCTGGAACCTGGGATATGCCGGTTTGGGGAAGGAATCGGACTTCTTTTTCGAAAGTGGGATGCTTTTATCTGGAAAACACGAGGTGTACCCCTCAAAAGAGATCGTTGACAAGAACTGGGAAGGGATCAAGGCCTTCGTAGGGGCTACTCCAGCGGACATCTGGCTGCTCCAAGAGGTGGATTCTGCCTCCAGACGATCCTGGTTTATTGACCAGGTTACAAGTATAGGAGAAACGCTCGGAGGCAAAAGCGTCGTTTTCTTTCCCAACTACAAAAATGGGCGTGTGCCTTTACCGATCCTGGAGCCCTGGAAGGTTTATGGCAAGATTTACAGTGGGCTTGCGACCTATGCCCATTTCCAGCCGGAAGAAATGACCCGATATCAATTGCCGGGATCCTATGGCCCGATCGTCCGGATTTTTCAACTGGATCGCTGTGTCGGTTTGACGCGCTTTGCCACCGCCGGGGGCAAACAGTTGGTGGTCTTGAATGTCCATAATTCGGCCTATGACAAAGGTGGCAAGTTGAAAAAACAACAAATGGAATTTATGAAAGAACTCATGGAGCGCGAGTATAAAGCAGGTAATTACGTAATTGCCGGAGGCGACTGGAACCAATGCCCGCCTAACTTCCGCTTTGACGGCTTCATACCAGGAAAAGGAGAGGGGTATGAACAGATAAACATCCCCCAGGATTTTATGCCTGCCGATTGGACCTGGGTCTATGATACCAGAATCCCCACCAATCGAAAGGTAACAGACCCCTATGTCCCCGGTGAAACCTTCATAACGCTTATCGACTTTTTCCTGGTTTCTCCGAATGTAAGGGTCTTGTCGGTGAATGGCAGAGACCTGCAATTTGAATTCTCCGACCACCAACCCGTGCTGATGGAGGTAGAGTTATTGTAGTGCCCTTATTCCTCTTTTTGCAGCCGATCGATCTCTTCCTGGACCTTTTCAGCTTCTGCTACCTTGGCCGCATAGCCTTTTATGTCGCCACTGCGTTGGATTTGCATAGCCTCCTCCATGAGTTTCTCGTACTCCTTCTGCAATTTCTTGACAGGATCTTTTTTGAATAGCCCGAACATACTTGCTGTTTTAGTTTATGAATAAATTCTAAAAGAAAAGGAAGGAAGGACCGGATAGTTGTAAGAAAGGAGGCTTTTTTAATTCCAAAGATGAAATGAATTGAAATAAGCAGCTTTTCAAATGATCACATCAAATTCATCTTCTGGGTTGGGGGCTATGCGTTCCAGCGCTGCAGACCGGATCTTGGCCAGCTGTTCCATTTGAACTTCTACCGATCGAATAAAGGCCTTATCGACCAGGGATTGAATATCCGAAACCTGATGGAGGTGCTCTCCTTTCCGAAATTTATAGGTTTGCTCAAAAAGGGGATTCTCAAATTTTACAGAGAATCGGTTTTCCATTTCGAAGATGGTGATCTTTAATCTGGGGTGTTCAATGTAGCCTGCAATACGCATGTCTAGGAGTAGGTTTTTTGAATGCTTCTGCTAATGCTTTCGTATATGGCTGCCCACTCCGGATAAGCCTTTAACTGCTGTAGATGCCTTTCGATACTTGGGGTGTCTCCACGGCGGGCCGGCCCGGATTGTGCTTCGAGGGCAGGCATTTCGTAGACCTTATCCAAGGTAGTTTCCAGGATTGGCCAGAGCAGGGAAAAATCAAGGCCTTTTTCCAAAAGCAACTGTTGGCAGATATGTAAGAGATGGTTGGTAAAATTATTGGCAAAAGCAGCAGCCAAATGCAATTGGAGGCGTTGTTCATCAGAAACAGCCTGGGCGTGACCACTCAGGTCGATACCTAGTTCCAAAAGTAATTCGAGATCCTTTTCCTGACTGGCGCTGCACAGGAATGGGGTTTTCACCATTGGCAAGGTCCTGTCCTTGGTAAAGGTTTGTAAAGGCCAAAATACACCGGCTCGGCTGGTAAAGGGCTCCAGAATGGATATGGGAGTGGCCCCGGAAGTATGCACCAAAAGTGGAGCCCCACCTAATGCAGCGGCTGCTTTTTGTCCAACATCCTCAATAGCTGTATCGCTAACGGCAAGAAGATAAAGGTCTACTGCCGGAGAAAGCTGGTCCAGGTCATCGATTGGTTGGGCCATAATGGCTTCTGCCAGCTCTGCAGCAGGACCTCGCCGGCGGTTATAAACCTGGCTGACATGATGTCCGTGCTGAACAAGTGTACGGCCAAGGTGCCAACTCAGGTGGCCCGCTCCAATAATAGAAACATTTAGTACACGCATGGGTCAAAGCTGACTTTGACAGTAAGTTACCTTTTTTCGGCAACTCGGTAGCCCATGCTCAGGGCTAAACCAAGCAGCATTAGCAAGCT
Organism: uncultured Saprospiraceae bacterium; assembly: GCA_964479625.1. Taxonomy (GTDB): domain Bacteria; phylum Bacteroidota; class Bacteroidia; order Chitinophagales; family Saprospiraceae; genus CAYZMS01. Next base: position 90,238 of record CAYZMS010000019.1, read on the forward strand.
TCCCGACCAAAAGAGGTTGATTCCCGGAAATTCTATAGCTTCCAGTACGATATAATCATACCGAAGTGAGTCTGTGGCTACATCTACCGGGATCGTTTTCACCGGCTGGTCAGCCCGGGCGAATTGAAGGAAGGCACTTTCCGATGGAGGGTCCAGCATAGTGAAACGAGCATGAAACCCAAGTTCGGGAACTTCCGCTTTTAAGTTCATTGGCTGACCATTCCGGATCAGAAAAACAGGCTCCAAAAAATGGGATGATCCCTTCGGGTCTTCCAGCTTTATCAGAGCGCTAACTGGCAGGTCGCCTTCCTGGGGAGCATAGGCAGGATTGTTGGGTTTTCTGTTAAATCCCTGAAAGCTGATCATCAAGCCTTCCGCTTCGACCTGTTCTCCTTGCTTTAATTGGTAGTCCGTGTATTTCAGGTCTTCTTCAAAGGTGAATACCCGTTCAAATACCTTTTCATTTAGACGAACCTTCGTATTAATTGGGTTCACCTGTTGGGGATAGTTGTAGAGGAGTTGCCCCCTCAGAACGGTAACAGGTTTGACACGATATTCCTCTTGGTCATCTGATCTACGAATGATCAGGTCGGCCCCAACGGCCAGGTCTCCAGGCTCAGGCTCGTAATCAGGATGCGAAGGAGCGCGATCGATCCCTACTAATTCCAGGGTGAAGGTTCGTTGATAAGAGGAGTCGAGATCCCTTATTGATACGGTGTCTTTAAATTGGTAGACTAGGTTGGGGATCAGTTCATGCGTTATGTAATTCAGGCTGTCTTCCCGCTGCCGGCGGTAATCCATATCCATTTCGACCTGGGGAAGGGAGGCAATATGGGTGAAAACATCCTTATTCCAATACCTTCTGGTGGAAGGGTTGGAAGCTGCAATTTTGGAGAACCCCTTATCGTATAGAATATTCGGGTAGAGGTCGAAATCTTCCACTACTTTGCCGGCTTCATTTCGCCTTTTGAAATTGACGGTATAGGTCCGCGTGAAATTCACGACGGTGTCTTCGACATAGGTCACCTCATATCCGTCCATAGGCAGCGGGACATTCTTAAATAAGAGGACATTTCTCCTCAGGCTTTCCGTGTCAGCTCCTTCAATCAGGCCATCCATGATAAAGGGGCTATTCGAAACATAGCGTTTGTTTAAGCCGGAGGCCAGTACGCCTACCAGCATTAGTCCAAACCCAAGGTGGGCAATGGCGGAACTGCTCATTTTCAAATTACCCCTGGCGATCGAGATCGCATAATCTATGTTGCTGAAAACAGTGAACCAGGCAGTAAATAGCATGACCACGTATTGCCAGCTGACCAGGTCTATCCATTGCCCGGTAAGCCAGGTCAGTACCCCGGCGAGTAGGAGAGCAATTCCCAGGTGTACAGCGAAGCTGATGCGGTTCTTTCGAAAATCCCGTTCCCGATATCGCAAAAACTGAGCAAGACCGGAAAATAAGCCCATGAATACAGCGATCCAAAGCTGGTATTTGTTGTAGTGTGGGATGGGATCCGTGATCACCCGGCCTTCAAAAGCCGGGTTGAAATATTCCATAATCTTGTTATATACCGGCAGGGAGGTAGAACCGGTAATAAGAAGAGCGGAAAACAGCAGGACCAGGCTGCCAATGAACATCCAAAACTCCTTGGAACTAACTGCCTCCTCCTTTTCAGGGACCGGGACTTGTTTATACCTTACAGTCATCAAGAAAATCGAAAGCAGGAGGAAAAAGCCCAAAAAGCCGACTAATTGCCACTCCAGCCCCATTTCGGTAAAAGCATGTACGGAAGTCTCACCGAGCACTCCTGAGCGGGTAAGGAAAGTGGAATAAACGATAAAAATAAAAGTGAGGAGATAAAAAATATAAGAACTGCGGATGGATTGTCCGGTCGCCTTGGCTACCAGGTTGGTGTGGATCCCTGCAACCAATAACAACCAGGGTACGAGGGACATATTCTCCACAGGGTCCCAGGCCCAGTAGCCACCAAAACTCAGGGCTTCGTAGGCCCAGGCTCCCCCCATCAGAATACCCAACCCCAGGATGGCAGCACTGAATAAGGCCCAGGGCAGGGCCGGCTTTAACCAAGCCTTGTGCTCCTTGGTCCAAAGTCCGGCAATGGCAAAGGCAAAGGGTACGCTGGTAGATGCGAAACCCAGAAAAAGGGTAGGAGGGTGGATGGTCATCCAGTAGTTTTGTAACAAGGGGTTCAGGCCATTGCCCTTTAGCAGAGCAACATATTCAGCATTATTGAAAATCGGGGCATCCATAGCCTGGCGCAGTAGTAGGGTAGGGTTGCTCCCTACTTTCCATTCCCCAAAGTACAAGCCCAGCAGCATGGAATTAATAAAAAGTTCGATCAGAGCGATCACGGCCAGGGTGGGAGCTTCCCAACGACCGCCCCGTACGAGCAAAACCAGGCCCAGTACCAGATGCCAGAACATCCAGAGAAGAAAACTGCCTTCCTGCCCCTCCCAAAAGGCAGAGAAAATATATTTAAACGGCAGATCTTCAGAAACGTGGGCCCAGACGTACTGGTACTCATACCGTTGTTCGACCATTACAAAGAATAGCATGCCCAGCACTGCAAGTATGGAAATGCCGTGCGCGAGGAAGGCTCCCCTGCCGATATTTCTCCATTGTAGCGCCACTTGCCTGTTTTCCCGTTGCTGTTCTGCCTGGAAATAGGCTACTGCCGTCAAAAGGGCAGATACAAAACCCCCAATGATGCCCAAATGTCCTAAATGCCCGGGCCAAAGCAATTCACCTACATACTGCATTAAATATCTCCGTTTTCGCTCTTGACATATATTTCCTCATCTTTGTATTTAGACGGGCACTTCATTAGCATATCCGTTGCAACGAACTCCTCTCCTTGAATAGAGCCAGTAAGAACGATCTGTTCGGAAAGTTCAAAATCCTGTGGTTTTTCGGAAAGTAAAACTACCTTGCGTTCTTCCCCTTCCGTATCGGTAATATAAAAGGAAAAGTAGTTGGGGTCCTTTTCGGGCTCGTAATACATTTCTTTGTCTTTGGACAACTGGCCGGCGATTTTAACCTTTTTTCCGCTTTTTTCCGCCTTTTCGAATGTGGCGTAGGTGCTCATATCACCTGCAGCATTGATGAGAAGGCCGATCGCAACGGCTACCATAACGATGGCTAGAACGTGTATTTTTTTCATGCTCTTTTTACTTTGTTCTACCTTGAATCGCAAAAGTACACCCTTTCTTGGGATTCCAGGCGGTCTGATCCAGACTATACCAGATCATTTTATTCACGAAACAAATATACTGCTGCCGGGTTCTTCCCCTAATACTTGTGTCGTCAACGGGGTGTCAAATTGTTTTCGGACTACTGACGCAAAAAGCGTTAAGGTTGTTGCCTGGTTTGCCTTCATTCCGGTTTTCGTTTCCTTTTTCGAATGTTTAATTCGAAGATATCGGGCCGTTGATAATGCCCGCTGACATCCAGGTTTAGGCGACTCTTTTGACAGTTGGTCTGTACCGCATCCAGTTCAAGTTAGAATAGGTCTTCTTTTTCGAATTGAGGCTCCAGCAGCACTTCGCCCTCGGGGCCAAAAGCGCAACTATCCCCGTTGAGCAGCCAGGTGTCTGGTTCGAAAGATTCCGGAGTTTGTAAAGTAGGAGGCAGTTCTCTTTTTTATAGTATCTGGCCTACTGCTATGACATAGCATCGACCTCCTGTTGCGTAATGCCGACTTGCGAGCTGGTGGATGTCTTTTACCGCCGGCCAAAGGGCAATATGGATATGTTCTCCCGAATCGTGCAGGGCCTGGCGGGTAAGGAGCATCCAATGTTCCCAGCAGATCAGAGCACTTAGTTTTCCCCAATGGGTGGAGACCGAATGTAAGCCTTCTGCATCGCCGAGAGCATAGAGCAGTTTCTCCGTAAAAGTAGGCATAAACTTGCGGTGGTGTAAGACCATTGATCCCTTGCGGTCAATTATGAACAGGCTGTTGAATAAGCTGCCTTGTCCCGGGCCGGAAACCACCTTTTCGTTGGCTCCAAATACCAGTTCGACCTCGTGTTTTTTGGCTAGTGTTTGGAGTTGCGCAAAACCCTCGCTTTCTATCGAAAGAGCCTGCTGGTGCATTCGAGCAAACAAATCCCGGGTGACCGGCGCTTCCCAGAGGGCCGCTTCCTGACAGGAATCCAGCCAGGCGGGATAGCCACAAAAACAGGTTTCACCAAAAACGAGGAGGTCAGCCCCTTCTCCAACCGCCTGCCTGATCAACTAAAAGGCCTTTTCAAGAGATACTTGAAGATCAAGATAATTCGGCCAGTGTTGGATAATTGCTATTTTTGGCATAAGCTTTCGTGCTTTTTAGCGTTTTAACAGGTCGCCTTCAAAAAGTTTTTTAGAAAACTTCGAATGGGTCCATCTGGGAAAAAAGAATTTATCCTTAAATAAATTTAATTTCCTGCTAACCCTAGCTTTTATGAGTTCATTAATTGTGGATATTAAGAATGCCGATATTGAACAGGGCGGGCGAACGGTCCTGGAAGCAATCGATTTTGAGGTTTCCGAAGGAGAGTTTGTATATCTGATCGGCAAAACCGGTAGCGGGAAGTCCAGTTTGTTAAAGGCCCTGTACGGCGCCTTACCCCTAAGGTCGGGGACCGGCAGGGTAATCGGCTTTGATCTGATGCACCTCAACCGAAAGCGCATTCCTCAGTTACGGCGGAAGTTGGGCATTATCTTTCAGGATTTCAATTTACTGGAAGATCGATCCGTAGAGGAAAACCTTTACTTTGCTTTACGGGCGACCGGTCTTCGGAACCGGACGGAGATGGCAGAAAAAGCGAAAAACGTTTTAGGTCAGGTGGGTTTAATGGACAAATTCGGCAGCTTCCCCCACCAGTTATCTGGTGGCGAGCAACAGCGCCTCGTGATCGCCCGGGCTTTGCTCAACGAACCGCAGTTGCTGATCGCCGATGAGCCTACCGGCAACCTGGATCCTGAAACTTCCGATGATATCCTGTTGTTGCTCAGACGCCTTTCTACAGCACATAATACCGCAGTCATTTTCGCAACCCATGATTACCGTATTCTGGAGCATTTTCCAGGGCGTATTGTGCGTTGTCTGGAAGGAAGGTTTATACAGCAGGAGGAAATGGACCTGCGATGAATATCCTAAACCAGGATCATGCCTTCTTCCTGGTCTCCGAAAGAAAGATGCTGATTTTGCTGAAACCGAAGGCCACTCAACCAGGCTAAAAGGGCATCGAAATGGTGCCAGGAGGGGACTGGTTCTACCTTCGTAGAAGGCAGATGACTGCTCAGTGCCTGCAGGTTTTGTTCCATCCTGGCCATATCCTTTTTGTACCCCAGGGATTTAAGTTCCAGGATCTTTGCCAGGTAGGCGGGGTACACCTCCAGCCAATCCTTGACCACAGCAGAATTCTGGGCTTTAAGACGCATTGCCCTGGCCGTTAAACCGCCAAGGAAGAGGGGAGACATGGCGCGTACTTCCCGATCAGCCTTCCGATAGAAAAAATCCGCTTCAGGCTGTAGTGCTTTGCTTCGGTATACGCCTGGCAAAGAGAGGGGGGCGTCTATAAATACCTGGTCAGGTCTAAGCTCTGATATTTTTTCCTCCAGGAACAGATCGGCATCCTGCCCCTTGGTACTGGCTAAAAAGCGGAAACAACCATCTTGATAGTACACCAGGACGGTCGTTCCCGCTAGTTTGGCGCCATAGTCAATACCAATAAAGGAAAATGGGGGGAGCAGCAAGGTGATCTTATTTTTTGAAGATCAGGCGGGTAATGAATATCCCTTCCCCATCGGTTTTGCCGCTGTCACTTTCCACGGCACTGGTTACGAAGGCCAGTTCCCATCCCTGTTCAGTCAGCGTGTTGATCCTTGAGGTGATCATGGCATCATTGGAAGCCACGTTTTGAAAGTTGATCCCCGTTAGACTGTAAAAGTTCAACAGCATGGTTTCAGACATTTCGTCAATTTTTGCATCATTCCGTTTGATCTTATTTTGACCGCTATCTTTTCCACTTGTTCGTTCAGTAGTAAAGTCTTGGTAGTCCAATTCGGATTGGTTCTCGATCATACGGCTACGTCCAAGGCCACCAGGTATAATAGACTCGATAACGGTCACTACCTTGTATTTGGTAGGAGTGGATTGCGCCTGAAGGCTAATAGCAGTGCCGAGCAAAAGTACTGCAGCAAGGGTCCTCCAGTTTTTCATAAAGTTAGGTTTAAAGTGATTTATGAATAAAACGAATCAAAGAAGAAACTATTTTGGCATTTCAGCAAATAGGAGGCTCAATTTTCGAATAGTTTCCAAGTTCCGGGTAGTGCCGGTAACATTCAGTTTCTTTTCAAAGAAATTATTGTTGAGTTTACCGGCCCTATACCCTTCTGGACTGGAAAAGAACAACTGCTTACTTATCAACGCCCATTTTTTGGGGGCCTACGGTTTCCTGTTGGAGAAGGCTCCACCTTGCCGGATTCGGATGGTCATCCAAAAACATAATATAGGCCTTATTATCTGGTAGAGCTTCGGATACTTAAGGCGGATAATTTCTTAGTATAGCGTTCAATTTTGCCTCTTTCATCACCATTACCGGGACCTCCCATCCAAATCGGTTCAAAATGAGTTGGCGGATCTTTTTCTCAAGGGCTTTAGGGGTGTAATACCTCGACAAAATTAGACCACAAGCTAAGTTGAAAAAAACGCTTAAATT
>CAYZMS010000020.1:0-80462 GCA_964479625.1 uncultured Saprospiraceae bacterium
AATTAACGAAAAGCCTCGTTGCTATTGCAGCGGGGCTTTCGTCTTTATTGGAGATGGCATTTTCAATTATTTTCCAACGGTAGTAAACGAAGCAGGCTTTAAGACTTGAAATAACGATGATAATCCAAGATAGAAGAAAAGTTGTAAAGGAGCGCAAATGTAAATGTGCAATGAGGGGGTATAGTTTTGCATTTGAATAAGGTAAGGTCTTTGTCAAACTTTAAGTATTATTCATTTACCGGTAGGGTCGTTTTGGGGGAGTGCTTCAATAATTGGTCCTGCAAATCTTCCAGGGAAACCCCTTTTGTTTCGGGCATTCGGGAATGGACCCATAGTAATTGAAAAACCATCATCAATGCAAAAAAGGCAAATACAGGGGCAGCCCCGATACTTTGAAATAAAAAGGGAATAAGAGCCGGAATGAGGGCCGCAAGAATCCAGTGAACGGAACAGCCAAAGGATTGGCCATACGCCCGAATGTGATTGGGAAATATCTCTGAAATAAACACCCAGATCACCGCCCCCTGGCCTATTGCATGTGCAGCAATGAAGGCAAACAGGGCTATAGGTACGATCATTCCACTCCAACTATAATAAAAAGCCAGGGCTACCACGGTCAGTGAAAATATATACCCAATGGAACCGATATACATGAGTTGACGGCGCCCCATTTTATCGATCAGACTCAAGCCTATTAAGGTGAAAATCAAATTAACTACACCTATTCCAATGCTGCTGAGCAAGGCAGTACTTTCTCCCAAGCCAGCAATTTCAAAGATTCTGGGAGCGTAATATAAAAAGGCATTGATCCCTGATAGTTGGTTGAAAAAAGCAATAAGGAAGGCCAACATGAATAAGGATAAATAAGGCCGCCAACTAAAGTCTTCTCCTGGCTCGGAGCTATCATGAGCACGGATCTCTGCAACCATTTCGTCCAGGTTACAGGTTGTATTTATCCTGCTTAGGATAGCTCGAGCTTCCTCCTCATTTCCTCCATGATTAAGTAGCCAGCGGGGAGAGCAAGGCAACCTAGTCACCAGTACAGTATATAAAATAGCGGGGAAAGCTTCTACCCCTATCATCCACCGCCAGGCATTTTCCCCGATACTACTCAAAAGATAATTTGAAATAAACGCGATTAGAATACCAAAAACAATATTGAATTGGTACAAAGCTACTAGCTGACCCCTCTTTTCTGAAGGGGCAATCTCTGAAACATAGGCCGGTGCCGCAATTGTGGAAGCCCCTACACCCAGCCCCCCCAGGAAACGGAAAAATGCAAAGCTGTATGGATCACTTACAAGAGAAGACCCGATTGCTGAAATGGTATATAAAACCCCGATCCAAAATAAAGTGGTTTTTCGACCAAGCTTTTCAGTGGGAATACCTCCAAAAATAGCCCCGATTACGGTGCCCCATAAGGCCATAGACACTACCACCCATCCGTGGAAAAGATCACTGGTCTGCCAAAGCTCCTGCAGTCTTTTTTCTGCACCCGAAATAACGATCGTGTCAAAGCCGAATAAAAAACCTGCAAGGGCAGCTATGATAGACCAAAAGAGAACCTTGTTGCCTGTTTTCATATTAACCTAGAACTTCTTTGTAGTCGTACTCCGGAGTGGCCCCCCGACGGCTGGCAACAAAGGCGCCAACTTTGCAAGCCGTAGCTAATTGTTGTTGAATGGGGGCTCCTTTCAAGCGCGCGGATAAAAAGCCGGCCAAGAAGGAATCACCGCTGCCCACGGTGTCGGCTACTTTAACTGGGAACCCCTCCTGATGGTAGTATCCACTCGAATCAAAATAGGCTGCGCCGTCTTTTCCCATAGTAAGCAGAAGCCCCTCTGCATCCAGTCGAGCGAAAAGTTGCTCCATTAAGTCCTCAGGATTACCATGGTAATCGTACCAACTGGAAATTTCGGACAATTCATCCTCATTCATTTTGATGATTCTCGCCTTTGAAAGGAGGCTTTCCAGTGTAAGGTGATCAAAGTGAGGGGGGCGCAGGTTTACATCAAAAACAGCCCGGGGGGCCAGGTCGAGCAGCTCCATTAAGGTGTTGCGACTTACTTCATGTCGTGCTGCCAGGCTACCAAATACAAATATGCTGGAAGCAGCTACTAAAGCCTGTGCCACTTTTTCCACTTGCAGAAAATCCCAGGCAACGGGTTTTCGAATTTGGTAGGTGGCATGCCCGTCTTTGTCCAGTGCGACATCTACGGTACCGGTGGGATAATCAGGATCGCGTTGAACCAGGCTAAGGTCTACTTGTTTGGATTGCCAGAAGGATAGGAGTTCATCCCCCAGTGCATCCTTTCCAAGCCTGCTGATGGGAATGACCGGGATACCAAATTGCCGAAGGTGAAAAACAACATTCATGGGAGCACCTCCAGGTTTTTTTCCCTCAGGCAATACGTCCCACAGCATTTCTCCAAAACAGATGGCCGGACTTTCCATATCTTGAAGTTTTTTCGAAAAAAATCAATATGAAGGCTCTTCCCCGGGAACGATTGATCCAATTGGAACTGATCTGGTGGTTGTTCACGGCATTGGTGATCTTGGCCGTGTTAATACCCGTTTACTCTTCGGTGCCAAATTATGTTTTTTGGACAAGCAATATATTATTCATTTTGTTTTTTATTACCCTTACCCGCTATATTTTTCTGTTGCCCTTTACTTTCCTCGCCCGTCGACAGGGGGGTAAAATTGGCATGGTTTTCCTGATGATCCCGATCATTTGGTATTGTGTTGAGCAACTCAACTACTTTCAAACTTTCCTAGATGAAAATGGAGTGGAAGCCCTTACCGGGCCCATGTCCTTTCAGAAGCAACAAGCCATGGCCCGCTATATTCATAGCGAAATGTTGTTATTCGGAGTGGGAGCGGTGATCAGTGCAGTGGTATTTCCTTTTCGAATGCTTCTGTCGGTCTGGCGTCAACGGAACCGGGGGACAGTTTAAGTATTTTGGCACTACCCCAAACGATGAGGAACTGTCCCAAAATATAAGTAGACATTATAAAAAGGCGGGGAGAGGGGAGCTCGACGTTTGCTTTGAATTTATTTATGGCGATCAAGCTGTCGGAAAGGACAAATAGCAAGGCCCCTACGCCAATGATCAACGCCATTTTTTGGTCAGTGCGTCCTAATAGGTTAAATGCGTTTGCAGCCATGGTAATAATTATGACACTGTAAAGGGTTATGGCAATGCGCATTAAACCATCCAGTTCAGGCCAAAGATAAATTAGCATCCCTAACCAGAGTGCAAAGAACGGGACCCCTAGCCAGGGGCTTTTTACCAACTTTCCTTTCGAATAGTTTGGAAACCGAACGAATCCAAGGTTGTAGCACAATTGGGTAACCAAAAAGGCGGAAAGCCCGGACAGGAAAAGAGTGAACTCCATATTGCTTCCCTCTACCAGCATGAGCAAAACATCTCCAAGGGTAGCAAATAACAAAGCAGTGAGTACCCATTTTCGAAATGAAGTATGGGTGACCCTCAGTGTTTCAAGAGTAAACCAGACTGCAAGTAAGGGCATCAGTAAGGGTTTGGTACAAAAAATGAAAGTGTAATTAAGCGTTTGTTCAGCCCAAAGGTTGGTGAGTGCAACCAAAGTAAATAGGATCATTAGCCCTGTGGAGATGAATTTCATATTTCTTTCGTTTCAAACGAATCTACCCAAATTTTTTAGGCTTTGATAAGAAATAGAAAACAGTCTTGATGGGTTACTATCGAATAGTATCCCGTGGAGCTGCTTCATCTTCAATTTCGAAAAAGTAATTTTTGGATTCTGCCCGCTCGGTCATGTTTTCCACCTGATCCAGTATATCTTTTGAATAATCCCAAAAATCGCTGATGATCGGTCGGGCCTTACCCAGGTATTTCCAAACCAGGCTTGGATACTCCTTCAGGAAAGAATAGGTTTGCGAATCTTGGGTAACATTTTTCCTTTCCTGCTCATTGAAAGAGGCGGAAAGTATGAACCAAAGAACGCCGCTGTAAAGAAGGACCATCACACTGGAAACCACGGCCCCACCGATTACCTGATTGATAATATTGATATTGGCCGTCTTGAGGATCCCCTCCAACCCCCGGGAGATCAGGCGAAGCAGAAGCATGGTCAACAGGAAAGTTAGCAGGAACCCCAGTATGAACATAAAGGGGCTATCTTGATCCAGTACATCTTTAAGGAAATCTGTTACAGGTCGGGCAAAACGCAGAGCGGCCATCGCCCCGAAGGTGTATGAGAGAATGGTAAATATCCATCGGATAATACCGCGGGAGAAGCCCAGGATGAATCCGGTGATGGCCACCAATGCGAGAATGCCGTCAATTACCATTTATTCAGTATCAGTATAAAAATACAAGCCTTCTTTTACATTCCGTTTGATAAAGATAAGGGTAACCATTCTGGAAAAAAATCCTATCCTTTATTAAAAACGGAATCTCTAATGTTTAGTTTCTTGGGTGCTCAGCCGTTTTCGCTCTGAATTAATGCGTAACATATTCATTTTTCTCCGTATTCTAAATACTTCCAGTGGAATCTTCGATAGGAGAGCGTAAAAAATAGATTGATGACGGTATACCGTATCTTTGGAGTATTCGTTATCTCTCCTGACCACTCGATCAACTTTTTTCGATTGTACAATATTCAAAACTATTCGGGTAACATGAAAACGACTGCTTTATTCCTTATGCTGATGTTTACAGGTGGTTTTTCGCTGGTGGCACAAATGAGTGACCCGGCAGTGTTTATTTTGTTTAACGATGAGGCCAGGCATCAAAAACTGGTAGAAGACCACCCCCGCAGTTTATTAGCTGTAGCCGATAACGACCCCAAAGCAGCTCTGGGGGATTGGCTATCCTTTTTGCAGAATATAGAAACTTACGCGGCTTCTATTAATTACGACCTAAAGGGGGTGCAACTATACCTGCATGCATTTTGGGATACCGACGGATCGATAGATGCTTTAGGCTATTTTTTACAACCGGAATCCAGAAATGTACCTGAAGAAGAGCTAAGCGTTTTTTTTAGAAAATTTATTGAGAATTACGAACCCAAGCTCATCAGTGAGAAAAAGTTTAGCCATTATACCTCTGTGAGTTTTCCTACTTTTGTGGAAAGAGGGCAATAAGTCCCGAAATAAATAAAACCGGCTCCATTCGAAGAAAACGAACCGGTTTTCTAAAACACAAAATCAGGATGATCAAAATTCTAGCCAACGATGGCATCCACCAAGATGGAAAAACCCTGCTGGAGGAAGCCGGGTATGAAGTCCACATTACTAAAATCGCACAGGAAGACTTGCCCAACGCACTTCCTGACTTCGATGTTATTATCGTACGCAGCGCGACCCAAGTCCGTAAAGACCTGATCGATAAGTGCCCCAACTTAAAGATCATTGCTCGGGGAGGGGTTGGGTTGGATAATATTGATGTTGATTACGCCCGGGAAAAAGGGATTACGGTAATGAATACCCCTGCTTCTTCGTCCCAATCGGTTGCGGAGTTGGCCTTCTCGCATATGTTTACCCTTTCCCGCTCCCTTCACTTGGCCAATAGAGAATTACCTAACAAAGGGACTTCCGACTTCAAGGCCCTTAAAAAAGCCTATTCCAAGGGAGTACAACTTAGAGGAAAAACCCTTGGCGTAATTGGTTTCGGGCGAATAGGGCAAGAAACGGCACGTATCGGCCTGGCGCTAGGCATGAATGTAATGCCCACCGATCTAGCCATCGATACGGCAGATATCGACATCAATGTATATAAGACCGACCATGTTCGGATGTCGATCCGGGTGGAAACCTTTCCCATCGAAGAGGTCTTTGCAGAATCTGATTACCTGTCTTTGCATGTTCCTTTCGGAGGCGGTAAGGCGATCCTGGGAGCTGAAGAATTTGCACAGATGAAAGATGGGGTAATTGTCATCAATACCTCTCGCGGTGGAGCTATTAATGAACCAGCCCTTTTGGAAGCTTTAAAATCAGGTAAAGTTGGAGGCGCAGGCTTGGACGTTTTCGAAAATGAACCGACTCCTATGCAAGAGCTGCTTGATCATCCAAGGATCTCTGTAAGCCCGCACATCGGGGCTTCTACTTTGGAGGCACAGGCCAATATCGGCTTGGAACTGGCCGACAAGATCATTGCTTTTTTCGGAGATGATAAATAACTGGTGGTCTTGAGTTAGACAGACCCTGACTTTCTATAAGTATCCATTAACCAGTAGCTTTTCTACGGTGGGGTGATTACTCCCTCCCAGCGGCTCTACGGTGATATTCAAGCTCTCGGCATCAGGGTGAAAAGTAATGGGCTGGATACTTTCATTGAGAGCCAGCAAACCGGCATTGATCATTTCACCATCTACGTCGACCCATATCTGATATTGTTTTCCTTCAGGAGGCTCCGGCAGATCAGCAATATTTACAAAAGCCTTTTGGTCGTCGATGTTCCAGTAAGCAATGGCGTGTTCTCCTCCGGAAGGAGCACTGCCACCAAGGTAGATCGTTTGGGTTCCCTGATCGGAGAAAAAAGCGGCGATGGCTGCACTTTCTGTCAGGTCATTTTTTTCACGCTGGCATTCCGTTAATTGCAGGTTTGCTTTTTGAAGTTGGTTTTGGTTCCTTTGTAGGGCCCTGTTGGAGAAGAACAGCCCGGCAGTCAGGGCGATCAGGGCAGCATAGGAAACCCATTTCCGCCAATCAAATGAAAAAGATTGGGTAGCTGGTTCGAAATGCCGGACTTCCCGTACCACCCGTTCCCGCAATTCCTCCGGTGGACGAAGGGCGTACTGACGTGCGTATTGCTCCAGGGATTGCTGAGCATCCTGTACTTTCTCTTTTAGTTCCGGGTATTGGTTAAGGTATTTTTCTACCAGTTCAGTCTCCTCTTCATCGGTGAGACCAAGTATGTATTGTTCTAATAATCCAGTCTCCAGGAATTGTTCTTTGTTCATTTTTCTAGCATTTAGGCCCGATCATTAATTCGGACGAAGCCATTAGCTGAGCAGGTAAATAGAGCTTATTTCTAAAACAGGTACTGCAAATCCAGAAATACTTCAGGGAAAAGGACCAGTTGAATAAAGATATTTTTCAATTTCTTCAATGCTATTCGAATGCGGGATTTAACCGTCCCCAGCGGGATTTCCAGTAAATCGCTGATCTCTTGTTGCGTATACCCCTGGAAATAACTTAATTCAATGATAACCTGATACTTATTTTCTAAACGGTCAATTATCTGTTTAAGGTCAAGATGATCAGGTTCAATTTTCAGATCTGCGGTAAACTGATCAGTTTTGGTATATTCCAGGGAAACCAACTGTTGCTTTCGAAGGTTGTAAGCAAGGCGTCGCTTGTCCAAAGCACAATTCCTGCAAATATTCAACATCCAGGTAAATAATGTACCTTTTGAAGGATCGAACCTGTATCCATTCCTCCAGATCTTTACAAAACTTTCCTGAATAACATCCTGTGCTATACCTTCATCTTCTACGATTTTTACAACTATTCCATATAGGGTATCCGCATATTCGTCATATAAAAATTCGATAGCCCTTGGCTCGCCCGATTTTAATTGGTGGATCAACTTGGCTTTGCTCATATGCATTCCTGTCATTTTGGGCGAATGGTGAAGCCACTCATATTTGCTTCCTCTAACGTAAAGGAAGTCTAAAGGTTCAGAAGTTTTTTTCACCCGCTGTGATCCAAGTAGGGCGTCAAGCCGTATGTATGTAAATTTTTTCACCTGAAGAGGAGGTTTCCCCATTAACAGGAGCCTTCCAAAAAACATGTTTGTATTATGAAAACCATTTTTTCAAAAAGATTATTCGTCCTTGCTTTCGCTTTTGTAACCCTTTCCGTTCAGGCTCAGAAAACTATTGTGGACCTGGCGGTTGGTTCTTCTGATCACACCACCCTCGTTGCTGCTTTAAAGGCTGGAGAGCTGGTGGAAGCCCTTCAGGGAGATGGGCCTTTCACTGTTTTTGCCCCAACCAACGCCGCATTCGAAAAAGTGGATGCTGCAACCTTGGAATCTCTGCTGCAACCTGAAAATCAAAAACAGTTGCAGAACATTCTTACTTATCACGTAGTAAGTGGAAACCTGGATTCAAAAGCAGTGGTCGGTGCCATCCAAAAAGGAAATGGAACTGCAGAACTGGAGGCCCTAAACGGTAATAAGCTCACCGCAATGGCAAAGGATGGAAGTGTTTACCTGATGGATGAAAAAGGAGGTAAGGCAAAAGTAACTACTGTTGACTTGAAAGGGTCAAATGGCGTTATTCATGTGATTGACACGGTATTGATGCCAGATAATAAAGAGTAAGGCAAAAAAATTTATAGTACAAAAGGCGTGTCAAAGTTATTCCACTTTGATACGCTTTTTTTAATCCTGAGGCAAATCAGTAGTTTTTTTTGGAGAAAAACTCATTTTTTATAAACTCTTTGTTTAGGATGATTACTCCAATGGTCATGATGCTCAGGAGGATCAAATCGGGGCTCATACAGGTGTTCTTCGTTTAACAAAGCCCTCCAAAAATATCGAGATTATATTAAATAAAGATTAATTTATTTTCCGCTGAAAAATCTCGGTGCTTCGAGCAGAATATTAGTTGAAAAAATATGCCTTTCCAGGAAATTTATTTGAAGGCTTGCCTGGTTCCCCGAAATTTATATTCGAATTTTCTATTGTTGATTTTTTAATAAACCTAAGCCAACTCCAGGCAGGTGATCTCCGGGAGTATACCCACCCTGCCAGGGTATCCAATAAAACCGAGGCCCCGGTTAACGTAAAGGAACTGATTTCCCTCCTGATAGAGGCCTGCCCATTGCTCATAGACATATTGAATAGGACTCCATTTTAAAAAACCGGGGATCTCCACCCCAAATTGCATGCCATGGGTATGCCCTGAAAAAGTAATAGCTATATCTTTAAAGTCCGGCACGACCTGTCCCATCCAATGGCTGGGGTCATGACTTAGCAATAGCTTAACGGAAGCCTTTTCAGCACCTGTTGCTGCCTTAGACAGGTCACCATATTTTGGAAACCTAGGGTGGGTGGAATAATTTTCAACACCAATAACTGCCAATTGATCTCCTTCGACCTCGAGTATCCGGTGCTCATTTAAAAGCAGGTCCCAGCCCATTTCTTTGTGGATGGCGAAGAGGCGTTCCAGGTTTTGGTTTTTATCCGCCTCCTTTTCCCATTGGTGGTAATCACCATAATCGTGATTACCGAGCACGGAGAAAACACCCCTCTTGGCGCGGATCTTACCGAAAACTTCTGTGAACCCCTCCATCTCACCAGCATGTTCATTCACCAGGTCACCGGTAAAGAATACCAGATCCGCTTGCAGGTCATTGATCATTTGAATGGCTTGTTCTACGGGTTCCTTGAAAGTAAAACTGCCCGAGTGGATATCCGAAATTTGAACGATGCGAAGTCCTTTAAGCCCTTCGGGTAAATTGGGCACCTTTACGGTTTCCCGTCGTATGCGATAGCGGTAGGGGTTGCGGATCATACCGTAGGTGAGGGTGAAAAGGGGTAATGCACCAAAGGCCAAGCCCATGAAGCTTAGGAACCTGTTTCGATCCGGCAGAAAGGCCTCGCCCGAACCGCTCTTACCTGCCAGCCATTGAATAATCCGGCGAAGATCATCGACCAATAAAAATGGAAGTGTAAAGAACTTCGAGATATACAATATAAATAGGAAGGCCAGGCTATAGGTATTTAAAGTGCTGGCGGGGTCGCCCCACCATCGAAGGTTTGAACCAATAAGGTAAAGGGCCACCAGTGTGGTAAGTCCCCAATAAAACCCTGAAAAAACAGCCCGGCCACTAGGTGACCAGTGTTGTACCAGCAGCCTTATCCCTTGAAAGAGATACCAATCGATTAGCAGTAAAAGGCCAAGCAGAAGGAATATTCGCATAATTGTATTCTTGTTGATAATTCAAAACTACCCAATGCATACCTTTGTTTTAATAGCATCGGTTTTAAAACGGCCAAAAGTATTGCTCAAGGTTTTTACCGAGGCATTTAGGATTCTTTTAAATTTTGAACACTATGCGTTTTTCCATACCTAAACTAAAACATACGCAATCCCAAAGTTTTTTCCTGATTGCCGGTCCTTGTGCGATCGAAGGAGAGAAAATAGTTTTGGAAATCGCAGAGAAGGTGGTGGAGATCAGTAACCGATTGGAGATCCCTTACCTCTTTAAAGGTTCCTATCGAAAGGCCAATCGCTCCCGGCTGGATTCCTTTACCGGTATCGGAGATGAAAAGGCCCTTAAGATCCTGCGTAAGGTTGGAGAGACTTTTGACATACCGGTGACCACAGATATCCACAGTGAGCCCGAAGCAGCTATGGCTGCAGAGTACGTCGATGTCTTACAAATACCAGCCTTTCTTTGTCGGCAAACCAGCCTTCTGGTAGCGGCGGCAAAGACCGGTAAAACAGTAAACATCAAAAAGGGGCAATTTCTGAGCCCGGAAGCTATGCAGTTTGCATTGAACAAGGTCCGGGAATCAGGTAATGAGCAGGTTTGGTTAACAGAAAGGGGTACGACCTTTGGGTACCAGGATCTGATCGTAGACTTTCGGGCTATACCCACTTTGCAGGGAATGGGTGCGCCAGTGGTGCTGGACTGCACCCATTCCCTGCAACGCCCCAATCAGGCCACCGGTGTAACTGGCGGGCAACCCCAACTCATCAGTACTATTGCTAGGGCAGGGGTAGCTGTGGGAGTGGACGGATTATTTATGGAAACTCATCCACGTCCGGAGGAAGCAAAATCTGATGGGGCGAATATGCTGCCTCTTGATCAGTTGGAGGGTCTATTAAGCCGGCTGAAGGCTATTCGGCAGGCTGTGAGCGAAGAGCCTCAAAGTATGCAAGTATGAAATGGATTTATTTATACCCAGTTTTCCTTTTTTTCGCATCCTGCACGGCTGTCGGGCAATCTACCGCACGTACTATATATCAAACATTCCAGATCGGGGATAGTGTCCAGCTAATAGAGTTTGATTTGATCGATTCTGTTTCGGTGCGTTCATGGCCTGGTTCAAATATTTTGGTTGAAACGCGGATAGCGTTCACAGAGGGTGGAAATACCCAGATCCTGGAATATTTTATTGATGAAGGACGCTATTCGCTTGGCCTGGATACAATAGGAGCAACCGTCCGGCTGAAGGCTATTCAACCTAATCGACAAGAGTTGCACTTTCGAAATGAGGTTATTCGGGAGTGGGTTTTGATAAAATTGAGCATTCCGGATACCTTTCGGGCGGAATCGCCGGCAATCTATCGTAGAAAAGAGAAATAAGTAGATGATCAAAGAAGTGGAATTTGCTCTGCCTCCAACAGAGGCTTCAGTGGATGCCCGCATTGAACAAACCCTGCGGAAAAAGCTGAGTCTTTCTAACAGTCAAGCCTTTGAATGGCGTCTTCTGCGACGATCTATCGATGCCAGGGGTGTACGACCCTTATTCCGGATGCGGGTTGCCGTTTTTCTTCAGGAGCCTGCCAGGGAAGAACCTGCTCTGCTCGAACAACTGCAAATGGTGGATGCAGCAAAGGATGTGCTCATCGTCGGTGCCGGCCCGGCGGGCTACTTTGCTGCCCTTGAATTGATCGAACTCGGACTAAAACCCATTGTTATTGACCAGGGTAAGGATGTGCGATCCCGCAGAAGAGACCTTCGGGCAATTCAGCAATTCGGGATCGTAGCCCCCCATTCTAATTATTGCTTTGGAGAGGGGGGCGCAGGCACCTATTCCGATGGGAAGTTGTATACCCGTTCCCATAAACGTGGAGAGATTGAAAAGGCTTTGCGCTTGTTGGTTGAACATGGAGCTGTCTCAGATATTTTAGTTGATGCCCATCCTCATATCGGTTCCAATAAGCTGCCTGGAGTGGTCGCAAATATTCGTTCGACCATCGAGTATTTTGGAGGGGAAGTTCACTTCGAGCACCAGCTTACTGACCTGTATTTTGAGAAAGGTGAATTAAAAGGGGTCCTAGTGAATGGCGAAAAAATAATGACCGGAGCGGCTGTTATCCTTGCTACCGGGCACTCTGCCCGGGATATTTACCGAATGTTGCATCGTAGAAAAATTTACCTGGAACCCAAGCCTTTTGCCCTTGGTATCCGGATCGAACATCCTCAGGGCCTTATCGACCGTATTCAGTACGGGCAATCCTCCCGAGAGGAAGCGCTTCCGGCAGCAAGTTATAAACTGGTTACCCAGGTAGAAGATAAAGGCGTTTTTTCCTTTTGTATGTGCCCTGGTGGGCTGATCGTACCGACAGCTACCGCACCCGGCGAATTGGTCGTCAACGGAATGTCCATGTCGCGAAGGGACAGCCCATTTGCCAACTCCGGCATTGTCACAGCTATAGATCAGGAAGAAACGGAGGCCTTCGCCGATCAGGGTGTATTCCGGGGTCTGGCTCTGCAGATGGAAACCGAAAAGCGAATTTTTAATACTGGAGATGGAGGGCAGTCTGCCCCGGCTCAACGGATGACCGATTTTGTTAAAGGAAAATTATCCCAGGAGGTCGGAAAAAGTTCCTACATTCCAGGTGTTTATTCCGCACCTCTGCATGAACTATTACCTCCGGTAGTGGCCCGTCGGTTACAAAGAGGGCTGGAGGATTTCGGTCGAAAGATGAAAGGGTATTATACAGAGGAGGCTATTGTCGTTGGCGTGGAAAGCAGGACCAGTTCTCCCATTCGAATTCCAAGGAATTCAAAAACCTTAATGCATACAGAGGTGGAGGGCTTGTTTCCCTGTGGAGAAGGTGCTGGCTATGCTGGTGGGATTATCTCCGCCGCTATGGACGGGCAAAATGTTGCAAAAGCCGTAAGGAACTACCTGCGGCAAGTTTAATTCATCCAAAACCCTAAGCATGAAGTCAATTGCCGATTTGATTGCCCGAATTTTTATCGCGGCGATCTTTCTCCATGAAGCCTATGATTCTATCCGCTATTTTAAAGCTACCAAGGCAGCTATGACGGAATATGGTCTTAACTGGCGTCAGGATTTACTGTTGATCGGTTCTATTGTCTTTCTGATTTTAGGGGGTACTTTGATCCTGATCGGATACCGGGCCTCCCTGGGAGCCTTACTGCTTATTTTGTACTGGCTACCCGTTACCCTGATCGTACATGACTTCTGGACTATCCCCACTTCAGATCCTGCACACCGGATCAACTCCATCCACTTTATGAAGAACATCGCCATCATTGGTGGCCTGCTGATGGTCTACATCAATGGTGCCGGTAAATACAGTGTCAGACGGTTGTTTGCGACCATTAAGGTGCCGGGTACCTGATCATAAGGCCCTTACTACCTAAGCAAGGAGAGCATTCCGGTTGATTATCTCCTGCTTATGCCAACAATTGCCTCATATCTACCCGCTTCCTAACGATTTCCTCTATGCGGCCTATGGGAATGCGTTCCTGCTCCAGGCTGTCCCTTTCCCGAATAGTGACGGTATTATCTTCGAGCGTTTCGAAATCAATGGTTACGCAGTAAGGGGTACCAATGGCATCCTGTCGTCGATAGCGACGACCAATGGCATCCTTTTCGTCGTATTGGCAGTTAAAGGAAAACTTCAGGCGATCAAAGATATCCCGGGCAGCGGTTGTTAATTCTTCCCGTTTTTTTAGAAGCGGCAAAACAGCAACCTTAACCGGGGCAATGGCCGGGTGCAATTTCAGAACGATCCGGCTGGAATCCTTACCATCTGCATCTGGCACCGTTTCTTCACACAAGGCCTGGGACATGACAGCGAGGAACATCCGGTCCGCTCCGATGGATGTTTCCACCACATAAGGGACGTAACTGGAGTCTATCTCCGGGTCAAAATACTGCAGCTTCTTGTTGGATAACTCCTGATGGGCTCCCAGGTCAAAATCTGTCCTGGAGTGGATGCCCTCCAGTTCCTTGAATCCAAATGGGAATTGAAACTGGATATCCACAGCAGCATTGGCATAGTGAGCGAGGTTGTCGTGATCGTGAAAGCGAAGGAATTCGAGCGGAGTACCCAGGGCGATATGCCATTTCATCCGCGCATCCTTCCAGTAGTTGTACCATTCCATTTCGGTACCTGGCTTGACAAAAAACTGCATTTCCATTTGCTCGAATTCGCGCATTCGGAAAATAAATTGCCGGGCGACGATTTCATTTCGGAAAGCCTTGCCGACCTGAGCAATTCCGAAGGGCAGTTTCTGACGGGTAGTTTTTTGCACATTTAGGTAATTGACAAAGATGCCCTGTGCCGTTTCCGGGCGCAGATATAATTTTCCTTCGCTTCCTGCTATATTTCCCAATTGAGTGTTAAACATTAGGTTGAACTGCCGGACTTCCGTCCAGTTGCGGGAGCCCGTATCCGGATCGGCGATTTCAAGCTCGTTGATCAACTGGTAAAGTCCTTCCATGTCACCATCGGTCATAGCTTTTGCGAGGCGGGCCTGGATATCGTTTATGCGCCCCTGGCGATCCAGCACCCTGTTATTCGTTGAACGAAATTGAGCCTCATCAAAGGCCTCCCCAAAGCGCTTTCGTGCTTTATCTACTTCCTTTTGGATCTTTTCTTCCAGATTCTCTATGTAATCTTCGATCAGCACGTCTGCACGGTACCGTTTCTGACTGTCCTTATTATCGATCAGCGGGTCATTGAAGGCATTAACATGGCCGGAGGCTTTCCAGGTTTTGGGGTGCATGAAGATGGCAGCGTCAATCCCAACAATATTTTCGTGCATCTGGACCATGGAGGCCCACCAATACTTTTTGAGGTTGTTTTTCAGTTCTACTCCATAGGGACCATAATCGTATACGGCGCTCAGGCCATCGTAGATCTCACTGGATGGATAGATGAAGCCGTATTCCTTACAGTGTGCGATCAGTTTTTTGAATAGTTCAGGAGTTCGAGCCATGATCTGGAATTATGTGAGTTGCAAAAATCGAAAATTTCCGCGGACTTCGGTTATTTGATATGGACAATTCAGCTTCCCGGCCGGTGAATTCCCTCGCCTCATTGCCTTAAATTGCTTTTGCGGGCATCCATTTTTGAAAATAGATCAATGCAGGGGGATAGGGGATAGGTAATCATTTTACCATCTTTCGAATAGGCGATCCATTTAAACAGCCTATGTTTTAGTAGAACAGATGAAAATAAATGAATATAATTATGTGGATCAATGGCAGAATTTGGTTTTTTGCAGTCCTATTTTTCTATGGAGCTCAGGTTCAGGCACAGGAAAAAATAGAAGTAGAACCTTTCGACCGAGTTGCTGTATCCGGACAAGTCGATCTAAAGCTTCGTCATGGCAGCAAAGAGGAGGTAAAATTATTTGTGGAAGGTATGCCGGCTGATAAGGTCAAAATTAAAGTAGTAAAAGGCATACTTCGGATACAGGTGATCAATGGATTTTTGTACGAAGGAGAAATTGTAAAGGCCTACGTCACCTATGACCGTTTGAAAGGGGTTAAGGCCTCTGCGGGAGCAAGGGTCCGATCCGACAAGAAGCTTAAAGGAGATGAATTGGAAGTCAAGTCGATCAGTGGAGCAGAAGTGGAGTTGGAGGTCGATACCGATTTTTTAAGGGTACTGGTTTCGGAGGGAGGGATGCTCGAATTGGAAGGGCGTTGCAAAACCCAGTATGCCAATGCTGCTACCGGTGGACGGTACGAGGGGTACCATATGAAATCTGATGAGACCTTTGCAAAATCCAGCATGGGAGGAGTATTACTGGTACATGCTACGGAGGCCATAGATGCAGGGGTCAACATGGGGGGCGAAGTCTATTATCGCGGTAAGCCAGGAAAGGTAACCACAAAAAAATCATTCGGAGGAGCCATAAGTGGCAATTGAAAAAATGGTTTGCCTAGTGGTAAAATTACTTATTTTTGTGCTTCGATTTTATTGAATTAAAGGAGTGTTTCAGCAAATGGCGATAGCCCCGGCAGGAAAAGGGGGGTGCTCAGAAGCAGTGTTCCGAACACTTTTCGAACAGTAAGGGCAAGCTCGGTTTCACTTTTTGCACTACAGGTCCTCCTACAAAGGTTTAGCGGAGGACCTTACTTAAGGGGCTTCTTTTAAACTTTGGCGGGATTGCGATAAGGTGGAATATGAAAAGGTCAGAGCCTTTCCTTTTTAGGTGGCTTATAATTTTTGCCTGGATGGAAATCAAACAAGGGAAGGTGGTTGGTAATTCGAACAGCAACTACCGGACACTCCTCAGGGCTCTTTGCCTGATTTCGAATTGGAGGAAAAAAGGTTTGGATATCCCCTGAATGAAGCTACTGCTCCATTACCGGGACAGGAATGCCTGGGCTTCCTGTTGAACCGGGTGGATAAATTAACCTACCGGGAAATTGCAGAACTACTGGACATTTGGGTAAGAGCAGTCGAAAACGAATATATAAAGCGCTATTGAGCTTGAGAAAACTGCACGCTAAGATGTAGGGGAAAGGTATTTCTTAATGTATAATAATTAGGGTAAACACCAACACTATCGTTTAACCTTAAACGAACAAATGCTATGGCGAAAGAAGACTCAAGAGAAACGCTTTTAGCCCGTTGGTTAGAGGGAACACTAAGCGACAAAGAGCGGGAACAACTCGAGCAGGAAGAAGGATTCGACACCTTGCAGACGCTTGCCCGGAAGTGGGCAGATTTACCTATCCCGGCATTTCTAAAGGAAAAGATAAGGGATCAGATCAAACAGCAAGAAGAGCCTGTACCTGCCGGTAGAATGACTATTATGTGGCCGTGGTCGATCGCTACCGGGATTGCTCTTATTCTAGCTGCAGGTTTTTGGTACTTTCAACGGGATGCTGCCATGGTTGTAGTTGAAAATGGCCCGGGGGCTCCAGAGTCGCTGGAACTACCCGATGGTTCTCAGGTACGCTTGAATGCCACCAGCAAACTGGAATACAATAAAAAAACATGGGGAGACCAACGCCTGGTACAACTGGAGGGCGAGGCCTGGTTTGATGTGGAAGATGGAAGTTCCTTCGAAGTACAAACGCCCCTTGGGGCTGTCCGGGTGCTGGGAACCACCTTTAACGTACGACAACGTTACCAATCCCTTGAAGTAAGTTGCTATTCAGGAAGGGTGCAGGTGGAAGGTAGTGGGCAAAAGACGGAACTGCAAGAGGGGGAAATCGCTACCCTCCAGAATGGAGACCTGGTAATACAAACAGAAGAAAAAGAGGCGCCCTTTTGGTTTGGCGGGGAGTCTGTTTTTGATGCAGTCCCTTATTTCCGGGTGATCTCTGAATTAGAGGCTCAATACGGGGTCGAAATTAAGATCCACTTGCCCCCCAATGAGAAAATCAAACCCTATACCGGAGAGTTCCCGCAAGATGACCTTGTGCAAAGTCTCAAAAATGTGACTGAACCGTACGGATATAAAGTCATCAGAAGGAAGGAAGGGTATTACGAGATCAACCTGAATTAATCCATTTTGTAAAAAATCAACTTGGCCCTTGAACGTTCCAAAAGTATCGTTAACGGGACTTTTAATTCTTGTTCCTGGGTTACAAGGAGCGGGGTACTGCACAAACTTAATGCTTAAGGCCCAGATAAAATGCTGGGATGTTTTTTGTAGTTTATTCTTGGTCCTTTAAACTCCAGGCTCGGCCCAATCTTACCTTAGCCTTACAGAAGCCTTACAGCAAATAGAAAGTTCCAGTGACCTTACCTTTATTTACAAGCCTGAAACACTACAGGGCATTTGCCTGGAGAGCTACCATTGGGAAGGTAGCGTAGAGCGAACCCTGGAAACAAAACTGAAGGAGCGAGGGCTGTTGCTCCGGCAAATGGTGTTGAACCATACCTGCGTGTAACCGGAAAAACAGAGGATCCCATCCTTTACGAGGATCGCAAGAGCGAACGGCTGCCCAATTATCTGCAATAGCTACGACTTGATCTATCCGGATGTTCTTGGAGAATCAACCAATATTCTGGAGTTTGATACGGTTTTATTACCCTGCACACCAAATTTGTTTGTACAGTTTAATTGTTAGCAGGTAAGGGGCTATTAGAAATAAAACCCAATTTATTCAAAGTTTTATAAATTTGAGGACTGGGCAATTGATATACTGGTTCAGGTATTATTTAATAGAAATTTTGTTATCCAATGAAAACACTACCCATTTTCCTTTTTATTTGTTCTACTTTTGTAATTCTGCCTGATCTAGTTGCTCAACAGGTTCGTTACCCAAAGCCCGGTGCTCCCGGCACCTGGCAAGTGCTTGGGCGTACCAGTGCAAACTTGACCGGCGACCATGATGCTATCATTCTTAGGGGCCCATTCAATAATTTTCGACAGATCAAATTCCGGGTATCAGACGCCCCCCTGGATATTCGTCGAATGACCGTCACCTATGACAATGGTTCCACGGAACGTATTGAAACCCGATTCACCATCCCGCAAGGCGGCGATAGCCGGGTAATCGATTTAAGGGGTGGTTCCCGGAAATTAAGGCGGGTAGACTTTTGGTACGATACTCGTGGTACCTTCAAAGGAAGAGCAGATGTTACCCTCTATGGGCGAAAATAAGGACAAGGAACCTGCTTTAGCTTTATACTTGAACAACTCCCGCGAGTGAAAATCCTTTATTAAAACACCTAATTATGAAAAATAAAAGTATTCAACAGGCCCTTCTTTTTGCAGCCCTGTTCAGTATGTTCGCTTGCGGTCCTTCCATAAAAGTGACGGAAAGCTGGATGAACCAGGAATTGACCGGAAAGGAGAAATACCAGAAGGTTTTTATTTTCACCCTTAGCAATCGCCTGGATGTAAGAAAATCCGTGGAAGATGCTTTTGCGAACACCATCAATAAACAAGGGGATATTACTGTGATAAGGGGCTACGAAGTCTTCCCACCGGATTTCTTAAATGGTAAACCGGAAAAGGCAGCCGTCCTGCAACAGATACAAGCTACTGGAGCCGATGTCCTTTTAATTACCGCTTTGATCGATAGTAAGGAAGAAACCCGTCATGTGCCGGGCACTACCAATTATTACACGCCTTATCCGGCCTATCCGCACTATGGAGCTTTCGGGAGCTATTACGGCTACCATTCCTCCTATATGTATGATCCTGGATATTATGTAGAAGATCAAACGTATTTCCTGGAAAGCAATTTTTATGACCTCCGTACAGAGGAGATCATCTGGTCGGCACAATCCGAGATCCTGAATCCAAACAACCTCGACAAGGTGGCCGACAAATATTCCAAGGAGCTGATCGAGCGCCTGAAAAAAGACGGTAGCCTCAGAAGAAAGGGAAGCTAACCTCCTCACTCAAAAACCCTGCCATAGATCAAGTGGGTTTGGACATCCTGGAAGTTTTCGATATGGAGCCGATAGAACGTTAACAGGCCTTCCAATAGTCCTCTGCGCTCCGATCTGGTAAGGGGAACCTTATAGCAATTGCCGCGTTCGCTTTGCAACAACTGCCACAAACTGGTGCTCAATTCCGGTGATAAATGATAGGGGTGGGAGGGGGCCAACTCGCAGAAAAGGCCTTCCTGCAGGTCAAATAGAAAGTTTGGTGGTTCTCCGGATTCGATTCCTGGGCTAAAGCCCAATTCGGAGGCCAGTTCGAGCAGAAAGAAAAGGTGATTATTGTTGACCGGCGTTTCACACTGATCCAGGTGGAGATAGGTTTGGAATAGTAAGGCAAAAAGGGTGGGATTGGCTTCCGGTTCCCGGATCACATTTCTGGCTACTTCGGTAATAAATAAGCCTAAAGCTCCCCGGCTGACATCAAAAGAAAGCTGTTGGTATACGTGCGCCGGCCGGATTTCCTTGATCCGGTTGAGGGACTTATCTGTGCGGGCATAGGCAACCAATTCCACCAATGACATGGATTGGAATAAGGCAGCTTTCAAAGGGGCCTTTGGACTCCTCACGCCATTAACAATGTATTTTTGTAAGCCCCTTTCTTCGGTGTAGATATCAACGATCAGGCTGGTTTCCGAATATTTTATGGCTCTGAAGACGATTCCCCGTGTTTTTATTAACATAGCAATGCGTAGTCCAGAATTTGAATGTTATGATCCTGCAGGAAAGTAGAATAATGCTATACAATTAGGTTTTAAGTTATGGAATAAATGAAGAATTAGATCCAAAAATTGTTTTGTAGATTCAATATGATGGGTTATTTAAAACTATCGGAATCGATTTTTGTGGCATATTAAAGTGTTAAACTTGCGGTTTTTTAATTTTAAACAGGCCTTTTAATATTTTTTGCGTTAAAATTCAGCTACTTTAAATGGAATTGCTTTATAAATAGCCTTTTAGTTAACTTTTCCCATAATAAATTGGTTTTTTTAACATTAAAATGATGTATCCGGGGATACTTTTTTCAGTGCAGGGCGTTTTCCCAGTGAGAATATCTTGGAAGGAATTTCCTTTCAAAAGCCATGAACACCAAATTACTGAAACTGTCTAATTATGAAACCCCTATTCGTCCTTTTAATTTCTATGAAGGTTTCGGCACTTATCGCCGCAAGTCAATCTTTTGATCCTTGTGCCTACACCCCCGAAAAAGGTGCTGCTTTTAAACAACAAAAAGAAGCCATACAGGAACACCTCCTACAAGGTAGCTGGGTGTTACAGGAAGACGGCAGGGAGGTTTTCCTGCAGTTTTCGCCATTGGGTAGTGTAGGTATGGTGAGCCGTGAAAAAACTGGACTTTTTGCCAAATCCCGTGCGCGATGGGAGCTTCAGGTTCAAGATAATCAACTGGTACTGCAGATAAAAATGGCAACAAACCATACCAGCACTTATCACTTTAAGGAAGTTTGTCCTCCATTTATTTTGACCAACCAACGGGGGCGGCAACTTCTTCTGGATTCAACGGAACCCAGAACATCTTTCAATCCAGAGCAATTTTTGGGGTATTGGGAACACCCGGTCTCTATTGAATTGCTTTCAAAGATCTTTAACTGCCCGGCAGATGCACTGGGCCCCTCCCGTGCCATTCTCGGCCTGGATTTCCGCCCCAATGGGACTTATATGCTTCATCTCTATTGCCAGCAACGGGGCCTGTCAAAAACGGAATCGGGTACCTGGGAAGTAAGCCATGACGGTCGGTTTGTTTTCCTGAAGCCCGGTGATGGAGATCGTTGCCTGCGCGTCAAGCACCTGCAGCTTGATGAGATGGTTGTTGAACATGCAGTTCCTTTCGTCGATTCCAATATGGAGGTGATGGCTTTCTACTACAACAAATTCTAGGATGTCCTGGCAAGCAGGCCATTTAGCCCCTCCAATCCCTTTTACCGGATTTGAGGGGCTCGGCCAGGGGTAACCTACCATTCGTCCCAACCTTCCAGTTGTTCGGGCTTGTAATTTTTCTTGGTAAAAGCGCGTCGTTTTTGTCGTTCCAAAACTACCCGGGCCAGGGCTATATTAGGAGGTTCCACAGCACCGGGAGCAAGGGCGGCCTGCACCTTTTTTTCTGCAACGTCCAGGCGGTACATCAGGCTAAGCAGCACCTCCAGTTGGTATTCTATCATGTAGGCGATCTGATTTGCAAGTACCTGCAGTAGTTCCTCTTCGGTAATTGATGCTGATTCCAGGCTTTCCAGTTCAAAATCCTGTTTTAAAAGGGCAGCAGTCTGTGGGATCAAATCTTCAGCCATAATTCACTTAGGTTGATTGTTTTTGGAGGGTGGAAGCCCGAATATCAGAGATAGTTTTGCAACCGCTCAGTCGCATGGTAAGTTCAAAGTCTGCCATTAGGTTTCGAATGACGGCTTCAACGCCTCCCGCTCCTTGGAGAGCAAGGCCATAAACGTACGGACGCCCAAGGCAAACCGCGCTGGCCCCCAGGGCAATGGCCTTGAACATGTCGGCCCCACTTCGAATGCCGCTATCCATCAAAACAGGGATTTTTCCTCCGATCACCTGAACAATATCCGGTAGGGCATCAATGGTGGAGATGGCACCATCAACCTGCCTCCCGCCATGATTGGAAACGATAATGCCATCCATACCTTCGTCCAGGGCGCGCTGGGCGTCTTGCGGGTGCAGAATGCCTTTGAGTAAAATGGGGAGTTGCGTATGATCTCGTAAAAAAGCCAGGTCCTCCCAATTTAATGCCGGATTGGTATAAGTATTGATAAAGGTTCGAACTGCCTTAAGTGCTTTTCCAGACCGGATATTGTGCCAACGGCTTCCGGGATAGTTGCCTGCCATTTGCCAAAGGGCTCGGATGGTATTCAGGTTGATACGACTTTTGGGCTGTTGGGTTAGGTCTTCCTCGACTGGCTTTTCTGTTATTCGCTGAAAAACTGGGTCGCTGGTATATTGGGCAATTCCCATACCCTTTAAAAAGGGGAGGGATGCCAGGTCTAGGTCGCGCAATCGCCATCCTAGCATGGTGGTGTCCAGCGTAACGACTATGGCCTCACAGCCACAGGCTTCGGCTCGCCTGACCAGGCTTGCCACCAGGTCGTTGGAGGTACTCCAGTACAATTGGAACCAGCGGGGGCTGTTGCCCATGTGTTGGCTGCAAACCTCCATGGGCACTGATGCCTGGTTGGAAAAAATGTAAGGGACCTTCAGTTGGCCAGCAGCTTCTGCCACTGCGAGGTCTGCCTTTTGGTGAACCATTTCCAGGACGCCAATTGGGGCCAATAGTAGCGGGGCAGGTAGGAGCCTTCCGAATAATTCCACCCCCATATCCACCTCCGATACATCTTTTAGCATACGAGGGACAATCCGCCACCGATTAAATCCGCTGCGATTACTTTGGATGGTGGTTTCGACCCCTGCTCCACCGGCTATGTAGCCAAAGGCTTTTCTGCTCATACGCCTTCTGGCAGCCCCCTCCAAAAGGTTCAGATCTGTAGGGATAGCTGGCCGCCGGCCAGCCAGGCCATGGAGGTAGATGTCGCGTTGGCGTTGGAGCGCGGAGAAGGAGCTTGCTGCTTTCATACTATAAATTAAACGAAATAAGGGCGGATTTACCAACTGGTGAAGCCGCGTTTATTGCGTTTATAAATTACCTCTCCGTTCTTGTTCGCGTTCGATAGCTTCGAATAAGGCTTTGAAATTCCCCTTGCCAAAAGAACGGGCGCCCTCGCGCTGGATGATCTCATAGAAAACGGTAGGGCGATCCTGTACCGGTTTGGTGAATATCTGCAGCAAATACCCTTCTTCATCCCGGTCAACCAGGATATTTAGGCGCTTTAAGTCATCTATGTCCTCCTTAATTGTTCCAACCCGTTCAAACAGGGTTTCGTAATAGGTTTCGGGTACGTGGAGGAATTCAACGCCCCGTTTACGCAACTCGCCTACCGTATGGATGATATCTTCCGTAGCTATGGCAATATGCTGGACACCTGGGCCCTTATAAAACTCCAGGTATTCATCGATCTGGCTTTTCTTTTTGCCTTCCGCGGGTTCGTTTATGGGAAATTTGATATAGCCATTGCCATTGGCAACTACCTTGCTCATTAAAGCGGTGTAATCGGTAGAGATGTCCTTGTCATCAAAAGTGACCAATAAGTTGAACCCCAGCACATTCCGATAAAAATCTACCCAATGGTTCATTTTTCCCAGTTCTACGTTGCCTACGCAGTGGTCAACGTACTGCAAGCCGATGGGCTTGACCTCCATACGGGATTTTCTGGATTCAAAGCCGGGCAGGAAGGGCCCCTGGTATTGACCTCTTTCGACCAAGGTGTGAATGGTATCTCCGTATGTTTTGATGGCAGCAAGCTTTACAGTACCGTTCTCATCTTTTAATTCAGAAGGTTCAAAAGCAGCGACTGCACCGCGTTCGATTGCGCTCTGGTAGGCCTGCTCTGCATCATCCACCCATAGGGCCAGGACTTTCACGCCGTCCCCGTGTTTGCTAACGTGCTGACTCACTTCATGCTCCGGGTCAAAAGCGCTGGTCAGGACCAGGGTGATCTTTCCCTGCCGCAACACGTAACTGGTCCTATCGCGTTTGCCGGTTTCCGGGCCTCGGTAAGCAATATACTCGAACCCGAACGCGGTCTGGTAGAAATAGGCGGCTTGTTTGGCATTGCCTACATAGAATTCAATGTGGTCGGTCCCGTTGATGGGGAAGAGGTCAGTGGTGGTTGGTTTTAGTTTGGTTGGGCTATCCATACGATTTTTGAATTTTAGTTAAGAAGAGTTTGTCATTCCCATTACTTTCAAAATTCGAACGAGTTCTTTGCAAGAATCCGTATCCTTTTGCAAGGATTGGTCGATTGGGCTATTCTTTGGAAAAAGAATTAACCAAAAAAGGGTTTCAAGTGCTTTTTTGGAACATTAGAATCAAGTCAGCCATGACCGAAAATAATCTTCATCCTCCAACTCCACAGCCGCTTTAGTTAATTGGAGGGGTCGAAAGGTATCGACCATTACTGCCAGCTCTTTCGTTTCTTTTGCGCCAATTGATTTTTCCACTGTTCCGGGGTGGGGACCATGTGGGATGCCACCGGGGTGGAGGGTCAACATTCCGCGCTCGACATGCTTGCGGGACA
Source organism: uncultured Saprospiraceae bacterium (assembly GCA_964479625.1). GTDB lineage: Bacteria > Bacteroidota > Bacteroidia > Chitinophagales > Saprospiraceae > CAYZMS01. Next base: position 24,513 of record CAYZMS010000020.1, read on the forward strand.
TAAAATCACCATCCACATAATAAAGGACCTCGTCACTGTCGATATTGCTGTGATTATAGGGTGCCGGAATGGCAAGGGGGTGGTAATCATAGAGGCGGGGTACAAATGAACAGATCACAAACCCCTTGCCGGCAAAGGTCTGATGAACGGGCGGCGGTTGATGAATCCGGCCCGTGATGGGTTCAAACTCATGGATCGAAAAAGCAAAAGGATAGACATAGCCATCCCAACCCACCAGATCGAAAGGGTGATTGCGGTAATGGTAAGGGGAAAGCCGGTCTTGCTTTTTAATGAAAAACTGAAAGTCCCCCTGTTGGTCAATGGTTTCGAGATCCTGGGGTTTTCGAAGGTCTCGTTCGCAAAAAGGAGCATGCTCTAAGAGTTGCCCAAAATCATTACGATAGCGTTTGGGGGGAACGACCGGACTGTGGCTTTCCACAATAAGCAGGCGATTGCTTTGTTTTTCGAATTCGATCTGGTAGATCGTACCTCGGGGAACGACCAGGTAATCGCCGGGTCCAAAGGGTAATTTACCATATGGACTTATTAGTACTCCTTCTCCTTCATGGATGAAAATAACTTCATCGGCATCAGCGTTTTTAAAAAAAGAATTGCCTGTACCTGATGATGGTGCAGCCAAAATGATTTTTAGGTCCTGATTGACTAGAATAGGGGTCCGGCTTTCGAGATAGGTATCCGCAAACCCCAGTTGGAAGCCCTTTAGGCTTCGGTGCTTCAATTGACGATCAAAAACAACCTCTGGCTCCAAGTTTTTCGGTGCACCCACCTGAACGATCTGGGTAGGTGGGTTAAGATGGTACAAAAGCGAACTGCGGTCGCTGAACCCCTCTGTCGAAAAAAGTTCTTCATGAAAAAGATCCCCGTTCTCTTTTCGAAATTGTGTGTGGCGCTTTTTAGGGATGCGCCCTAAGGTATAATAATGCATTTGGTAAGAATTACGTCTTTATTCCCCGGGCATATGGGGAGGTTCTTTGAGCTGGCCGGTCTCCTCCCGGGTTTCGGCCGCAAGGATCCGGGAGTCGCCATCCTTCATTCTAATGGTAATATCGCGTTTTGGTAACGGAATTTCAATGCCTTCCTGCTGAAGCTGTTCATATATATTGTTCAGCACCTCACTTTGCAAGCCCAGCCAGCCCTCGTTTTTACTCCAAAATAGTACGCGGAAGACAACCGAACTGTCGGCAAGTTTCGAAACCAGGATCATGGGTTCCGGATCTGGTAAAATCTCCTGGTGTTCACTAAGTGCTTTTTTGATAATATCTTTAACAGCTTGGGTCGGGGTGCCGTAAGCCACCCCGATTAGAAGTTCAATTCGGCGTTTGGAATCGGAAAGGGTCCAATTGATCAGATGCTGTGCGAGCAGGTCCCCATTGGGAACGATGACCTCTGCACCTTCAAATGTAGTGATGCGGCTGGCCCGGATACCGATCTCCTTTACGGTACCTGTGCGGGTCCCGACTTCTATGATATCGCCAACTTTCAGCGGTTGTTCAAAGGCCAGTATAATGCCGGAGACCAGGTTGTTGACGATTGTTTGCAAACCAAAACCTATGCCAACGCTTAAGGCTCCCAGAACGATTGCCAATTGATCCAGGGGAATACCGGCAGCACTTACAGCTACCAGAAACCCTATGGAAAAGATCCCGATTCGAATAAGCAGTAGATAATTGCTCCAGCGGGATTGCTTCTTCGGCCCTGAATGTGACCCGAATAAAAAAGTGACCAACTGAGTGATAATACTGGTAAACCATAGTACCAGTATGAATATCAGAATACTGAGGTAGTTGAATTCAATTTCCCCGAGGTTGCGTTGTTTGGTAAAGAATTGGGAAAGGTCGTTGTAAACAATATCATAAAGGATGAGATTTTTTAGCAAGATCATCAACCAAATAGCCATTCCTATGATCTGCAGACCGCCCCGTAAGCGTTTGTCGATATTGTAGTACTTCAGCCAGGAGCCGAAACTGGTCTCTTTGCTAGAGGCTTCCCGCTGGAGGTAAAAGGCTTCCAGGATAATATCAATGAAGGTAGCAATGGAAACGGCGAAGACCATGCCGTAAAGGCCAGTAGTATTAAAGATCTTGGCCAGTGAAAATCGTCCGGTCAGGTTAAAGATCAGGGCCAACCCACAAAGGACAAGGGCAATAGTGAAAACTGTTTTCACCCATTTTTTGCTTTGAAAAGGAAGTGATTGGACATAATTGCGCAACCTCCAGGCGGTGAGCATACCCCCAACTTCCAACCCCAGGGCTAACCATCGCTCTGTGAAGGTAGGATAGAACAAGAGGTTGCTTAGCGTTTGGGCCAGGATCAAGCCAAACAGCAAAAGAAAATACCGTTTACTTGGCGCAGGCCAGTGCCGGCGGATAATGAAGAACAGGGCAACGAACAGGATCAACCATAATAATTCGGTATAAACCACTGGCATGGATCGATACAGGAAGGGGGCAATAGTTCCTCCGACCAAAAGAGCGGAGAGGAAAGTATGACCGGGCACATATTTTATGGGGTTAAGAATGCGCTCCACCTCCTCCGGTTTCCGCTTTCGAATTTTTCTCAGGCTTCTGCGGGTCCAAAAGAAAAATCCAAGGATAATGAGGATATTAAAAAAGCGGATCGTTCCGTCTGTAGATAGAAAATATTGTAAGACCTGACTAATTCCATGCAGAGAAGCTGGAATAACAGGTTCCATCCCCGGCAGATCATAAGCTCCTACCTGGGTGGCGAGCAGGGGTTGGTATTCTCTTCCAATGATTTGCTTTGGAAAGGCATCCTTGGCTTCGTTTAAGGACTCCAGGCCCCGCTCGCATCGAAGGGTTTGGGCTTCAATGTTTGTGGATACCAGGGTAAGGCCGAGGAGCTCCTGATAGGCTTTATTTCCCAGCCCCTGCCAATCATTCTTCAATTTGTTGTATTCCTGTTCGAACATGGCCTGCAACTCAGGCTTTCTGGGAAGGGCGTCTACCCGCAAGCTGTCATTAATAAGCTGGTTAAGTTGTCGCATCGATCGCTTGATCCCATTGTTATAGGAACGGACCTCCTCACCGCTTTCGGTCAGCTCTCGATCGATTTGGGTTAAAACCAATTCCAGGGTGTTCAGGGTGGTCCAACTTAGCTTGACTCCTTCAGCCTCCAGGATCTTTACCGCTGCATCCAGGTCACGTTGTACAGCATCCAGTTGTTCTTGGGAGAGTATGTTCGGACCCCGCTCCAATTCGTTTTCGAGGCTGCGCATTTCTGCCCGGGCCAGGGTGATGAGGTCAATTTGATCAAGAATGTTAGTGTCCACCCCTGGCCTGGGCATCGGCCGAACGGTAGGTCGACTTGGAATAGAATCCTGGTTTTCAACCTGGGCAAAGGATAGTTGGAGGCACATCCCCATAAGCCCGGCAAGGCAGATGAATTGCTGTAGGTGAACGTTCATGTTATTCCATTTGGTTTCGCCACTCAAGATAAAGAAGTGTTTTAACTTCCTGCCTACACCCGTTCAAGAATCGTGGCATAGCCTTGTCCAACGCCCACACACATGGTTACCAGGGCATATTTTTTTTGCTTTTCCTGTAATTCAATAGAGGCGGTTTGCAGAATTCTCGCTCCGGTAACGCCCAGGGGGTGTCCAATGGCGATAGCTCCTCCGTTCGGATTTATCCGGGGGTCGTCGTCTGCCAATCCCAGGCTTCTGGTGCAGGCAAGTACCTGCGCTGCAAAGGCTTCGTTGATCTCGATAAGGTCCATATCATTTAAAGATAATTTGGCTTTTTGAAGGGCCATTTGGGAGGCTAATACGGGGCCGATCCCCATGATACGGGGCTCCACTCCTACAACAGCGGAGGCAAGGATGCGGGCCTTGGGTTCCAACCCGTAGCGATGCACGCCTTGTTCTGAGGCGATCAACATGGCGACGGCCCCGTCATTTAGTCCGGAGGCATTTCCGGCGGTGACGGTACCTCCCTGGTCGGCTGTTTTAAAGGCGGGCCGTAATTTGGACAATATCTCCAGGGTGGTTTGGGGTTTGATGAATTCATCCTGCTCAAAAAGGACGGGATCTGCTTTTCGTTGTGGGATTGGAACAGGAACGATCTCCCTGGCCAGCCTTCCCGTGGTTTGCGCCCGGCCAGCCTTTGTTTGGGACCAGAGTGCAAATCGATCCTGGTCTTCCCGGCTGATATTGTATTTTTCCACCAGGTTCTCTGCAGTTTGCCCCATACTATCCGTACCATAAACGGCTTCCAACTTCGGGTTGATAAACCGCCAGCCGAAACTGGAGTCGTACATTTGGGCGTCCCGTCCGAAAGGTTTGGATACTTTCGAAATAACCCAAGGGCCACGAGTCATGTGTTCGACTCCCCCAACAATGAAAAGGTCTCCATCTCCCGTTTTGATCGCCCGATTTGCATGTATGGCGGCCGACATGCTTGAGGAACAAAGCCGGTTGATGGTTTCACCCGGGACGGAATGGGGCAGCCCGGCCAGCAAAAGGGCCATGCGGGCAATATTCCGATTATCTTCTCCGGCTTGATTGGCGCAACCCAAGATCACATCGTCGTATCTATCCGCCGGGATGCCGGGGTATTTTTCTACCAGTTTTTTGATCGGCAGTGCTGCCAGGTCATCCGTCCGAATAGGAGAAAGCGTTCCGGTAAACTTACCTATTGGTGTTCGTACTGCATTTATAATAAAACTGTCTTGCATAATTCGGGTTTTTATAGTTGGTTTGAGGCCGTAATTACCTGAAAGGTCGGATCAACAAAACTTTAGCATTGAACCTTCCTGGAGGTGACGAAATTATCAATTCAAAACAGAAAACTCTAACATGAAACAAGTTCAAGTCCTTTTGTTATCGTTAGTCACTTTATTAATGGTTGCCTGTAATGAGGGGGGAGATAAAGCAGCGGCTCAGGCTGAAGCCCAACAGGCATTGAGGGATGAGGTTATGGCCATACACGATGAAGTTATGCCCCGAATGGGAGAGATCCATCGCCACAGCCGGGATCTAAACGGTGTAATGGAAACCACCAACGATCTGCCCGAATCCTTCTACGATGAAGTTGAACTTGCTCTTGAAGAATTAGATGAAGCAGATGAAGAAATGATGGAATGGATGAGTGAATTCGAAGAGCCCCATTTACTGCGGGAAAAAGGGGAACCCCACGACGCGATCATGAAGTACCTCGCCAAAGAGAAGGTTCGCATTGAGCAAGTACAGGAAGAAATGAACAGTAGTATTGCAACAGCAGAACGCCTACTAGAACAGCTTCAGGAACTACAAGAGTAGGTATCCATTTCTAAACTTCTAATTTATCTGAGATATGTCCGTATTTCGAATATTTGTTTGCCTGCTTTTGGGAGCAATTGCTTTCTCCTGCGGCCTGGAACCCAAGGAGTCTGATACCTTACCCATTCTGGGACGTACGGAAATGATAGATGGGGATACTCTTTACCACACCATCCCGGATTTTTCCTTTATCAATCAGGATAGTCAGGTCATTAGCGAGGAAACTTTTGCCGGGAAGGCCTATGTGGTCGATTTTTTCTTTGTTTCCTGCCCAACCATTTGCCCCAAGGTCACGCGGCAAATGCTGCGGATCCATGACCGATTTAAGGAGGAAGAGCGATTACTCCTCCTGGCCCATTCCATTGATACAAAGCGGGATACCGTAGGGCGACTTAAGGAATATGCAGAAGGGCTGGGAGTTGAAAGCAATAAATGGCATTTTGTTACAGGAGTCAAAGAGGAGATCTACGAGATCGCCGATGATTACTTTAGCATTGCTATTGAAGACCCTACCGCTCCGGGAGGTTTTGACCATAGCGGCCGGATCATTTTAGTGGATGAAGAACGCCATATCCGTTCCTATTGTGACGGAACCGACGAAGAAGAGGTGAACCGATTTATGGGGGATATAGAAAAATTACTGGTAGAAATGAAAGGAGAGTAGCACTCGGTAAAATTAGTTTTTTGGAAAAAAAGCGGAAAAGCTAATTTCCATAGGGCTTTAGAAAGGAGAAGTCGGCTTTTGAATAAGCCTTCTATTTCCTGATTTTTAATGCTTGCTCCCACTTCCAGGCCGTTTCCATAATATCTTCAATGGTGTATTTGGGTTGCCAGCCCAGAGTGGCCTCCGCTTTGTCCCGGTTAGCGTAAATGGCGACTACATCGCCTTCCCGCCTCGGTCCAATTGCATAGTTAATGGAGTTACCGGTTACTTTCTCGTAGGCATTGATCGCTTCCAGGACAGTCACGCCTTCCCCTATGCCCAGGTTAAAAACCTCACATTGGGAGTCATTTTTCCTTTCGATCAAAAATTTTATTGCCCGGGTGTGTGCATTGGCCAGGTCCATAATGTGGATATAATCGCGAACACAGCTTCCATCTCTGGTGGGGTAATCGCCACCAAATACCATCATTTTATCACGAGAGCCCACTGCCGTTTGCATAATAACGGGAACCAGGTGGGTGGAAGGGTGAAGAGGAGCCTCGCCGATCAGACCACTTGGATGCGCGCCCGCCGGGTTAAAGTACCGCAACAAAACAACCTGGAAGTTTTTTTCCAGTGGACTGGAAGTTATATCTTGAAGTATTTGTTCTCCCATTTGCTTGGTACGGGCATAGGGGGATTCAGCCTCTTTGAAAGGAGTTTCTTCAGTAACAGGGAGATCTGTGGCATTGCCGTAAACCGAACAGGAAGAAGAAAAAATTAAATGGGGGACCTTAAAATCCTGCATACAGCGTATCACATTTAACAAGCTGAGTAGGTTGTTATGAAAGTACTTCAATGGCTGATCAACAGATTCTCCTACCAGGATGTGGGCGGCAAAGTGAATGACCCCAGACAGGTCCGGGTTGTTTTTGAATACTTCTTGTACGGCTTTAAGATCGGTCAGGTCAACAGGATAGTTTTGGATGGTCTTGCCGGTGATCTGTCGAACACCCTCCAGCGCTTCGGGGCGACTGTTGCTGAAGTTGTCGATCGAAACAACTTCAAAACCGTTTTGGATCAGATCAACCAGACTGTGACTGCCTATATATCCGGCACCTCCTGTAACGAGTATCTTTTTTGATCCCATGATCTGTTTTGTTAATAATAAGAGCCTGGTTTTTGCAAGAGCCAGTCAAAATCTAAAACTCCTCAAACTTCTCCTTATTTTGCGCCCAAAATAGATAACCCATGGAATATATCAAATTAGCCCCTTTAGTAAATGCTATCGCCCGAAAGGCAGGTGCAGTGATCATGAATATTTATCAAAACGAGGCAGACTTCCAGGTAGAAGCTAAGGGAGATGATTCCCCTCTCACCCGGGCAGACAGAGAGGCAAATGCGCTGATTTGCAGGGAATTGGAAAAGCTACCCCGGCAGTTTCCCATTATTTCGGAAGAAAACAAGGAAATTCCCTATGAAATACGCAAAGGATTTTCAGAACACTGGTTGATAGACCCCCTTGACGGGACCAAAGAATTTATTAAGCGCAATGGAGAGTTTACGGTTAATATTGCATTAGTAAAAGATCAGGAGCTGCAAATGGGAGTGGTGTATGCCCCCGTATTAGAGGAACTGTACTGGGCCGTACGAGGAGAAGGTGCCTGGTTGGAAAAGGGAGGAAATAAACAAAAACTGGAAGCAGCTCCCTTTCGAATGACGGATACCGGTTTGGGAGTGGTTTGCTCCCGTTCTCACCTCAATGAAGAGACCCAGGCATTTATCAATGGCTTACAAGAACCGGAGAAGGTGCAGCAAGGCAGTTCCCTAAAGTTTTTGGTGCTGGCTCGAGGCCGCGCTCAACTGTACCCCCGCCTTGCCCCCACCATGGAATGGGATACCGGAGCGGCTCAAATGATCTTGGAAGAAGCTGGTGGAAAAGTTATCAACCAGGAAAACGGAGCACCTTTACGATACAATAAGGAGCACCTTCGGAATCCGCACTTTATAGCCTATGGGAAAGTCCTGGAAGGATAGGTCTTTTATTTGAAATTGAATACCTTTGAGTTGATATTCCGTATTCTTCTACTGTATCCTCGTTTTGCCCTCCCGGCCCCAGGGCGTGCCGGATGATCGCTATAATCTCAAACCGATTAAATAAATCACATGAACAAAAATCTACTCCTCCTGATCCTGGGAGTGAGCCTAAGCCTTTGGGCATTCAGTGGCTCCCTGTATAACCTTAAGCTGGATAGCGCGTCGACGAGAAAAGTAGCGCGAATGATGCCGACAACCGGAAGTGACGGTTTCGTTTTAGCTACTGCCAACCTTTTCTTCTTTTGTGAAGGGGAAAGCCCGATCGTGCAAGGGGAGATCTACACTTCCAACGCTTCTGTCCCAATAGATACCATCCCGGCGGCTAATATGGATGACCCCGACACCATTCTGGTCAACCGCTTGATATTTGAACCCATTTTCCGGGATACGGTCCGGCAATTCCTTTGTATCGGGGATAGCCTGGTTTTTGGTGACACTCTTGTCGGAAGTGCCGGCTTTTATGTGGATACCCTGACCGCAGAAACCACCAATTGCGACAGTATAATCTGGCTAGAGGTTCAGATGGCCGATACCTTTCGGATTCGGGATACCTTTGCCCTTTGTGCGGGGTTTTTCTATGTCCTCGGCCCGGACACCTTATTGGAAAGCGGTGTTTATACGGATACCCTTATTTCGTCCCAGGGCTGTGACTCCATAGTGACGATAGATCTAACAGTGAACGATACCTTCAATTTGGAAAGTCCCATCATTCGACCCTGCCGGGGGGATACCATTTTCTTTGCGGGGGATACTATTTTGGAAACGGGTGATTATGCCCAGTTTTTGCAAACGGACTTTGGATGTGATTCCATTTATACCCTGCAGGTTGTTTTCAAGGATACCTTTCGAACCATTCGTCACGATACCATTTGCACCGGTGACACCCTTTTGGTAGGTGATCAACGGTTATTTGCAACCGATACGGCAGAAGTCATTTTCCCGGAAGGATTATTGCGATGTGATTCCGTGGTTGAAGTACGCCTAACTGTTCTGGACAGGCCCTTTCAATTGATAAGGGATACCATTTGCCGGGGAGACACCTTATTTGTAGAAGGGCAGGCACTGAGCGAGTCCGACACCGTACAGTTCCTGTTTCCGGTGCAGGATAGTCCCTGTGATTCCATTTTGGAAGTCCAACTGACGGTATTGGATACGGTACAGCTAGTGCTAAACGATACCATCTGCCCGGGAGATAGCCTGGTGTTTGGCGGGAATACCTTCAAGGAAAGCGGCAGTTTTGAACTTGGGTTGCCCGGTTCCGAAGCGGTTTGTGATACCCTGCTGCTGCTCCACCTCACCGTGCGTTCTCCAATTATCACCGAACTTTCGGATACGGTCTGTTTTGGTACCGCCTATCCTTTTGCAGGAGAGGACATCTTTCTGGAAGGGATCTATTTCGATACACTCACAGCAAATTCAGGTTGTGATTCTATCATTTCTTTAAATCTTGTTACCCTGCCTGCTTACCAGGAATCATTGGATACAGTGATCTGTCCGGGAGATACCGTTTTTGTGTTAGACCGTATAGTCACCAAGGAAGGTTCAACGACTTTAACCTTCTCTACGGAAGCCGGTTGTGATTCTTCTGTAACGGTGAATATAGCCATCCTGGATACCTTTAGGACCCGATTGGATACCGCTATTTGCTCAGGCGAAAGCTTGATGATCGGCAATGCTGAATTCTCCGAAGCGGGAGCTTTTGAGTATGTATTTCCGGCTAATGACCAACGCTGCGACTCCATTGTTGAGATCGAACTGGCGTTGCTGGATACTGTTTTCACGGAAGTATTTGACACGATCTGTGCCGGGGATACCCTGATGTTTGATGGAAGACCGATAACTCAACCCGGGCAATACCAGGCCGTATTCCCCCCAACGGAAACGCGTTGCGACTCATCCGTTCTGCTTCGGTTGAGTATACAAACGCCGACTATCACCAACCTGGAAGCTACCATTTGTGAGGGAGAGTCTTTCCTTTTGGGAGATACTCCTTTTACTGAACCCGGAACTCAAGCGTTTAACTTTACCGACCGATTTGGCTGTGACTCCACCATTATTTTGCAATTAAACGTGCTAAGGCGGTCGGAAACCAACCTCAGTGTAACTATTTGTGAGGGAGAACAATATATCTTTGGGTCGGACACCCTGGAGAAGGCCGGTTTTTATTCCCAAAGGTTGGTTGCGGCAAATGGCTGCGATTCATTAGTAAAGCTGGAGTTATTTTTTATTCCTTCTGTGGTTTCGACCTTTAACCAGTCTATTTGTGAAGGGGGGAGTCTAAGTTTCCTTGGCAATACTTATACCGAAGCCGGCGTTTACCGGGATACCTCCCTTAGCAGCGATGGTTGTTTTGTGATCCTTGAGTTAAACCTGACTACCCGTCCCGTTTTTCAGGATACAACTTTTGCAGTGGTTTGTGCCGGGGAGGCGTATTTTTTCGATACCACCTCCTATGATCAAACCGGGATCTATACACATAATTATCTTACCCAGCAAAACTGTGACTCCGTCCTGGTCCTGGATTTAACCGTCCGGCATGAATACAGGGATACCCAAGCCATGGAAATTTGTCTTGGAGATACCTTGCTGCTCGGTAATCAAACCCTTACGGAGTCGGGTATCTACATTCAGCCTTTGACTTCCATAGACGGATGTGATTCGACTATCGTTTTAGAATTAGGAGTAGCCCCGCTTTACTCAGACACCCTGCATGAAGAAATTTGTGAAGGAGGGGCTTATTTTTTCGATGGTAACCTTTTGGACAGTACAGGCTTATACAGTGCGAGCTTTGCCACCTTAACGGGTTGCGACTCACTGGTAGTCCTTGATCTGCGTATTGAAGATGTGGATACCAGCGTTACTCGCGGTGGAGCCCTGTTGACTGCAAATGCGCAAGGGGTCGCCTTTCAATGGATGGATTGCACGGATACAACAGCTGTTCCTGGTGCCACGGGCAAGTTTTTTCTGGCACCGAGAAATGGAAGCTATGCTGTGCTGTTGCAATCAGAAAACTGTACCTACCTTTCTGATTGCTATGCGGTCATTGTCACCTCAACAGAAGAACCGGATCTGAGTGATGCCTTCCGGATCTTTCCCAACCCAGCCGGTGCTGAACTGATCATTACTGCTCTGGAATATTCTTCAAGCCAGTTCGAAGTGGCCATACTGGATAGTCGTGGTGCGAGGGTTAGCCAATTCAGGTGGGATGCATTGGGAGACTTGCGCTTGATAGTGGATGACCTTACCCCTGGTTTGTACTGGGTGCACTTGAGGTCAGAGGACGGTGGCGTAGCGCACTTAAAATTCCTTAAGCAATAAAGGATAAAGGGTGGGAGGGGGCGGCCTCAACCGACCGCTACGCTTTTCAGGCAACCTCCCCCCCCCTTTATTCGCTAGCTTATCGGTACAATGCTATCTTGATTTAACCGGATTTTAAAGGCTTCGAAGGCTTCCTTTTGTAATTGCTGCCGGTGATCAGGGTGTGCAATTCGAACCAGCGCCTTAATCCGTTCCGGGATCGATTGGCCATGTAACTGTGCCACACCGTATTCTGTGACGATGTATCCGGCATGGGCCCTGGTGGTCACCACTCCCGCCCCTTGCTGTAAGAAGGTGGTGATTCTGCTTTGACCTTTCCTGGTAACCGAGGGAAGGGCGATGATCGGCTTTCCGCCTTCCGACAGGGCTGCTCCCCGCATGAAGTCCATTTGGCCCCCTACACCCGAATAGATGCGGGTACCGATGGAGTCGGCGCAAATCTGACCGGTGAGGTCCACTTCGATAGCGCTATTGATGGCTACTACTTTGGGGTTTTGTCGAATGACACTCGGGTCGTTTACATAGGCAATGTCAATCATCCTTACCGCAGGATTGTCATGTACGAAATCGTATAATCGGCGGGTTCCCATTAGGAAGCCGGCAACGGTATGGTTTTTGTGTTTTGCCTTTTTCGAATTATTAACCACATCCTTTTCGATCAGGTCGATCAACCCATCGGAGAACATTTCCGTGTGGACGCCCAGGTCTTTATGGTTTTCCATGGCGGCAAGAGCAGCATTCGGAATAGCTCCTATACCCATTTGGAGGGTAGAACCGTCTTCTACCAGACCTGCAATGTGTTCTCCGATTCTGCGTTCTACTTCGTTTGGGGCAGGGATCTTTAGTTCCGGCAGGGGATAATCTACTTCCACTACCTTGCGGAACTTACTGATGTGTATGTCACTATCACCTCTTGTTTTAGGCATGTTGGGGTTGATCTCTGCGATGAGGTAACGAGCTGTCTGGGCAGCTGCAAGGGAGGCATCTATGGAAACGCCAAGGGTACAATACCCATTTCGGTCCGGAGGGGAAACTTGCAGCAAAGCAACATCCAGGGGGATGATGTTTCGCCGGAACAACCTGGGAACGTCACTCAAAAAAACAGGGACAAATTCGGCCCGTCCCTCCTGAACAGCCTTACGCATATTACCGCCTACAAAAAGATTTTTTACGGTAAAGCTCTTCCTGTGCTCAGGGTCTGCGTAAGGGGCATGCCCCTCCGTATGCAATTGGTAAATGGAAACATCTCTCAATTCAGGCCCTCTTTCGGCCAAAGCTTGCACCAGCACCTGGGGGGCGGCTGCTGCACTATGAATAAAGAGGTTATCGCCGGATTGCACGATGGAAACGGCCGCCTCTGCCGAAACCGCTTGATAGTTATACTGTTTAATCATGGTGATATTCTTTTTTCAGGTGTAAATTTACCTGCGCCCTATGCCTGCAAAAATGGATTATATCATTCTTTGTGGTGGATTTTATCACCGGTTGATCCATTGAGGAATTTGAACTAAATAGGAGGACAGGGGCAAATCCCTGTTACTTAACCTTTCATTTTAAAAACAGGGAGCTGTCGCCTAAACCGAAAACGGCATGTTGGACTCTGATCATAGTGTTTTCTTTTATCTGCTCATCGTTTGCTTACTGCTTGATGTTTTGCAGGGCTTTGGAATCGGAGGGTTGTTTTTCTTTAAGCGTTCGGGGGTGAAACGGGCCAATTTTTGCTACGCCTTTCTGCTTCTTGCTTTTGGCAGTACCCTGTTGCATTATATGCTGTTGATCCTGCAGGTGTATGAAGCCCGGCCACGTTGGTCCTTTATACCCTTGTATTTTACCTTGTCTTTCGGGCCCTTACTTTTTTATCATGTAAAGTTTAATCTATACCCGAAATACCATTGGCGGTATTCGGATATAAAGCATTTTTTTCTTCCGCTGGGCCAATTAGTCTTTTTTCTGGTGTTGTTTTTTTCGAATACCTCTTATGAGCAGGGTTTAGAGCGGAAATTTTTCAATCCCTTCTATGGAGCGATGGAGCAATTCCTGTTCCTTACAACCTTCTTTGCCTATTTGTATTTTGGGTATAGATACCTGCAACATAAGCGGAGGGAAGTTCGAAATGAGCGAGAAGTGAGGCGGGTACTTTACCTTAATAAACTATTAAAAGGCTTGTTCGTCCTTTTCTGCATTCACGCTTTCTTTGTACTGACCGATTTTTTTGTGTATGAACTTCTGGATATCAACCTCAGGAGCTCGAAAATTTTTGCTGCCCTTGGTATTTTATCCTTTGCCAGTTTACTTTTTTGGATGGGGACATACGGCTTCCAGTTATTGGTCTGGGGCCGAAAGCGTTTTGCCTGAGAAGAGGAATGAATGGAGCCACCCCAAAGCTCCATTTTCGCTTTGAAATGGCCCCATAAATGTAGTTTTTCGAAGGCAGGAATGGCCTTTGAACCAGTTGCGGGAAAAATGGGGATGTGTTATATTTCAGGAACCGGACTTAAACATCCACGTTTGCATACTTGGCGTTCTGTTCGATAAAGGCTCGCCGGGGCGGCACCTCATCTCCCATTAGCATGGAGAAGACCCGGTCAGCTTCCTTCGCATCTTCAATATTGACCCTTCGCAGCATTCTTCGCTCGGGGTCCATGGTAGTTTCCCATAGCTGTTCGGCATTCATTTCCCCAAGACCTTTATACCGTTGTACTTTTAGGGAACCATCCTTCTGCCCTCCGGTTAATTGTTGGACAGCGGCCCTGCGTTCATCCTCTCCCCAACAGTAGATGGCTTGCTTGCCCTTTTTCACCAGGTAAAGGGGAGGGGCAGCGATATAGATATAGCCCATTTCGATCAATGGCCGCATATAGCGGAAAAAGAAGGTAAGGATCAGGGTCGTAATATGGCTTCCATCCACATCGGCATCCGTCATGATGACGATCTTGTGGTAGCGAAGTTTGTCTATGTTCAATCGGCGTTCCCCGTCTTCAACCTCTTCAATGCTTACCCCCAAAGCCGTAAACATATTTTTGATCTCCTCGTTATCGTAGATTTTGTGCTCCAGTGCTTTTTCGACATTGAGTATCTTTCCCCGCAGGGGCAAGATGGCCTGAAACTCGCGGTTTCGGCCTTGTTTGGCGGTCCCACCCGCTGAATCCCCCTCTACTAGGAAGAGTTCACTTTCCATGGGGTCTCTGGAGGAGCAGTCAGAAAGTTTCCCGGGGAGGCCACCGCTTGTCAGGGCGTTTTTGCGTTGCACCATATCGCGGGCCTTACGGGCTGCGTGCCGGGCGGTAGCTGCCAGGATCACCTTGTCGATGATCCGTTTAGCCGATTTAGGATTTTCTTCCAGGAAGTATTTTAGTGCTTCACCGACCAATTGCGAAACGATGGCGGTTACTTCAGAATTACCCAGTTCCCCTTTGGTCTGCCCCTTAAATTGGGGCTCGGGAACCTTAACGGAAACAATGGAGGTTAGCCCTTCCCGAAAATCTTCACCGCTAATGTTGAACTTGAGCTTTTTGAAAAAGCCCATTTCTTCTCCGTAGGTTTTGAATACCCGGTTAACGGCCATTCGAAAGCCTTTGACGTGGGTACCCCCTTCGTGAGTAGAGATATTGTTGACGTAAGAGTAAATATTTTCCTTAAAAGAGGTATTGTATTGAAGGGCGACCTCTACCTCCATATTATCTTTTTCTCCGGTGACATGGATGGGATTGGGAATCAAAGGTTGTTTGCCGTCATCCAGGTATTTGACAAATTCCCTGAGGCCTCCCTCCGAATGGAAGGTTTCCGATTGAAAACTTCCGTCTTCCTTTTTTTCCCTTTCATCGGTAAGGGTAAGTGTCAGGCCTTTGTTGAGGTACGCCAATTCCTGTAAACGATGAGCGAGCGTGTCGTACTTGAATTCCAGTACTTCAAAAATGGAATCATCCGGCTTAAAGGTAATGGTGGTACTGGTCTGATCGGAAGTTCCTGTAACTTCTACAGGTCCCAGTGGCTTACCCTTTCTGTACCGTTGTTCGAAGACCTGTCCCTCCCGTTCAACCTTTGCCAGCAGATCTATGGATAGGGCATTGACGCAGGACACCCCAACGCCGTGCAAACCACCGGAAACCTTATAGGTGTCTTTGTTGAATTTCCCCCCGGCATGCAAAATGGTCATGACGACTTCCAAAGCTGATTTATTGAGCTTTTTATGCATCCCCGTAGGAATTCCCCGCCCATTATCCGTAACGGTTAAGGAATTATCTTTATGGATGATAAGGTCGATTTGGGAGCAATAGCCAGCCAGGTGTTCATCAATGGAGTTGTCCACTACTTCCCAGACCAGGTGATGTAATCCTTTGGCGTCTGTGCTGCCGATATACATACCAGGCCTGAGCCGAACTGCCTCCAGCCCCTCCAGGGCGGTAATGTTTTCCGCGCTATATCCATTCTCTTGCTGTCGCTTTTGAAAGCTCTGATCTGCCATATTTTCGATTTTCTTTCTATAACCCTGAATCGAATCCGATCATCCGTTCAACCATCAGCACTATCCGTCTTGTTTCCATAGGATCAGCGTTTAAGCCTTGGAATATCAAAGACATTCGCTTTGTATGGAATTGAGGGTAACTGTTCGGACACGAAGGTTTGAGAGGATTTTGTACAATTTGCAATCATGCAAAGATATAAAAAATCAAGGTATTTAAGTAGTTTTTCGAATATAAAACCCTTCGAAGGGCTTCCTTTTTGGGTCATTTGAATGGCGATATATGTTATTGATAAACAATGCTTTATGTTCTGGTTGTGTCCGATTGTTCCAAAAGGCTTCCATCCGGTACTGTACGTAAAAGCTCCAGATGGCCTATTGTGAAAAAATGCCGGTAAACATGAAATCGATAATCTTTGCTAAAACGGAGATCGATAAAATAGCAGGCCGTCTCCTGGAGGAAGCCGGTCCTAAGAAGAAATGGGCATTCCAGGGCGATATGGGGGCGGGTAAGACTACCCTTATTAAAAGCATTTGTCAGCAACTGGGGGTGGAAGAGGAAGAGATCAGCAGCCCTACCTTTTCTTTGGTGAATGAGTATGAAGGGAAAGAAGGGCCAATTCGGCATATTGACCTATATCGACTGGAGCAGTTTGAAGAAGCTCTGGATATCGGGCTGGAGGAAGTGCTGGAAGATCTTAATTACGCTTTTATCGAATGGCCTGAGCTGATCGAGTCCTTACTTCCGGCGGATACCTTTCGTCTGAAAATAGAAGCACTGGATGAATCCAATCGAAAAATCCTATTTTTGTAAGACTTGGAAACCAAAATCCTCCTCAAATGAGTGAAGAAAAGGGACGCCGGATACCCATTCCGGATGAGTTTACGCAGGGACAAATGCAAACTCAGGCGGAGACATTACAGCTTAAACCTAAAAAGGAGAAGTTGTTTATTGGTATTCCAAGAGAAATTACCCTGCAGGAGAATCGCGTTGCCCTGGTCCCTTCCTCCATAGCTACCCTGGTAGCTCACGGTCATCGGGTAGTTGTCGAAACGGGAGCGGGCTTAAGCAGTAATTTTAGCGACCACGAATTTTCGGAATCGGGAGCCGAAATTGCCTATAGCCAGAAAGCGGTTTATAAGGCTGACATTATTATCAAGGTCGCCCCACCTACCCTGGAGGAGATTGAATTGATGCGCCCCAACCAGATCCTTATTTCTCCCTTGCAGTTACCGGTCATCACAGCAGAGTATATCCTGCGCCTGCGCCAGAAACGGGTGATCGCCCTTGCCATGGAATATATCCAGGATGAGTCGGGGACCTTTCCAGTGGTACGTATAATGAGTGAGATGGCGGGGCTGAACGCCATGTTAACGGCCGCCCAGCTATTGGGCATGCCTTCCGGTGGCCCGGGTGTCCTGCTGGGGGGGATTTCCGGTGTTCCCAGTGCTAAGGTGGTCATTCTCGGTGCCGGTGTAGTAGCGGAATACGCTACCAGGGTAGCTCGGGGCCTGGGTGCAGAAGTTCGGATATTTGATAATAATATTTACAAGCTCAAACAAATTCAGAATCAGGTGGGCCAGCAACTATTCACCTCGGTTTTGAATCCGGTTTATCTAGAACGCGAATTAGTTACCGCTGACGTAGCGATTGGAGCTATCCATTCGAAATTGGGCAGAACGGCTGTAGTGGTCAGTGAGGAGATGGTGACAAGGATGAAGCCGGGTTCAGTGATCGTAGATGTGAGTATTGATCAGGGCGGATGCTTTGCTACTTCTCAAATGACCTCTTTGGATAAGCCGACATTCGTAAAACATGATGTCATTCACTACTGCGTACCCAATATTGCTTCTTCAGTGCCCCGTACCGCCTCCATAGCCGTTAGCAATATCCTGACGCCCATGCTCCTCAAGGTAGCAGGTGTTTCGGGTATAGAAGGGTTATTATTTGCTAATCATGGGATGCGCCACGGGGTATATACCTACAAAGGCTGCCTGTGCAACGAATACCTGGGGGAGCGCTTCGGGATTAAATCTACAGACCTCGATCTGTTGATCACCTCTAGTCTTTAAAAATTCATTTTCGAAACCTCTATAGGGGATCCCCGCAGTACTTACAATGCCGGGCGTCAAGGTCGTGCCCTTCCCGTCCACAACTGGGACAACACTGGGTATTGGGTACCTTATTCCGCAAGCGCTGCTCTTCAAAGATCCCGGCCGTAACGATCCCGGTAGGAACAGCAATGACTCCATATCCCATGATCATAACAACGGCCGAAATAAACTTACCCAGTGAGGTCTCCGGGGTTATGTCCCCATAACCAACGGTAGTCAGGGTGACAATGGCCCAATAAATGCTGTGAGGGATGTCAGAAAATCGCTCATTCTGCCCTCCCTCAACGAGGTACATCAAGGCTCCTACAATAATGACAGCGACTACGATAAAAGTAAGGAAGACCGTAATTTTAACCCTGCTTGCCTTCAATGCATTTACAATCATGTCCGACTCCTGAACGAACCGGCGCAATTTAAAAATCCGAAAGACCCTTAGTAATCGCAACCCCCTGATCACTAAAAAGTACTGATAACCGCTGAAAACCAGGGCCAGGTAGGTAGGCAAGACCGAAAGGAGATCCACCAAGCCATAAAAACTGGTAGCGTACCGCCATGGACGCTTGACCAGGAACAGACGACCTATGTATTCAATGGAGAAAACGAGGGTAAAAAAGACCTCCAGCCGGAAAAAGAACTTATCATAGTTGGCACTTAACTCAGGAACAGTCTCCATAATAACCGCTAAAACGCTTGCCAGGATCAGGATCAATAAAACGACATCGAAGGTACGGCCAGCAGGGGTGTCCGCTTCAAAAACGATCTCGTGTAATCGTTCGCGCAGTCCTTGAGGTTGATTAGCAGGCATTCCGTAGGATAGATGTTTTGATTAAAAAAAATATATTTGAACTTTGGCTTAGCCCTCCTTTTGGAAACGAAAAGGGAATTCTTTACGTTCAAGATCTAAGTTTAGGCAAATTTCCTTACATTGATCAACTTTAGGTTAAGGCCAGTTGCTTTGTGGGCATAGTTCGTTCAGCCGTATTTTTTTAGTTGCCGAAGGATTGAAAGGTATCCAAAAATAGGGTTAAACCCAAGGATTTAAAAACCTGGCCCTGACTTCCAGTTTGAAGTTGTTCAACTTTAAAAAAATCTGACTTGTGATCAAGGCAATTATTATCGAAGATGAAGTTAAAGGGTTAAATAACCTCAAAAACCTTTTGCGCCAGCATGCGGAGGGGGTAGAAGTAATAGGTGAAGCGGCAAGCGTTGCTTCTGGCCTGGAGCTGATCCGTGGGCTGGATGTGGAGCTCGATCTGGCCTTTTTGGATATTAGCCTCCCCGATGGGTTGATCTTTAAGTTTTTGAATGCCATCAGGCCAGTTAAGTTCGAAATTATTTTTGTTACCGCTTATGAAGAATATGCCATAAAAGCTTGTGAATACAGCTCCATCGGCTATATTCTAAAACCTATTGACCCCGACGTTCTGAGGGATGCCGTTAATCGAGCCCGTGGAGAAGCTCCAAGAGAAATGGATCGGCGTTATGAAATGTTTCAAAGGCATTTTTATAACCCAAATGCCTTTACTAAGATGAGTATTTCTGCAATCGATGGGATCTATTTTGTAAAATTCCAGGATATCGTCCGGTTTGAAGCCGAAGATAATTACACGCATATTTTTCTGGAATCTGGAGAGCGGATCACCGCTTCAAAAACCATAAAATCCTACGAGGAATTATTAGCACCATATAACTTTTACCGGGTGCACAAAAGCCATGTGATCAATTTGAATTACATGCGCATGTTTGTGAAAGGGGATGGAGGAAAGGTCATTATGGATGACGGTAAAGAGATCGAGGTCTCCCGTCGCAGGAGACCACTTTTTATGGAGCGGATCCGCCAATTGCAGGGTGGCCCTATGCAGGATGTTCTTCCCCGGTCAGGCTATTGATACTCGGTACCAGTATTTAGAGAAAGCATTTTTATGTCTTGTTTTGAGACGGTGGAATCCAATGAAGATTTGCTGTACAATAAAAAGGAATGTATATTTGTAAAAGAGAAGGGAGCTGGCCCATGCTGGCCAGTTTAAATTGTTCGCTCTTAACTATCAGGATCCTAAGAAAGATCACTTCACTTCTGACGTTCTACCAGGAATCGAGTACGCTCCGTGTTCATTCCAGTTAAACAGCCCGATTTACCGGAAATGGAATTTTTTATTCCTGTTGTAGTTCTGATTTTGAACTTGCTGACCCCTTTTAGGCACTATGGCTGGTTTTGCAAGTGAGTTACCGTAACGCTGTAAGAATCGAAAAACGAACCTGACGACCTATGCCCAAAAAGCTAAATCCGGGTAAATCCTCTTAGCCTTTTGAGCAATCTGATACGCACTTAACTGAAACAACAAAAAAGGGAGTATTTTCCAGCTGAATGATTTTGGCCGGTTAAAATTGTCTAAAAGGTTGCATTTGCGATCAATAAGCAGTACTTTTAATCGTTACTCCCTCTAAACAAACCATCATGGGGAAGAAAGACAGTAAGCTAGACGATCTCAAAAAGAAATTAAAAACCGTCGACAAAAGCAAACTGAAAAAGTTCCGAGGCGGTAGAAAACGCAACAAAGGAAAAAGTGGATGCGGAGGCATAATTCCTCAGTAGAGGCATATTTAAAAAAAACATATATTGAAGGGTTGTAACTTATAAAAGTTACAACCCTTCTTTTATTTCTAGACACCTTAAAGTCAGTTATGACTACACCAACATTGGGGACGCTTTCGATGGAATCGCTGGAGGAGCAACTAAAACAGCAAAGAGCTGCCCACCAACGGCTTGTGATTATCGACCATTTGGTAGAGCAATATGTCTACACCGATGTCAAGCGGGCCAGGGAATTACTGAGCGAGCAATTCGAACTTATCCGAAAACACCCTTACCCGGATTTTGAGGTCAATTACTTTCTATATACTGCTCAGGTAGAAAACCTTTTGTACCAGTATGAGTCTGCGGAAGTTAATCTGAGCAAGGCAATTGATTTGCTTCAAGCTAGCGGAGATGTGAAGGAACTGGTAGACGTGTATGTGGATTACGCAGGCACCCTGATCAACCTTCGGCGTCTTGGAGAGGCTGAAGACTACCTTCAAAAGGCCGGAAAATTGTTAAAATCCTTTCCTGACGAACGACTTACCGCCCGTATTATCTGTCGGCAGGGCTATATCAATTTGCACCACACCGATTATTCCCGCGCCATTGAGCTCCTTATGGAGGCTGACAAACGGCTTACCGATACAGAACATCTGCTTGGGTTGAAGGACTATTATTTTCTTATGTTCATTCACAGTGGTCTGGGGATGGTGCACGAACGTAATGACGACCTGGAAAAAAGCGTAAGGGCTCACCTGAAAGTTGTGGAAATGGCGGAGGCCACCAATATTCGAAATCGTTTATCCTGGCAGTACCTCAATGTGGGGAACGCCTATATGGCAATGAATAAGCTGGAACAGGCAGAGGTCTATTTTTTAAAGACATTCGAAATAAATGATGACCTCAACCCTTTTACCCGCGCAAGTTCTCTGGCCAATCTTGGATATTGCCAATATCAACAAAAGAATTATCCCAAGGCACTGGACCTGCTAAAAAAGGCCGAGTCGCTCTTTGGTGCCCTGAAGAACGAAGAGTACCAGATAAATTTATCGCATATCGAAGAATGGCGCGCCTTGGTTTATATACAGTTGAATAAACGGGATGCCGCTCATGAACACTTTTCCCGTGCGCTCGAACTGGCCCGGGATATTGAAAACTTCAAGCAGATCGCCAATGTCTGTAAGGAAATAGCCACCTATTACGCCGGGGAAAAGGACTATAAAGCCGCCTATGAATATCAACTCCTTCACAATCAATACCTGGAGATGCATATTCAGCAGGTAAATGAGCAGCGCCAATGGGAGTTGGAAGCTAAGTACGAGGCCGAAAAAAAACGCCGGGAGGCGGAAGTACTGGAATTAAAGGCTACCAGCCTGCAGCTCAAAGCCCTTAGGGCGCAAATGAACCCCCACTTTTTATACAATGCTCTTAACTCTATCCAGAATTATATCACCTCCAACGAAATGGCCTCGGCCGCAAAATTCCTGGCAAAATTCGCCAAGCTCATGCGCCAGAGCCTGGAGTACTCCGAGCTGGAGATCATTTCCCTGGAAAAGGAGATCGAATTCATGGAGGATTACCTCTATATCAATGAAAAACTCCGCTATGAAGATAATCTACGCTACCTTATCGAGGTAGATGAAGAGATCGAAGAAGATATTATTGGTGTACCTACTATGATCATTCAACCCTATGTAGAAAATGCCCTGGAACACGGGTTGCGGGCTAAGGAAAATGGACTGATCCGGCTATCCTTTTCCCCCTGGGATGAAAACAATATCCTCTGCGTGGTGGAAGATAATGGCATTGGAAGGGAACAGGCAAAAAAATATCAGATCGCAGATGAGCGCTATTCCAATCATCGCTCCCGGGGAACGAGTATTACCGAGCAACGGTTGCGCTTGCTACACAATGCAAAGATTAAAACCGAGGATTTCGTAAATATCATCGACCTGAAAGACGCCCAAACCGGTAAGCCTGCCGGAACAAAAGTGGAAATCCGCATCCCTATCATGGATATACCCTTAAAGCAGGGAGGTTAACCGGTTTCTTTGCATTTCCTTTCGTTTACTTGCCATTTTTTCCGCTACCTAAAAGAGCTGGAAAAGGCACACATCTGCCCTTATCTTTGATTCAAGTTTTCTCATAGTATGTATAATCTTCCTACGCTTAAGCTAAATAAGCGTAGGTTTTTTATTTAAGGGGCACTTTAACTGAGCTTGTCCGGTGCCATCCTTCCCTTTAATTTTGGCTTCCTGGCTTTTTTATAGAACGACATTAAGGGCGAATACCAGAACCCTTTTTGCCAAAACCTAAATCGAAGAGCCCCTTTGCACCCTTCGAAGGTCCCACTTTCTAAAACTGGCTCCTTTATTCGGCAGATAGCTCTTATTTTGGCAAAGTAGTTTTCTCATAGTATGTTGATGGCTCCTGCATTTAACTAGCCTCCCTAATGTAGGAGCTTTTTTATTGGGGTATCTCAATAGTAAAGGTCCGTTCGACCCGAAGTCCGTCCTCATCCACTAAAGTCAAGACATGTGTTCCCGGTTCAGGGGTTAAGGTAAAGGTGTGGAATTCGCTAGTACTGCCGAGGTAGTTTTCATCCAGATGCCAGTAAATGACCGTTGAAGGCTCCCGGTGAGTGGCCTGAAAAACAGTGGCGGAGAGCTCCCCATTCAATTGACGGGGAATTCGTATACGCGCTTGAGGTTCGGGATAGATCACAGCCAGAGGTAAATCTGTTCTTTCAGGTGGATAGCATCCGGGTTTCCAAGGAGGTGGCGAGCTGTATTCTGGATGGACCCGGGCGTAATAATGTTCAAAAGGAGTTGGTAACACAAACCAATGTACCAATCTGGGGGTGCCCTGTTCGAAACAGGATCGATGTACCTGAAACTGCTGCTCCGGGTCCAAATGCAAAAGACGGTGGTAAGGACAAAGCCGGTTGCGCGCTCCCTGTTTTGGCGCGAGGATGGTATCTGCAGGGCAATAGGGACCGGCTTTCCAACCGCTTTTTTGGCAAACGGGAACTGGGTAAAGGTTGTCAAAGGGCTGTTCGAACCATTCCCCTGGGGGTAGTAATTCGAATAAGTCAAATAGAATGGGAGCCGCTGCCTGTATGCCCGTAAGACCGGTTCGCCCTTCCCCATCGGCATTTCCTACCCAGATACTGACCTGGTATTCTGCATTGAACCCAACGGCCCAGGCATCCCGGAAACCAAAACTGGTTCCGGTTTTCCAGGCAATTGGTTGGTTGGAGGAAAAAGCCTCCCAACGCCCCGTTTCGGCAGGCCTCTGGACCGCCCTCATGGCGTTGAAGGTCAGCCAAAGAGCTCCCGGGTCGGGACGGTACCCCTCCAGGTTATTGGCCATTCGAGGGAGGTAATGTATAGCTGGCCGATCAGTTGGGTGTGCTTTTAAGGAGTTGGGTTGAGCGGAATTTTGCAAATGTTGTACCAAACCGGCATATAGCTGGTGGATCTCCCAAAGCGTTGCTTCACTACCCCCGAGGATCAGGCTTAGTCCGTAATGGTCAGCTGATTGGGTCAGACTTTCCAGACCCATTGATCGAAGCCTGTTGTGAAAACCCGATTGACCGAAATCCCGCAGCAGATGAACGAAGGGGATATTCAGCGATTGAACCAGGGCTTCTCGGGCGCTTATCAGACCAGTATAAGATTGGCTGTAATTTTCGGGACGGTACCCGTTAAAGCTCATAGGGATATCAGGTAACAGGCTTTTTGGTAATATGGTCCCGGATTCCAGGGCTAAGGCATAGAGTAGGGGTTTTAAAATGCTGCCCGTGCTGCGAGGGGATGTAATAATATCAACCTGATTAGCATGTTCGAGTGAAGACGGGTCGGTTCGATTTCCAACATAAGCCAGCACCTCTCCCGTGGGAAGATGGGTGATCAAAGCAGCTGCATTGTAAATGTGGTTCGCTTCCAAAGCAAGGGCGTGACTTTGTATTCTTTCCTGGATCTGCCTTTGCAGCGTGGCATCAAGGGTGGTTTTAAATTTACCTCTGCTGGTTTTGGCCTCCAGCCGAACGCGGTCCAACAGATGAGGAGCCCATTGTGGCAGGGCAAGTGCCTGCTCGGGCAGTGGTTCTTCAAGTGCCAGGCTATAACTCAGGCTATCCATATACTCCAACTGCATTAGTTTTTCGAGCAGGCGATCCCGCTTCTGCTGAAGTTTTTGGCGGTTGCGGCCAGGATGTAATAAAGAAGGGCTATTCGGTAAAACGGCCAGGAGGGCTGCCTCCGACCAACTGATCGTTGTTGGCGTTTTGCCAAAATACCTCCAACAGGCTGTCTCCAGGCCTACCACATTACCTCCAAAGGGGGCGTTACCTGCATACAACTGAAGTATTTCGTCTTTCGAATAAAGCCATTCCAAACGAGTGGCCAGGATGGCCTCCAAGGCTTTTTCAATCAGGGTCCTTTTTGGGTTAGACCGGGCCAGCCGAATGGTTTGCATACTAATAGTACTTCCACCACTGACGATCCGGCCGGCTTTCAGGTTTTGACCTGCTGCCCGGACCAGCGCTAGCAGGTCTACACCGGGATGGCTAAAAAAGCGCTTGTCTTCAAAGGTTACCACCGCCTGAACATAGCGATCGGGAAGACTATCCGGTATTGGGAACCGCCATTGACCATCCGAAGCAATGTGTGCCCCAAGCAGCTTCCCATTCCGGTCCTCCAACACTGCACTGTAAGGTGCCATAAAAAGCGGATCGGGTAAACTACGCCAATACCACAAAGTAAAAAATACAAAAATCCCAGATCCAATCAGGAGTCGGAAACGCATAAATAAGGGATTTCAAATTATTTGCCTGCCATTTTTATTTGGATGGAGCTGAAGGAAAGATAGTTGTTTAAAATTGAAAGGCCTCTCCTATTGCGCCTTAATTAGCAAAGGTGTACCTTGCTGACAGTATTGGATTACTCGAAAGTTTTAACTGAAGGCGAACGGTGAGCTTGCAGTTGTGGGGCACCAGGTTCGCTTTTGTGTTTAGGGATCTGCCTTATTTATTTTTAATTATTTTATAATGAACATTTTTGTAGCTAAATTGAATTATGACACGCAAAGCGAAGATTTGCGTGAAGCTTTCGAAGCCTTTGGTGCGGTAGATTCTGCTAAGGTTATCACGGATCGGGAAACAGGCCGGTCTCGCGGTTTCGGTTTCGTTGAAATGCCCGATGATGATGAAGCACAGGCCGCAATTGATGCCCTGCATGATACCGAAATGGATGGGCGCACGATCGTTGTAAAAAAAGCCGAACCCCGTAAAGGTGGCGGTGGTGGCGGTCGCGGTGGCTATAATCGCGGTGGCGGTGGCGGTCGTTACGGTAACAGCAGCAGTTATGATCGCGGAAACAGCAATGACCGTGGCGGCGATCGCTATTCCCGTGGTAGTGACAACTATGACTCCTCCTCACGTCGGGATCGCGGAAATCGCTGGGACGATGATCGGTATTAATGGAGTATACATTTGAAACAATTGAAAAAATGCCTTTTGCAAGGCAAAAGGCATTTTTTTTCCTCTTTCTCTTGTTGATTGCAATAGAGGCATTATATTCATTTTAAAAGAATATGCTCAAATTGCCCCTCTTTCCAGTTATAATATTCTCTTTTCTCCCCTCCCTACTCAAGGGACAAGTCCTTACTACAGAGCCCTTTTTCCCGAACAGGGACGAAGCAGTTACCATTTTTTTTGATGCCACCCAAGGTAACGAGGGCTTGGCCGATTGTGATTGCGACGTCTATTTACACACAGGAGTATTGACCACCGAAAGCCAAAATAATAGTGATTGGAAGAACGTCCAAACTCAATGGGGAGTTGCCAACCCGGCCTGGCGCCTTGACCCTGTTCCCGGTGAGCCCAACTTATATCGGTATGAAATTTCCCCTTCCATTGAGGAATATTATGATCTATCACCAGACCAGGAAGTGACTGCTCTTGCTTTTGTTTTTCGAAGTGCTAGCGGGTCACTGGAAGGAAAAGATGTAAACGGTCAGGATATTATTTACGAGGTGGTCGACCCCAACGCACCTTTCGAAGGAAATCTGTTTAGTCCAGCTTCAAGAGTGAATATCCTACCTGTAGGAGCAGAATTCACTATTCAGGCAGCCTTTTCACGAACCAGTCGGCTGGAATTGTTAGACAATGGGCAAAAGATACTGGACAAAGAGGGGAAATCGATTGATATTTCCTTTTTGACCAAGCAAGGGGAAGAACGGGAGTTTGAATTGCGGGCCACTTCAAAAGGAGAGACGATCGTCTTTAATTTTTCCTATGTGGTGGCGGATGAGCGCCCATTAAAAGACCCTCCGGCCGGGGCACAGGCAGGGATTACCCTTTTGGGAGATACAGCCATGCGCGTAATGCTGCATGCACCTGGTAAAAATCTGGGATATGTGATCGGGAATATGAATAACTGGCAGCTTAATGAAAACTACCGCCTCAACCAAAGCCTTGACAGTGCCTTTTTTTGGCTGGAAATGCCTATGCTGGAAGGTGATGATGGTGTCCTTTTCCAGTATCTGATGGATGAGGCCCCTCCCATTCCAGACCCTTTCAGCGAACTATGCCTGGATGATTTTCACGACCAGTTTATTGACGTAAATACCTTTTCGAATATACCGAAGTATCCCTCCGCGTTTACACAGGGATACGTAAGCTGGGTACGCAACAATGTTGAACCTTATAATTGGCAGGTAGCATCTTTTGTTTCACCACCGGAAGAAGAATTGGTGATCTATGAGTTGTTGGTCAGAGATTTTACAGCGGCACAGAATTACCAAACCCTGATCGATACCCTGGACTACCTGGAACGGCTTGGGGTAAATGCCATTGAATTAATGCCGCCCCATGAATTTGAGGGAAATATAAGTTGGGGATATAACCCCGCATTGCATTTCGGATTGGATAAATACTATGGTACTCCCGAAGCTTTCAAAGCCTTCGTGGATGCCTGTCATATTCGAGGAATAGCCGTACTGATAGACGTTGTTTTTAATCATGCCTTCAGTCAAAGTCCCCTTTGTCAGTTATTCTGGGATGAGGCCAATTTCCGGCCTGCACCAGATAACCCCTGGTTGAACGTTACGCCTCGCCACCCCTTTAATGTCGGATATGATTTTGACCACTCCAGTGAGGGGACCAGAATGTTTGTCGATAGAGTACTGACCCATTGGTTGACAGAGTACCGTGTAGATGGTTTTCGTTTCGACCTTTCTAAGGGATTTACCCAAAAGTTTAGCCAGGACGATTCTCAATTCCGATTGTATGATACCGATCGCATTGGATACATTAAGCATTACGGGGATGTTTGCTGGGAAAACAACCCCAATGCAGTGTTGATCCTGGAACACTTTGCCGAGAACCGGGAAAACGAGGAACTCGCTGAATATGGCTTTCTTCATTGGGCCGGGAGCGGTCCTCACAATGATTTCCTGGAAGCCGCCATGGGCTATGCTTCTGATTTCAGCGACGCGTACTATGGTAACAGGGGGTGGGAAGTACCTAACCTGATCACCTATATCGAAAGCCATGACGAGGAGCGGATGCTTTATAAACTCCAGCAATTTGGAAATCAGGGACCGGAACACAACACCCGCGATTTAAGAACCGCTTTGGACCGGGCCGAATTAGCCAATGTTTTTTTCTACAGCATTCCTGGGCCAAAAATGCTTTGGCAATTTGGAGAGTTGGGTTATGATTTTTCGATTAATTATTGTCCCGACAGCAGCATTAACGACGGGTGCCGGACGGACCTTAAGCCGGTGCGCTGGGATTATTACCAGGATCAGGACCGCCGCGATCTTTATGAGATTACCAGGGCCATGATCTGGTTGAAAACCTGCTACGATGTTTTTAATACCCGAGACCTGAGGTTGTCCGTTTCTGACGACGACAGAAAAAAAATATTCCTTTTTCACGATTCAGTCGATGTGGTAGTGCACGGCATTTTCAATGTTGAGTCAACTATTATGAGGGAGCCTTTCCCTTATGCCGGCACCTGGTATGATTTTTTTTCCGGGGATAGTTTGAATGTAACCAATCCCAATGCTCCTTTGGCTTACGAACCTGGCGAGTATCATTTGTATTCCAGTGTGCGGCTGGAGGAGCCCCCAGGGGGCATTGTCACCCGAACCCTCGACCTGCAGCAGGCAGACCTGGGGTTCACAGCTTTCCCTTCGCCTACCCTCGGCCCACTAACGATCGCGTTTCAGCTGGAAGTGGGAGCTGACACCCATTTGGAAGTATTCGATCAACAGGGAAGATCTATCAAAGAAATGCAATTGGGTTATTTGCCGACCGGGAGTTATCAACAATTTGTTGAACTACCCCTTGAGACTGGCGTATACTTCCTCCGATTGGTTTCCGGATACCAATGGGCTAGGACCAGTCTGGTTAAGTTATGAGTTTTAGAGTACCCAAAACCCATAACCCAAAGCTACTTTAGTCCCCCCGTCATTTCCTCTGGCTTAACCCATTCGTCGAATTGCTCGGCAGTAAGGTAGCCAAGGGAAATGGCGGCTTCCTTGAGCGTGGTTCCCTCGGCGTAGGCCTTTTTTGCAATGGAAGCAGCCTTGTCATAGCCGATCCTGGGGTTAAGAGCAGTGACCAGCATAAGGGAATTATTCAGGTGTTCGGTAATGCGTTTACGGTTGGGTTCGATACCGATGGCACAATTAGTATTAAAGCTTTGGCAGGCGTCGCCTATCAATTGGGCTGACATCAGGAAATTGAAGATCATCATCGGTTTAAAGACATTCAATTCGAAATGGCCGGTCATGCCGCCTATGTTAATGGCCACATCGTTACCCACAACCTGAGCCATGGCCATGGTGAGGGCTTCTGCCTGAGTGGGATTGACCTTGCCAGGCATAATGGAGGAACCAGGTTCATTAGCTGGTATCAGTATTTCGCCAATACCGGAACGGGGGCCGGAGGCAAGCATCCGGATATCATTCCCAATTTTCATCAGGGAAACCGCAACGGTTTTCAGGGTACCATGTGCTTCCACAATGGCGTCATGAGCGGCCAGGGCTTCGAATTTATTCTCTGCCGTCCGGAATGGATGGCCACTCAATTCGGCGATATATTTCGCCACTTTTTCTGCATAATTGGGGGGTGTATTCAAACCGGTGCCTACCGCGGTGCCACCTAGTGCGAGTTCAGCAAGGTGGTCCAGGCTGTTCCGGATCGCTTTCAGGCCGTGGTCCAATTGGGAAACATAGCCAGAAAATTCCTGGCCAAGGGTCAGGGGAGTAGCATCCATGAAGTGGGTACGGCCGATCTTGACTACCTCCATGTAGGCATCTGACTTTTCTTTTAAAGTGTTGCGGAGCGCTTCAATACCAGGGATGGTTACACGGATCAATTTTTCATAGGCTGCTATATGCATAGCAGTTGGGAAAGTATCGTTGGAAGATTGTGACTTATTCACGTCATCATTGGGGTGCAGGGCCTTTTGCTCGTCCTCCAGTTTGCCCCCTTGTAGTACATGTGCTCGATTTGCGATGACCTCGTTAGCATTCATGTTGGATTGAGTTCCTGAGCCCGTTTGCCAGACGACCAAGGGAAATTGATCATCCAGTTTCCCGGCCAGGATCTCATCACAGACTTTGGCAATCAGTTCTGCTTTTTCAGCTGATAAGACCCCGGCGTCCCGGTTGGTAAGGGCGGCTGCTTTTTTTAGAACCGCAAAGGCTCGAATGATCTCGATGGGCATTTTCTGGCCTCCAATCTTAAAATTTTCGGAAGAGCGTTGCGTTTGGGCTGCCCAGTATTTGTCGGCGGGTACATCAATGAAACCGATACTGTCCTTTTCTTTCCTATAGCTCATGGAGGTTGATTTTGAGTTGGTAGAATGGTATTAATAGGGCGAAATTAATAAATTGGGCAGGAACCTAAGAAGAAAACTATGCTGGTAGGGGGAGCTTACCTTTTCATGTATTCCCGGCATATCCCTTCCTTGATCTCAAAAAAGGAATGCATCCTTCAAATTTCAGGTAATGGGGCATTATTTGCCCGACCTTTATCTTAAATAGGGCATTTTTAAGCAGCCATAAATACAATGCAAACAAAAAAATTACATCTTAGTAAAAACAGCACTTTGAATTGCTGTTTCTGAGTAAACAAATCAAAAAGGCAGACGTTCTACAAATACTTGATTAATCAATTAGTAACATCTAAAACAAAAATTACTATGGCATTCCAACTTCCCGATTTATCTTATGCGTACGACGCACTGGAGCCACATATTGATGCACGGACCATGGAAATTCACCATGGCAAACACCACGCGGGATACACTTCAAAATTGAATGCTGCTATTGAAGGGACGGATCTGGACGGTAAGTCCATTGAGGATATTTTGAGCAATATTTCCAATTACTCTTCTGGTGTTCGGAATAATGGCGGTGGATACTACAACCACAGCCTGTTCTGGACAGTCATATCGCCAGACGGTGGCGACAATCCCAGCGGTGACCTGGCAAGTGCCATTAATGATGCTTTTGGTTCATTCGATGGGTTCAAAGAAGCGTTCTCCAACGCTGCGGCGACCCGTTTTGGCTCAGGCTGGGCCTGGTTGTGTGTCAATACCAATGGAAAATTATTCGTCACCTCTTCCCCAAACCAGGACAACCCTTTAATGGACCTTGCTGAAGAAAAAGGCACTCCCATCCTCGGCTTGGATGTATGGGAACATGCTTATTACCTTAATTATCAAAACCGGCGGCCCGATTATATCGCCGCATTTTTCAATGTGATCAATTGGGCTGAGGTTGCCAAGCGTTACGAAGCAGCGAAATAACTGTAACTCATACCCAACCATTAAAAAAGGCGCTTTCAAAGGAAGCGCCTTTTTTAATGGTCATCGAAAAACAAACTTGCTTTTTTGTCAGCCCAATGAAAACTTACTCCTTCGCTTTTAACTCCTGCAGGTAACGCTCCAACTCCATCTCATCATAAATCAAGACTTCTCGCGCTTTACTACCTTCACTAGGACCAACGATGCCCATGGCTTCCAATTGGTCCATAATCCGGCCGGCCCGGTTATAACCAAGCTTCAGACGACGTTGCAGCATGGATGTAGATCCATGTTGGTTTTGGACTACCATGCGGGCCGCATCTTCGAAAGCTGAATCCAGGTCGGCATAGGTGAGTCCCTCGGTACCGGGGATCTCATCCTCCCCATGGAATTCGGGCAGGAAGTGGGGTTCGGGATACCCTTTTTGCTGGCTGATAAAATCGATAACCCGTTCTACCTCCGGGGTGTCCACGAAGGCTCCCTGAATACGAACCACCTCTCCGCCTACGGAAAGCAGCATATCACCGCGGCCGATCAGTTGGTCTGCACCGCCGGCATCCAGGATAGTACGCGAATCGACCTTTGCGGTAACTTTAAAGCCGATTCTTGCGGGGAAGTTAGCTTTTATCACCCCCGTAATGATATTGACCGAAGGACGTTGAGTAGCGATGATCAGGTGAATCCCCACTGCCCTGGCCAGTTGAGCCAGTCGACCTATTGGCATTTCGACCTCCTTGCCGGCGGTCATGATCAGGTCCGCAAATTCGTCTATGATTAAAACAATAAAGGGAATAAATTTGTGGCCCTTCAACGGGTTCAAGCGTCTTTTGACAAATTTTTCGTTGTATTCCTTCAGGTTTCTGGCAGAGGCTTTTTTAAGCAGATCATACCGATTATCCATTTCGATACACAGAGAATTAAGAACGTGGATAACCTTGTTGGTATCGGTGATGATGGGTTCCTCTTGATTGGGCATACAAGCCAGGAAATGGTGCTCTAGTTTACTATAGGGAAATAATTCAACCTTTTTGGGGTCGATCAAAACGATCTTAAGCTGAGAAGGATGTTTTTTGAAAAGTAGGGACATCAAAATGGCATTGATGCCCACCGATTTACCCTGGCCGGTAGCCCCGGCAACCAATAAGTGGGGCATTTTGGCAAGGTCTGCAACAAACACTTCATTCGAAATGGTTTTCCCCAGTACAATGGGCAAGTCCATTTTTGCCTTTTTGAACTTCTCCGAAAGCAAGACCTCCTTCATCGAAACGATCTGTTTCTTTTTATTCGGCACTTCAATACCGATGGTACCCTTTCCGGGGATGGGGGCAATGATACGAATTCCCAGTGCGGCAAGGCTAAGGGCGATATCGTCCTCCAGGTTTTTGATCTTTGAAATGCGCACACCAGGAGCTGGTACAATCTCGTATAAGGTAACTGTAGGGCCGATGGTAGCCCTAATCTTGGTGATCTCGATCTTGTAGTTTAGCAGGGTCTCGATGATCTGGTCTTTATTGGCTTCCAGTTCCTCGCGGTCGATTTCCACTTTTTGATCGGAATAATCTTCGAGCAAAGAAGTAACGGGAAATTCAAAGGAAGCCAGTTCGAGAGTAGGATCATAGGGCTCAGAGTGGTCTTCAGCGCTTGCTCGCAAGGCGCTAAGGTTGGGGGCCGCATCGGGGCGTCCTTCAGCTCCTCCATCGGCCTTGTTCACTTCAATTTCCAGTTCTCCTTCACCAGGGGCAAGTGGGTTGGCCTTTCGGGCTTCCAGTTTGTCAATTAATTCGAAAGCCAGTTGTTCATTTTTATCCCCGAATTTGGGTTGTTTTTCAAGGTCCAGATCGGAAAGGTCTGGTTTCCCGGAATTCAGTGCAGGAGGAGCTTCCCCTTCTTTCGCAAGCTTGCTTTTACTTCGGGGGCGCAGGGGCAGATCCTCTTCACCAGCTTTAGAAAGGGGTTTTCGCTTGGGAGATAGCCCAAGACCACGGTGGAGAGCATCGCGGGATTCTTCGACCACCATGGAAGGGGTGAGCTCCCGGAAATTAGGATTGAACAGCCAAACCAACATAGCAATGCCGACGAAAACGATTAACAGGACCAAACCCACAGGGCCTACAAACTTGTATAACCAATCCGTTATGTATTCCCCTATGGCGCCGCCCCAGGGGAAATTGGCATTTCCTGCAAATAATTCGAAAATGATAGACAGGACCACCATCAGTAATAGCCCATATCGGACACTGCGGATATACCTTTGTACCGGCGATCGCCGGATAAGGGCAGTCCCTACGATCCCACATAAAAAAACCAGGATAAAACTGGGCAAGCCAAAACCGTAGTAAAAAAAGAAGTTCGATACAATAGCACCCAACCGACCTAACCAGTTAGCCATTTGTACTTGCCCCTGCCACAATAATTCCCAGGAAAAGCGAAGTACGCGGTCCTGATCGATCTGCCAGGTAAACAAATAGGATATAAAAGCAACCAACAGGTACAGCCCTGTGAATAAAAGCAACAGTCCGAGCAATTTGGGAACGCGCTCATCTTTTAAGCCCCTCCCAAGGGAGAATTGTCCG
Source organism: uncultured Saprospiraceae bacterium (assembly GCA_964479625.1). GTDB lineage: Bacteria > Bacteroidota > Bacteroidia > Chitinophagales > Saprospiraceae > CAYZMS01. The sequence continues at coordinate 58,418 of CAYZMS010000020.1, forward strand.
CCTTTTTTCTTTTTTCGCTTCTTCGCTGCCATGTTACTGTTAACGTTAGAGGATAGCCGATCGGTTCTTCAGCTCGGAAATTTTACAGGAACCCAGGGACCTCTTCTTCAAAAATACTATAAATTGTTCGCTCAAGGTAAGGATAAAACAGAAAACGTATAAAGGAAACCTGAATAAATGGGCAGGTATTCATTAATTTGATGACAATCTTTTGTTTTGTCAGTAAAAACCAAACACATGCAAACTTCTGTAGAGATCAGTATGTATCCTCTTAAAAGGGAGTATAAGCCTGCTATCGTTCAATTTATTCAACGACTACAGAGCTATGAGGAATTAGAAATCCGTGTAAATAGTATGAGCACCCGGATTTTTGGATCATATGAAGTAGTAATGGCCGCTTTGGTCAAAGAAATGCAGCCCAGTCTGGCTAGTCCGGAAGCCGTGAGCATGGTGCTAAAGATCATAAACAAAGACCTTCGGGGGGAGCCCGACCTGTAAGCTATGGATGAATCAACAGTTGCCCATTATCGACGGGAAACGCCCGGCCTTTCTGAACAAATACATTTGAACAATGCCGGAGCGGCTCTGCCTCCGAAGCAGGTGGTTTCTGCTATGATAGAATACCTGGAAGAAGAAGCCCTGCTGGGAGGCTATGAAACGGCTGCTTTACATGCGGAAACCCTCGCTGGTTTTCATCATGCAGTAGGTGCTCTGATCGGTACCAAAAGCAGTAATATTGCCTGGGCAAACAGTGCTACCGATGCCTATTCGAGGGCGTTGAGCAGTATTCCTTTTCGAAAAGGGGACCTTATCCTGACCACGGAGAACGATTACGTCTCCAATCAGATCGCCTTCCTGCAATTATGCCGAGACAAGGAACTCGAACTACTCCGGGTTCCGGAAAGTGAGGCGGGAGGTCTGGATCTTGAAAAAACCCTTGATCTGATCCAAGGCCGACGACCGCGTCTGGTAGCCATCACTCACATGCCTACAAGCTCTGGTCTGATCCAGGAAATTCAGGGTATCGGAGCCTTATGTCAAGAGATCGAAGGCTGCTTTTACTTGGTGGACGCCTGCCAAACAGCCGGACAATTAGCACTGGATATCAATGAAATCCAATGTGATTTCCTGAGTGCTACCTTTCGAAAATTTCTTCGAGGGCCCCGGGGTGCAGGTTTTCTATTTGTCAGCGATCGCATTTTGGAAACGGGCTTAACGCCATTTTTTACCGATTTGCACAGTAGTGAATGGATATCCAATGACGACTTTAAACCGAAAGAGGACGCCCGGCGATTTGAATTATGGGAACGCTCCTACGCCCTTGTCCGTGGAGCAACGGAGGCTGCCCTGTATGCACAGAATGTCCAGTTGCCGGAAATAGAGGCGCGGGTAAGGCGACTGGCACGGGAAATGCGCAAAGGGTTGGAAGAGATCCCTGGTATTAGAGTATTGGATACCGGTCGAAACTTGGGAGGGATCGTCAGTCTGCATATCTCCGGGATAAATAACCCAGATCGCCTTGTGGGATACCTTAGGGAATTGGGCCTCAATGGATCGCTCACTACGATTAGCTCCGCCCGCCTGGATTTTAATCGTAAAAAAGAGGAATGGGCCTACCGGCTTTCCCCTCATTATTACAATACAGAAGGAGAGATTTTCAGGGCCATTGAGATCCTGGATCGGATCAGGATCGCCTAGGAAAACAAAATGGGTGAAACCTGCCCAAGAGGTTTGCAAGACCTGAATTTTAGGCTTGCTGGCAAACAAAAATTGCTAATTCATATCTGTATCTATAAGACTAACAGTTGTTTGAAGAGTTTTGCCAAAAGAAATCAAAAAAAAGTTTAAAAACTATTTGTTTTCAACAATTTTTTGTTTTAGATTTATGGCATTGAAACAATTTCAAAATTGCCTAAGTCCCCTTTCTGTTATAATTAGGGTTAAGCGGGTAAAACATTTAACTTACTGACGATATGATCCGCGAAGATCGAGTCCAACTTAATGAGCGCTTTCGGAAAGTTTTTGATCTCCTGGTGGAACGGGGGGATATTATTCCCAACGACCGGGGTGGCCGGGGAATAGGCGATTTCGCGGAGAAAATACTTGGCAACCGAGCCTATGGTCACATTATCCGGGCTTTCTTAAATCCTGAGGACAAACGCTGTATAGATTACCGGCACGCCCGAACTCTTTGCCAGGAATACGGTGTCAATGAGAGCTACCTTATTGACGGGGAAGGTTCTCCATTTGGATTTGACCTGCCACAACCAAGTATCGAAATGATTGGAGAGAATGCCTTCCAACCCAACATACTTTTTACCAGTACAGAAGCTTTTGCAGGCGCAGCTATTGACAACGGAAGTTTTGCGGTTGAAGAGAATGAGTATTTTTCCATACCAGGTTTGGATGGTGGCGGTATGGTTGCATTTCCCATTAACGGCAATAGTATGGAGCCTGTTATTCAGGATGGCGACATTGTCATTTGCCGGGAGATTTCTGGTCCTCATGAAATCAGGGACAATAAGATCTATGCCGTAAAGAATAACGGCCAGTTATGGGTCAAATATCTGCAGCGGATCACCGACCGACACGGCCGGGTCTCTCATTTAAAGTTAATCTCTGCGAACCATCTGGAGCATCATCCCTTTGAAGAGGAAGTGAACGAATACACCCGTTTATATGAGGTCATTCGAAAGATCAGTGACCTTTAACCAGTAGTCTTTGACGCCTGGCCTCATATAAGATCATTCCGGCTGCTACCGATACATTTAAAGAGTCTGTTTGCCCCTTTTGAGGAATTACGAACCTTTGATCGCTCTTTAACAATACTTCCCGGCTTATTCCTTTTCCCTCAGCTCCTACCACAATGGCCACTGGGCCGGTCAAGTCTAGGTTGTAAACTACTTTTTCTGCTTTTAGGTCGGAAGCTATAACCTTAATTCCCATCATCTGTAATTGATCGATCGCCGACTGAAGGTTGGGCTCCCGGCACACAGGCAAATGATTTAAGGCGCCTGCCGAGGTTTTCATAGCTTCTGCATTGATAGGGGCGGATCGTTTTTGACTGACCACTAAGGCATGAGCTCCCATTACTTCCCCGGAGCGCGCAATTGCTCCCAAATTACGAACATCAGTAACACCATCAAGTAGAAGCAGCAGGGGCATCTCGGAGCGTTCGAAAATTCCTGGGACTACATCCTCTAAACGGTAATAGCGCACTTCCGCCAAATAAGCGATTAAGCCCTGGTGGTTACCCCTCACCATGGTGTTCATCCGTTCCTTGGGAATAACTTGCAGTGGGATCAGATGAGCCCGGCATAAATCTCGGATCTCCTTTTCCAATGGCCCCCTGACACCTTGTTGGATAAAAACCTTATCAACGGGTTGCCCGCTATTGATGGCTTCAATAATAGGATTGCGACCGTATATCAATGTTGTTTTATCCTCCATGCTTTGACGTTATCAGAACAATTCAAGCGCTTTTTTCCACAGAAAAATGGCAAGTGTAGCGAAATGTACAAACTGGACTTTGATTAATTGAGTTGTATTGCCGTTTATTATCTGAAATCTGGAGGATAAACCCTATCCCAAAGGATTTCGAATGAAGTGCGAAACACCAACTACTCATTATCTTCTGCAAGGCAAATTGAACGGGCTTCCGAAGCCCTGCTTTTTATTTACATTTAAGCTATTTTCAAATTTTCGATCACCATTTATGGATATAAGGGCCAACTTACAAAAAAGGGGAAACGCTTTTTCTCTAATTCCAAACATGCAAAAGAACGCCAATTTTCTAGACAGGTTTATATGTTTTCTAAGCCTGATCATTGTCCTGCTTTGCTTTATCATTTGGTTACCTCCTCAACTAAAGGGGCAGAGCCTGCTTTCTGATCAAGTCGCCTTACAATCCTTCCTTGATCAAAAGGATAAATGGGAGTTATCAGAGGCGGATGTAGCAGATTACCGCGTTACTAATCATTACCGGACTGCTCATAATGGGTTGACCCACGTCTACTTTCAACAACAATTCCGGGGCGTTCCGGTAGAGGGAGCCATTTCCAGTATTCACCTCAGAGGGCAGAATGAAAACGCTTTTTATACCAACCGATTTTGGAACAGCCTGCAGGACAGGATCAGTACTTATGTTCCTGGTATTCAACCAGCTGAAGCGTTGCTACATGCTTCGAAGGATAGGGGAGTAGGCATATCCCTTGATGAACTAGAACTTGCCGATAGAACAGAGAATAACTTTCGATTTCGAACCAAAAGGGACACCTTTCCTATTCCCGTACAATTAGTGTATTTCCCAATGCCTGACGGAACCTTGAAACTTAGTTGGAGCACTTTATTCCCATCTTCAGATGCTCCGGATCTGTGGTATGTCCATGTGGATGCTGAATCAGGGGCTATTTTAAGCCGTACAAACCGCACTATTTATTGTAACACAACCGAATTAGTGCATCGGCATAACGGTTTTTGCAGGGTACATCCATCACTTTCCAATACGCCGGTTACAATGGGTCCCAGTTCCTATTGGGTGTTTCCTATTCCTTTGGAATCTCCTGCTGAGGGTTTACAGCAGGTCGTAAACGATCCTCAGGATCCACTGGCTTCTCCCTTCGGATGGCATGATACCAATGGAATTCCCGGGCCAGAATTTACCACTACCCAAGGGAACAATGCGCACGCTTACCTGGATGTCGATGCAGATAACCGACCGGACGATTTCGAAGTAGATGGAGGATCGGAGTTGATCTTCGATTATACCTTTGCCCCCTCAGGTACCCCTGAAGGGAACCAGCCTGCCTCCCTTGTGCAACTTTTTTACATGAATAATGTGATGCACGATTGGTTGTATCATTATGGGTTTGATGAAGTAGCCGGCAATTTCCAGAAAAATGACTACGGTCGGAGCGGAGGGAAGGATGGAGACCTGATTTATGCGGAGGCACAGGATGGAAGTGGTTTAAATAATGCCAATTTTTCCATTACCCAGGACGGGGTGCCGGGACGTATGCAGATGTTTCTTTGGCAGGGTAATACTGAATTATTGGAAATTTCAGCTCCCAATGAAATCGCCGGTCTGTATGTGACGGGCTCCGCGCGTTTTGGCCCGGAAGTGAAGGAAACCCCTGTTAGTGGTCGGATTGTATACGTACGGGATGGTAGCCAGAGTCCTCGCAAAGGCTGTGACTCCCTGGTCAACACGGCAGAGCTTTCCGGAAATATTGCCTTAATTGACCGGGGAGATTGTTATTTCCAGGAAAAGGTGTTGAATGCCCAGGAAGCCGGAGCAGTAGGCTGCATAATTTGTAACAGTGGGACGGGAGTCTTTGCCATGGGGGACGTCGCTGAATTACCGCAACCTACTATTCCATCTGTAATCATAGGCAATGAGGATTGCAACAAACTACGATCCTTTCTGAATCAGGGGGTGCAGGGTAAATTGGTTCGTAGACCTGATTCCGGGCAAGAGTTAATTGATAGTGGTTTCGACAACCTGGTCATTGCCCACGAATATGGGCACGGTGTAAGTACCCGCCTGACCGGAGGGCCCTCCAGTCCCACCTGCTTGTCTAATGACGAACAAATGGGAGAGGGGTGGAGTGACTTCCTCGGCTTGGTGATCACAGCCAAGCCCGGAGACCGGCCAGAAAGAGCCCGGGGAATAGGAACCTTCCTCTTACAAGAGGATTCTTTCGGGGATGGCATTCGTCGGCAGCCTTATTCAATTGACCGAGCGATAAATAATCAAACCTACAGGGATATTGTGGGTACTTCTTCGCCCCACCAGGTCGGGGAGGTGTGGGCTGCCGTCCTCTGGGATATGTACTGGGCATTCGTAGACCAATATGGATGGGATAGAGACCTTTACCAGGGAAAAGGTGGTAATAATATCGCTTTACAGTTGGTAATGGATGGGATGAAACTGCAAGCCTGTAACCCGGGCTTCCTGGAAGGAAGAGATGCGATCTTAGCGGCTGATATCATAAATAATGATGGGGCAAATCAATGTCTGATTTGGGAAGTGTTTGCCAGAAGAGGACTTGGCTTTAGTGCAGACCAGCGTAACCCGAATGACCGGGACGACGGGAAGCCGGCTTTCGACTTGCCTCCGACTTGTACTCATAGTGTTAAGTTAGAAAAAAGTATGACACCTAATGCCCGCCCGGGCGAGGAAATACAGGTTATGCTTCAAATTCGAAATGATAAACCCGAACCGGTGATCGGCCTGCTGATCGAAGACGAAATTCCTGCTGGGACAAGCTTTGTTCCTGGTTCATTTTCCGGCTCTGCTATTGTAGAATCAGGTTCTGATCGCTTACTCATTAGCATTAATGAAATCGCTTCAGGGGAACAATTGACTTTAAGCTACCGACTTTCTACCCCACCCAATGCTTATTCCCGACAATTTATCCTGGAAGAGGCAGATCAAGATTCCAGTCTGGTTACCAATTCTGGTAGAACAGGGGGGAATTGGAGGATCGAAAGCAACCCAGAATTAGAAGAAGGAGCTTTTTGGTTTATCCCGAAAACTAGTCTGTTTACAGATCGCAGCCTTCAATTTATTGACCCCATTGTGCTTGAAGGGGATCAACCGGTCTTGCGTTTCGATCAAAAAATAGATGTGGAGGCTGCATATGATGGTGGTGTTGTTGAGGTTTCCACAAATAATGGATTAAGCTGGGAAACATTACCGGCCGCTTCTTTTTTTCGAAATAGCTACGATGGCCCCATACTGACAGGCATTCATAGTGTAGAAGATCCTCAGGCGTTTTGGGTGGCGCGACCAGGGTTTGAGCCTTCCTATGCTGATCTTAGCGAATATAAAGGTAAAGAGGTGCTGATCAGGTTTCGGTACCTGAATGATGAGGGGGATAATAATGGTGGGCTAGTGAGCAATGGTGGATGGAGCCTGGATAATTTAGAAGTTATGGATATGGTCAACTTCCAGTCAGAAGCATGTTTGAGTTCCGAGCAAGGGGACCTCACCTGCACGCTGGCTTCGGGGCGTGGGACTGTGATGGAGAGTGCTATCGTTACATCCATTAGGGAAACGAATCCATCTCTGCCAGGTTTGAGTTTATTCCCCAACCCTGCAGACCAGGAATTGCAGGTACAATTTGATCAGTTTGCTCCAATCGAAGGTGATTTAGAACTTTGGAATGCAAATGGACAACTCCTGGAAAGGTGGCCTGTTACCACCGGCACCCTTCGCCTTGCCACAGGAGATCTGCCGGCGGGTTTGTACCTGCTGAGGTGGAGTAGCGGTGATCTTCAAATGAGCCGCAGATTCTCTGTACAGCATTAAAAGAACGAACTACCTTTTTTGGCCATTTTCCGCAATAAGGGGCTGCAGCGGTACCTGTCTTCATGATATTCCTCGTAAAGAATATCCAGTTGTTCGACACAGTGGTCAATCCCTAATTCGTCAGCCCAGGCGAGGAGGCCTTTGGGGTAGTTCACCCCTTTGGTCATGGCCAGTTCGATATCATCCCGTTTGGCAATACCCCAATGTAAAGCGTCGGCGGCCTCATTAATGAGCATGACCAATATTCTATTAAGAATGTATCTTCCCTTCTCAGTTTCCATTACCGGGATTGGGTTTTCAACTCCCTCTGAATAATCGTAATATCCTCTTCCGGATTTGCGACCCAGGTAACCTGCTTCGGCTAAACGTTTCTGTGTGAAGGAGGGCCGATACCGGGGGTCCGAGTAAAAAGCCTTAAATACTGTTTCGGTAACGGTGTAATTGACATCGTTACCGATATAATCCATCAAGATGAAAGGGCCCATTCGAAAACCTCCCAATTCAGTCATTGCCCAGTCTATAGTTGCTACATCTGCAATGCCTTCATCATATATCCGCAGGGCTTCCCCGTAGAATGGCCGGGCTACCCGGTTAACAATAAACCCTGGGGTGTCCTTCGCTAAAACGGTTATTTTTCCCCAACTGTCGATCAACTGCCTTGCTTGCTGAAGAACGCTTGTACTGGTTTGAACAGCGGGAATGATCTCTACCAGTTTCATTAGCGGGGCTGGGTTGAAAAAGTGAATACCCAGTACCCGGTCAGGAGCTTTCGGGCAGGCTGAAGCAATGGCTGAAACGGAAAGCGAGGACGTATTGGTTGCTAAAATGCAGTTTTGACCGGTGATGTCCTCCAATTGTTCGAATACCATTTTTTTAACATCCAGCTTTTCGACTATGGCCTCGATCACCAATGCGGCAGGTTCTACCTGGTAAATACTTTTGGTGAATGCTATGCGTCCCAAAATGAGCTGGGCATCCTGACTTTCTATTCTTCCCTTTTCAACCAACCTCGTTAAAATCTTCTCCAGTTGGTTTTTGGCCCTTTTGAGGGCATCGGGATTGTTATCGTAAACGGTAACAGGATGGCCAGTTGTAGATGCTACCTGGGCAATGCCCATTCCCATAGAACCACTTCCTATAATGCCAATATGATCCATAATGTACTGTTGCTTTGAATGAAGCTTAAAGTTTAATACTGATTTCCTTTAGCAGCTTTCCCTTAACGCCCCCAGTTAACCTCAACAAAAGCGTGCTCCACCTTACCACCCAAAGGCGGGTTCTTTTTGGAGATTCGTACAAGTCCACCGCTTAGACCGTTGAATTGGTTTTGTATGCGCTGAGCGATCCGCTGGGCCAGAGTTTCCAGTAACTGGGTAGACTTTTTCATTTCGAACCGGCAAATTTGATAAATAGTTTCATAATTAACGGTACTTCCGATGTCATCGATTGCGGCGGCTTTTGCCGTATTGACATTAACCACAATATCGACTAAGTAGTGGTTTCCAATTATGCGTTCTTCTTCGTAAAAACCATGGTAGGCATAAAAATGCATACCCTCCAGTGCAATTCGAGCCATAGTTTCAGTTGTCAAAATGAAAATAAAAAAGGGGGCTTGCCAGGTAAAATGTATCTATCGTGATCAATGTCCCGGCAAAATTAGTTATCATTTGTAAAAGGTAGTGTAAGGTGCAGGAATTCCCGGGAATCTAAGTAGTTTAATCTAATCGAAAACTGTATTTTTGATAAATGTGGGTGCTTCTGTCGTAGATAAGCCTTTTGGTACCCAGGATCGACTAGCCAAATCCTTTCCAAAAAAAAGCCAACTTATGCAACATAAAGCTAACGGAAATATCAGCAGTACTGTAGAACCAAAAGTAAAAACAGACCGGTTCCAGGGGCATGATTATTATCAGATCGATGAATTGCTGAGTGAAGACCACCTACTGGCTCGCGAGGCCGTGCGCACCTGGGTAAAGCAGGAAGTATCGCCCATCATTGAAGCCTATGCCGAACGGGCGGAATGTCCGGTTCATTTATTCAAGGGCCTGGCCGAGATCGGCGCTTTTGGCCCAAGCCTGCCTGTAGAGTATGGCGGTGGAGGAATGGATGAGACTGCCTATGGTATTATCATGCAAGAGCTCGAAAGGGGAGATTCCGGGGTGCGCTCTATGGCTTCCGTACAAGGCTCCCTGGTGATGTATCCGATTTATCGCTATGGCTCGGAGGAGCAAAAGCGGAAATGGCTCCCTATGTTAGGGAGTGGTGCCTTAATCGGATGCTTCGGACTCACCGAACCAGATCACGGTTCCAACCCTGGAGGGATGGCCAGCCGGATCACAGATGATGGAGATGCTTATATCCTAAATGGTTCGAAGATGTGGATCACCAACTCTCCACTGGCTGATATCGCCGTAGTTTGGGCCCGGGATGAAGCAGGAGATGTAAGGGGCCTGATCGTTGAGAAGGGTATGAAAGGCTTTACCGCCCCTGAAATAAAAGGAAAATGGTCACTTCGGGCTTCCATTACGGGAGAATTAGTGTTTGAGGACGTCCGCGTGCCAAAGTCCAATGTCCTGCCCGAAATAAAAGGATTGAGAGGACCGTTATCCTGTTTATCTAAAGCTCGTTATGGAATCGCATGGGGGGCTATCGGAGCTGCCATGGATTGCTATGATTCTGCCTTGCGGTATGCTTTAGAGCGGGAGCAATTTGGAAAACCGATCGGTCAGTTTCAATTGAACCAGAAAAAATTGGCAGAAATGATCACCGAGATCACCAAAGCTCAGTTGCTGACCTGGAGGCTTGGAACATTAGCCGACAAGGGAAAAGTCAGCGCAGCACAGATCTCCATGGCCAAACGAAATAATGTAAAAATGGCACTGGATATCGCCCGGGAAGCCCGGCAAATCCATGGCGGGATGGGAATAACGAATGAATACCCGATCATGCGCCACCTGATGAACCTGGAAACCGTGCTAACTTATGAAGGGACCCACGATATCCATTTGTTGATTACCGGTATGGATATTACCGGCTTGAACGCTTTTAAATAAAAAATTGCACCCACAGGCCTGTTTTGCCTCTGCTTTCGTTCCAGCTCGGCCTTGTATTAATGGAACGAAAGCTGTTTTTGGGGATTCCTAATAGAAATTCATGCTATGAGGCTTTATTTCGCATTCGTCTTCTTTTGCCTGAGTAGTGGGATCGTTTTTACGGCCCAAGCTCAAACGCCTATTTCTTTAAACAATGCCTCTTTCGAAGATATGCCCCGGCATAGCCACCCTCCACGGGGTTGGTATGATTGCGGGTTTCGTGGAGAATCTCCTCCGGATGTTCAGCCTAGTGGCGCCTTTGGTGTTACCAAGCCTGCTGTGGACGGCAACAGCTACCTCGGGATGGTGGTTAGGGACAATGATACCTGGGAACGCGTGTCTCAACCGATGAGCCGACCAATGGAAGCTGGTAAATGTTATGAATTCAGTATTTATCTTTGTCGTTCGGAATTGTATGTAAGCTCCAGTCGAACTACCGATGAGTCGGCCAATTACACCACACCTGCAAAGCTTCGCATTTATGGCGGGTTTGATTATTGCGATAAGGCCTTTCTTCTGGGGGAAACTAACCTGGTGATCAATACCCGATGGCTGGAGTACCAGTTTAAATTTGAACCAACCGGTAATTTCACGCATATCACTTTCGAAGCCTTTTATAAGACTCCCACTCTTTTTCCATATAATGGCAATCTTTTGATCGATAATGCCTCTGTAATTGCACCTATTCCCTGCGAGGAAGAAGAAGTGGTGGTAGAGGAGCCAGAACCAGAGGTAGAAGGGGATCCGGTAGAAGAGGTAGTTGCTCCGCCGGTTATCGTTGAGGAAAACAACCCTCAGGAAGAAAACACAACGCGCGGCCCGGTACCAGAACCAGAGGAAGAACTGGAAGTGCTGCCGGATGTGGTCGAAGAGATAGATTTTTCCAGTATCGACCGCTCCCAATTACGGGAAGGACAGACTATCCGAACAAATGAGATCTATTTTGAAGCTGATCGTTCTGTAATTCAGGACGCTTCCGACGAAAGGCTGGATGATATTTACCTGTTTTTGGTGCAGAACCCCGATGTATACATTGAAGTGGGTGGTCACACCAATGGTTTGCCCCCCCCCGAATACTGTGATGAACTATCCACTCAACGAGCCAAAGCGGTTGCTGATTACCTTGTCAGTAAGGGGATTCTCCGGGAACGGGTAAGTTATAAGGGCTATGGCAAGCGGCAACCGATCGCCACTAATGAAACCCTGGAAGGGCGCCGTAAAAACCAACGGGTTGAGATCAAGATCCTTCGAATAAATTAAGGTTTGCCACAAATCGAGTCCTTCCCCTATCCCTCTGAGGTCCAAATGAGCGACTTCAAAAAACGAGCCCTGAACTGGGCCCGTCTTTTTGAACCCGTCTGCTACCTGGATCATAATGCCTATTCGGCCTTTGGCAATTACCCGTACGAAGGTATCCTGGCAGTTGGGGCAAATCAACAGTTCCAGGGCAAGGCGGGCAATGGTGCCTTCGACGGCCTTAAAGAATTTTGCGATCAAACCAACGATTGGCTTTTTGGCTACCTGACGTATGACCTGAAAAATGAAGTAGAAGCCTTGTCCTCTGATAACCCTGACGGGATTGGGTTTCCAGACCTACACTTTTTCCAACCGGAAGTGATCTTTTTTTTCCAGACAGAGGAAGTGAGAATTCTAAGCCATTTCATGGATGTCAAAGCGGTTTGGGAGGCTGTACTTGTGGCGGAGCCTTCACAGCCTCTTTCGTTAATTTCAGGGCCTCCGCTGGCACGTATGAGCAGAGATCAGTATCTGGAAACCATTGAACAAATCCGGCAGCATATTAAACAGGGGGATGTATACGAAATGAATTTTTGCCAGGAGTTTTTCCTGGAAGATTGCCAAATTGAGCCGCTGGCTTTGTTTCACCGCCTCAATGATCTGGCGCGGGCGCCTTTTTCCGCTTATTATCAACTTTCGGGTAAACACCTGTTGTGTGCAAGTCCAGAGCGTTTTTTAAAAAAGTCAGGCAACCAACTGATCTCGCAACCTATAAAAGGGACTATTCAGCGGGGAAGAACCGAGCTAGAGGATAAAGCCTTTCGAGAGCAATTGGCTCAATCTTCCAAAGATCGGTCTGAAAATGTCATGATCGTGGACCTGGTTCGAAATGATCTGGCTCGTTCCTGTCGACCAGGTACGGTGCAGGTAGAGGAATTGTTTGGTATTTATGGTTTCGAGACTGTTTACCAGATGATTTCTACCATTAGCGGGGAGCTGCGACCGGATGTCCACTTTATAGATGCCATCAAGGCGGCCTTCCCCATGGGGTCTATGACCGGTGCCCCGAAGGTGCGGGCCATGGAACTCATCGAACAACACGAGTGTAGTAAACGCGGCTTGTATTCCGGGGCTGTAGGGTACCTTACCCCTGCGAAGGATTTTGATTTTAATGTGGTTATCCGGTCCTGGTTATACAATGCTACTGACCTCTACCTTAGCTATCAGGTAGGCGGAGCGATCGTTTACGATTCTATTCCGGAAAGAGAATATGAAGAGTGTCTGCTGAAAGCTGAAGGTTTACTAAGAGCTTTGAAGGGAGTAGTTTAAATTTCACTTGTCTGGAATCCCAAAAGATCCAGATCCCTCCAAAAGTCGGGGTAGGACTTACCGACCACCAGGGGGTCTTCGATCCGGATATCGCCAAAAATGGCAAGAGGAGCAAAGGCCATGGCCATCCGATGATCCTCATAAGTAGGGAAGCAAGGTGTATCCCTCACCCTTGCCTGGCCGGAAATCCGGTGCCAGCCATCCTGTTCTTCTGTCCATTCGACCCCTACCTTGGCCAGCTCAGCACAAAGGGCGGCTATACGATCTGTTTCCTTGATCCGAAGGGTTTCCAGGCCGGTAAACCGGGCTTCTACTCCCAGCCCGGCGCAAATAACTGCCAGGGTTTGCGCCAGGTCTGGACAGCGCAGGAAATTGTATTCAAACAAAAGGGGTAAGTCCTGATGGTTGTTAGTTAGTCGGATTCCTGTTGCTGTGAACTCCGTGTGCACTCCTAGCTCCTCCATGATATCAACCAATATCGAATCGCCCTGGACGCTATCCTTGAATAATCCGTTGAGTCGTATGTCTGGTGCATCAGAAAAGGCTGCAAGGGAATAAAAATAGGAGGCGGCTGACCAATCCGCTTCGACCGTAAAGAAGCGAGACTGATAGGCCTGGGGGGCAATATGAATGGTCTGCCCTGTCCATTCATAGCTGAGACCGAAATGAGTCATCAGGGAAAGGGTCATTTCGATATAAGGGCGGGATACGATCTTCCCCTGAAGCTCCAGTACTAATCCTTCCGGCAGGGTGGGGGCGATCAGGAGTAAGGCAGAAATATACTGACTGCTGGTATTTGCAGCAATGCTCAGTCGATTGGTGCCCGGTTTCCCGGATGGGGGCCCGATTTTAAGAGGGGGGTAACCCTCTTGTTCCAGGTATTCAATTTGAGCGCCTAATTGTCTCAAAGCATCTACCAGGACACCAATGGGGCGCTGTTTCATCCGTTCCGATCCGGTTAACACCTGGGAGCCGGGCTGCCGGGATAGGTAGGCAGTCATAAACCGGAAGGTAGTCCCGGCTGGGCCAGCATCGAGCACCTCCTCCTCCTCAGAAGCCAGTAGTTGCTGCATCAGTTCCGTATCCTTTGCGTTGGCCAGTCGTTTGATCTGAAAAGGTTCTGGACAAAGGGCACGTATGATCAGGGCCCGGTTACTGATACTTTTCGAACCAGCTAATTCGATCTCGCCTTTCAATCGGGGAAGGGGTTTATGTATCAAATAAACCATGGAGGAGTTTTGGGTTATGGGTGTTGGATAATGCTAATGTTTAACGGAACCCTCAATCAACCAGGTCGCGGTATTGGGCGGCGAAATCCTTAGTATCTTCTTGTTCCCGGTTTTTTTCTTTTTTTCTTTTTTGTTTTTCCTTTTCGCCGGTATCTAATTCACTTACGGTAAAAGAATCGATGAGATCGCCTTGTTGAAAGGCTTCAAGTATCTTCAAAAAGGCCTCATCCTGTTCGGGAGACACATAGACTTTGTATTTCATACTTGTAAGTTGCCCGCTTTTGGCGTGTTACTGAGGGTCGAATTGCCAACAGAAAAATACATCGTGGGGGGTAATTCCCCTTTTTAGCTGTACGCCTGGGTTAAAAGATAGAACAAGGTAATAATTAGTGCATGCATAGCCAGCACAAAAATATACATATGTTGCCAGGACTTGAAAATGGGCGGTTTATCGTCCTTTTCCTCCTTTAGGTCGGCATGGTAGTCATGGTCTTGTTCCATTATTTTTCTTGCTTGTGATCGCCAAGGGCAATCAGGTTTGTGAACAAACGAAATGCTCCCGGGACGCCCGCAGGTAATTCCCTGAACCAGGAATAGCCGGTATAAATAAACCAGCCTTCACCGTATGGAGCTACGAGCATACCTCCATCCTTTGGGCTTTCTCCCGGATCGTTGGAAGATAGAATGGCCGTATACTGGTCACTCCAATTATTTGGGAAGTACAGGCCCCTTTCCTGTACCCAATTTTCGAAATCTTTTCCCGTAATTTTATTCGGAAAGTTAAGGATGGGGTGGTCAGGGGTCAAAATTCGAATTTCTGCTTCTTCAACCGTCACCCGGTCTCTTGAAATCTGGAAAGGGTAGGGGCCTATTTCCTGCATAGGTATTATCAGACCGCGATTAGTATTGTACTGAACGATATAGGTCCCTCCCTGTTTGACGTATTCCATCAGTGCTTCCCGGTAGAAACCAAGTCGTTCTCTGGTATTATAGGCCCTAACCCCCGCGATGACCGCGTCAAATTGCTGGAGGTTTTCCTTGCTGAGGTCGTCATCTTCCAATAATACGACACCGAACCCGATCTGCTCCAGACTGGCAGGGATATCATCTCCGGCTCCCATTATATACCCAACACGTTCTCCTGACACTTGCAGGTCAAGTTTGACCACTTTCGCTTTTGCAGGGCGTAATACGGTTTGTTTAGGAATATGATCGTAGTCAATAACGATTTTCTCTTTGCTGTAAGTGGTTCCATTCAACAATGCCATGGCCTTCAGTTCAGCCTCCTGCTGATTTTCCGGTGGGGAGAGTTGAAAGGAAACAGATTGCTGCATTCCTTTTTGTTCAAGTTCGAAGGGAATGGCATTCGGGCTTATTTTCCAACCGGCAGGGGCTTCCAGTTTTACACTACCCGCCAGGCCATCTGCATTTGCCTCAACGGTTACTACGACCTCTTGTGCTGCATCGTCTGGGAAGATCATAACGGGCTGTTTTAACTGTATGGCAACAGGAGGAAGGATCTCAAAGGGCTCATAGAATTCCCCTCTTACGGGATCAGAAGACTTATAGATCACAGGACGTTCCAGCACGATTTTTGTACCTTCTATGGTCAGCTCGAAGCGGGCGACCAGGGCAGGTGGTGTCTCGGGGAGCCCCCGAAGGCGTTGGTCCTGGACCTTATACATCCCGAGCTCTGCTTCCTCGCGCAACCAATAAGGGTCAGAATACCCGATATCATTCGGCAATTGTACTTTCCCCTGCCATTTAAGGTCCAGGTTGTTACCTAAAGTCACATTCAGGGTTGTATCCAGGCCGACCGCCTGTATCTCCACTCGCTCAATATTGGTTTTCACCGGAGAGCGATTGATCAATTCAAAATTCAGAAAAAGCGGGTGCCCTGGGCTTGCAGTTGCATCCGCACTACTAACCTCGGCAAAAAGCCCCATACAGGCAGTGATCACTTCCTTGACCTCCCCCATTTTGACGGATTTCCAGTAACCGTCGGGTAGTTTTTCTATCAATTTATAGGCATCCAAAAGACCAGGCACGCTGGCGGCCGGATCTTCGTGCCGGTAATTTTTTTGAACACTTTGGAGGATTTCGCCAATGGGTGCCCCACCCTTCACCCTGGTCCAGCTGGTATTGATACCCGCAAAGAGATCGTTTACAGCAGGCATTTCGCCTTTCAGTAATTGGGCATATTCTTCATTCGAACCCCGGCTGGTGGGACGGCCAAAGCCCTGGCTTTTGTGCATACTTCGGCTGTAAGCAGCGATCTCGTTATTCGACAAGCCCTGGGCAGGATAGTAGACCCCGAGATCCATGCTGATCATATCTGATTTATCTGCTTTGGCAAATGCTTCCTGACTGCCGTAAAACCACCAGGAAGTATTGAAAAAATGGCGTTTGGGTTGCCAGGCTTCCACATACTCCAATTGTTCGGGATAGGCATTTGGGTCGCCAGAAAGTTCGTAGGCCTCCAAAGCCAGGGTGGCGGATGCTGTGTGGTGGCCGTGGGTTCTGCCAGCTGAATTGTGATCGAAGCGATTAATGACAATGTCAGGACGCCATTTGCGAAAGGTATAGACAACATCGGCAAGTACTTCCTCCTTGTTCCAGATCGCGGTAGTTTCGTCGGGATGTTTGGAGTAGCCGAAATCATTGGCACGGGTAAAAAATTGCTTGCCACCATCCAGTCTTCGGGCAGCGAGTAGCTCCTGAGTCCGAATAAGGCCAAGTAGTTCCCTGATCTCCGGACCAACCAGGTTTTGGCCACCATCCCCTCTGGTAAGTGAAAGATAGGCGGTATTGGCCTTTACCTCATTAGCAAGGTAAGCGATCATGTTGGTGTTCTCATCATCTGGGTGAGCAGCAACATATAAAGCAGAGCCGAGAAAATTTAGTCGTTCGATCGCCTCTTCTATCTTAGCTGAATTCCAACGTTCCGGAGCCTGGGAAAATCCGGCTTGAACGCTTAACAAAAAAATAATCCACAGGAAATAGCGGTAATGCCTTAACATGGCGGCTTTTGGTTTGATTCGGATGACTAGAAATTCCAAAAATAAACAATTCTCCCCACTGATCGTTTAAACTTGTTCTATCTTCGAGGCAAAACGCAGATAAAATGAGCCTTACTAAGTTCGTCTGCATCCATGGACATTTCTATCAACCACCCAGGGAGAATGCCTGGCTGGAAGCTATTGAAAAACAGGACTCTGCAGAGCCTTTTCACGATTGGAACGAGAAGATCAACTTCGAGTGCTACGCTCCCAACCGGGCAGCACGTATCCTTAACAGTCAGGGCAAAATAATAGATATAAAAAATAATTATAGCCGGATAAATTTCAATTTCGGTCCCACTTTGCTTTCCTGGCTGGAAGAAGCCGACCCGGAAACCTACGAGGCCATTCTGGATGCTGATGCCAAAAGCTTAAAGCGCTACGGGGGCCATGGTTCGGCCATCGCCCAGGTGTATAATCACCTGATCATGCCATTGGCGAACAAGCGCGACAAGCAAACCCAGGTGATTTGGGGAATAGCTGATTTCGAAAAACGCTTTGGGCGAAAGCCGGAAGGTTTGTGGCTGGCTGAAACAGCTGTAGACATTGAAACGCTGGAAGTTTTAGCTGATCATGATATTAAGTACACCATCCTGGCTCCTCGCCAGGCCGCAGCTATCCGGGTACGTGGTAAAAAAAAGTGGCACACTCTGGCTCCTGACAGTGTAGACAGCCGCAGGGCTTACCATTTTGAACTTCCATCCGGTAAAAGTATTGCCCTGTTCTTTTATCACGGAGGTATCTCCCAGGCAGTAGCTTTCCAGGGATTGTTAAATGACGGGGCTGCCTTTGCATCTGCCTTTCTGGATGTATTCGATAATGATGACCAGGTGCAATTGGCCCATATCGCAACGGATGGAGAAAGTTATGGCCATCACCACAGTTTTGGAGAAATGGCGCTGGCCAGTTGTCTCAAGCTAATAGAGGATACCCCTGGAGTAGGCCTGACGAACTACGGGCAGTTTTTGGAACTTTTCCCGCCCGAATACGAAATTCAGATCCATGAAAACAGCAGTTGGTCCTGCGTACACGGGGTGGAACGCTGGCGGAGCAATTGCGGTTGTTGCACGGGAGGCCATCCGGATTGGAATCAGGAGTGGCGGGCGCCCCTTCGCGAAACCCTAGACTGGGTGCGCGACGAATTATCGCCCATTTTCGAAGAGGAAGGCGCAAAATTATTAAAAGATCCCTGGGCCGCCCGAAATGACTATATAAGTATTATCCTGGACCGCAGAGAAGTTAACCTGGGGGCATTTTTTGAATGTCACGGGACCAGACCCATTAACCGGTTTGAAAAATCGCAGATGCTCAGGTTGCTGGAAATGCAGCGCCACTGCATGCTGATGTATACCAGTTGTGGCTGGTTTTTCGATGAAGTATCGGGCATTGAAACGGATCAGATTCTGCAATATGCTCACCGTGCGCTTCATTATGCCAGTGTGGTATCCGGAGCTGCTTTCCAGGAAGCCTTTGTAAAGCGGCTGGAATCCATCCCTAGCAATGTATATATAAACGGGGCGGAGAGTTATAAGCGCAATGTCCTGCCCACTCATACTGATCTGGCTCGATTCGGGATGCATTATGCTGCTTCCAGTTTATTTGAGGCTTATCCTGAGGCCCTGGAGATCTATTCTTATTCCGCTCGATCAGAGGTGTTTTTCCGTTATGAGGCGGGGAACCAACGACTGGCTCTTGGCCGTGTAAGAATGCAGTCGCAGGTTACTCGGGCTGAAAAACATTTTTCCTTTGCCGTGTTATATCTGGGGCAGCAAAATATGCTGGGGTATATATCCCTGGATATGGATCGCACCGCATTCGATGAAGCGGAAAAACTACTGGTTGAAGCTTTTCAACGTTCTAACCTTAGCGAGGTGATCAGTCTTATGCCCGAATATTTCGGTAAGGTTAGGTTTACCCTTTGGGATCTTTTCCAGGATGAAAAACGGAAAATACTCGAGGAGATCGGAAACCGGAAAATGCGGGAGGTAGAAGTCGTTTTTCGGGAATTTTACCGGGATAATTACCAGTTGATGACTGCCGCCCAACAAGATAACCTGCCCATCACCAGGGCTTACCAGGCCGCCATTAGCTTTGTTTTGAATAAGGATCTGCACCGGTTTTTTCTCAACGGCCACCTTAACAGTAGGGAATTGATCAGACTGGACCGTGAATTTCGAAAGTGGGGGGTAGTAATTGAAGATGAACCTGCCCTGCAACTGGCGGCAGAGGAGCGCATATTTAAAGAGATCAAAAGCCTGCTGGATAAACCTTCCGAAGAGGACCTGCCCATGTTCGACCATCTGACCGGCTTACTGGAAAGACTTCCTCGCATGGGGTTCAAGTTGAACGTATGGAAGAGCCAAAACTATTACGTCTTTTCGGCCAAACAGTTAATGAGAAAGGAGGAAACGGCCATTCCCAATGCCTGGTGGGAAGCCTTTCTTCGGCTGGGAGATACCCTAAATATGCAGGTAAGACACATTTTACCTGCCGTGGCTGCTACTATGGAAACCGCAAAATAATTTCCCTATCCGCTGGCCTGTGACCCGGGCCTGTCGGCACGAACGATCTGGTTGAAGACTTCTTCGGTAGAGATTTCCAATTCTACTTCGTCTTCTTCATCCTCTTCGGAGAAGGGTAGGTGATTGCGATCTACTGTTAACTTTGGATTCACAAGCACGTAATCGGATTCATCGTACTCGTAGATCGACCAACGCCCCCATTTGTATTCCAGGGCAGTTAGGTTTTCGATCCAGTCACCGGAGTTTAAGTAGGTTACTTTATTTTCCTTTGCCTCGAAAGTCCGCATTTGAGGGCGATGGATATGGCCGCAAACGACATAGTCGTATCCTTTTTCGGCAGCCAATTGAAGGGCAGTATCCTCGAAATCGGAAACAAATTTAACAGCTTCCTTAACGCTATTCTTGACGCGTTTGGCAAGGGACATCCGGGCCAGGCCAAAAGCCGCCCGAATCTTGTTGATAAAACGATTGAGCATGATCAGCCAATCGTAACTTTTTCCACCCAGCTTGGAAATAAAGGGAGAGTATTTGATGAACAGGTCAAAGATGTCTCCATGGAAAATCCAGTAGCTTTGCCCTTTCAACTGAAGAACCAGTTTGTCCCGCAGATGGATATTTCCAGATGAAAAATCTGAGTATCTGCGCAGAGCGTCGTCGTGATTACCAGTGATGTAATACACCTTCGTACCCTTGGCAGCCATTTTCAGAATACGTTGGATGACCTGTAAGTGCTCCTTGGGAAAGTATGTTTTTCTAAATTGCCAAATGTCGATGAAGTCTCCATTCAATATGAGGGTGCCCACTTTGATACTCTTCAGATAATTCAACAACTCCTTGGCGTGACACCCATAGGTGCCGAGATGTACATCTGAAATAATGACAATATCCAGTTCTCGTTTCATAGCGTTTGCTTCGTAAATTCCTTTCTGCTTTATTGCGATAGTTATTCCTGCAAATTGTCATTTACCTGTGAAGGGAACGTTAAGTGGTATTTATGGAATAGTCAAATTTGCATATGTTAGCCTAGAAATCCTATCCGAAAGGTAGTCTTTACGATAATTTCCGGGCTTATTACTCATCCCGACTCTCTGGATTGCGTACCAATACCCGAGGGAAAGCAGTAGAATCGAATGTAACAGGGCCTAAAAGGAGGGTGTCCGGACCTTGGAACTGGATGGTATAGGCTTGTTCCTCTCCCGTCAGGTTCAAGACCAACTGGCGACCTTGTTTTCTTACCCTCCACTTTCCTTGTTGTTCGGTGCCGCCAAGGTCGAAGGTTAACCTGCCCTTGCGGTTAAGGTGAAGGTTGCCTCTGGACAAACCTTTGATGATGGTCGCTGCGTATTGTGAATTGTACTCTTTAAGGTCAAGGGTGTCAAGGCGGCTCAAAGTTGCGGCGGCATCGTATTTCCAAAGACCGTACAAAGCTTCCGTGGTAGTTACGATGGGCCCGGAACAACTGTACAGGGCCAAAAAGAAAAATAAGGTGTATGGAAGATATTGCAGTTTCATTTATTCGAGTAGCAATCCAGGTTCAGCGCTTCCAGTTCCTCCTGGTCTACGATGACAAGAGGGCGGTTAATACTTTCTTCCAGGGAAATAAAGGTCTCGGTCCGTTGGATACCGTTGATATTTTGAATGTTGTCATGCAGTACATCCCGAAGGTGATCCGTATCCCTGCAGATGATTTTTGCAAAGATATTATAAAGGCCGGTCGTATAATGGGCATCGACTACCTCGGGAATAGTCTTTAACTCTGAAGCAACCTGATCATAGAGTGAACTCTTATCGAGGTATATTCCCAAAAAGGCTACAATATCATATCCCAATAAGGCGTGATCCACCTCCAGGTTGTAGCCTTTAACAATACCTGCATCCTCCATCTTTTTCATTCGAACGTGAATCGTACCTCCTGAAACGAACAAGCGTTTAGCGATTTCCGTGTAGGGCATTTTTGCGTTCGACATTAGGATAGAAAGAATTTGTTTATCCAGTTTGTCCAGCATAAGATTCAAGAATTGTTGAATGAATAAAATTAAAAAATTAAAAAATCCGCTTTAAAGAAAAGATGCGTTGAATAAAATTAAGTTTAATTATTGGATAACGAAAACAAAAAAATATTTTTCTGAAAAAGTTAAACAAATACTATGTTTTAAATATTAGCTTGTTACAATAAAATATTTTTTGTTTAATGGTTTTTAGGGTAAACGTATCAAAATAAAAAAAGCGAACTTTCGGTCAAAAAGTTGACCGATGGAAAAATCAG
>CAYZMS010000021.1:0-78239 GCA_964479625.1 uncultured Saprospiraceae bacterium
GTTTTGCTTTAAAATTAAGCTAAATTTTATTTAGTTATTGCCCGGAAGAGGAATTAATCCTTAAACAGATCGGGCCGGTTGTAGTGCCCGACCGGGTCAAAGTCCATTTTACCTTTTATGACCAGATCGGGATCCATGGAAGCGGTCAAAATGCCTTCTTCTTCCCATAAAGGCCCGGTAATTACCTCTCCTAAAGGATTAACAATTATGCTCCCTCCCCGGCTCAGGAATTCCGACCAATCTGCCACTTCTTCCTGTAGATGGGGTGGATAGCTCGATTTACGGACCACCTGGTTACATCCGAGAACGTAACAACGCCCTTCGCAGGCAATGTGACGCATACTGGCCGTCCAACTGGACCGCTCATCAGCGGTAGGAGCAAAGTAGATATCCACTCCCTGGCGGTATAGCTCCATACGGGCCAGGGGCATGTAATTTTCCCAGCAGATCAATCCACCCATTCGACCAAAGGGAGTTAGTAAAACGTCCAGATCGTTGCCTTTGCCCTCTCCCCAGATGATTCGTTCTGCGGCTGTGGGTTTCAGCTTTCGGTGACGCTGCAGCAAACTACCATCCGGTCCGAAGTACAGCAGGGTACAATAGAGGCTTCCTCCAAGGGGCTCGCGTTCGGTGACACCAATGATCAGGTAGAGGTCAAGCCGTCGGGCAATAGCACCCAATTCGTCACAAATGGGCCCTGGTACTTCAACCGAATTTTTCCAATATTCGAGCCAGACAGCTCGTCCTTCGGGTTTTCGTTTTCCCACTACGGTCCCAAAGCTGAGCCCGCGAGGGTATGCCGGGATAAAAGACTCCGGGAATAGGACGATCCTGGCATTGGCGGCGGCTGCCTTTTCGCTCCATTCTGCTACCTTCTTCAGACATTCATAGGCATTAAAAAAAACCGGTTCAGCCTGGACTACAGCTACGGGTATTGATTCCATTTTCACCATTCATGAAAAATTGATCAGGGCGAGCATATGGCAAACGGCCCAGAGGCTCTACCCTGTAATAAGCATCCAATCCGCTGACGGCAATGGTGTGAAACGCTTCCAGGTTTAAATGTCCCTCTTTCGAAACTGCTCCTTCGGGAAGCCGAATCTCCACCGCTCGCCCGATAATCAGGATCGTCCCGTTGGCCTTAATATGATGTTCTTCTTCGAATTGGAGACCGATCCTGATAAAACTCTCCTGTACATAAGGAGCGGGATGTGTTTCTGAAATAAAAGGCGTAAGCCCGGTTGCTTCAAACTCGGAGGTACCTTCCGGGTATTTGGCGGAGCATTGGTGTGCCTGGACATGTATTGCTTCATGTACCAGATTTATTGTATAAAAACCGGAGGCCTTAATGTTGGCATAGGTATGTCTCGGGACGGTCAGCGGGCGCATAATGAACCCTAGCAAGGCCGGATCTGATCCTATATGGACGATTGAGTTGAATAGTGCCAGGTTTGTAATTCCCTCCTGGGAAATGGTCCCGATCAGGTTAGCGCTTTTCAAACCAGAAACCGCATTGAAAAAATTTAAGCGGGGAATGCGCTCCATATTTTTCAGTTGGGTAGCGGATAGTACAGTTTCTTTCATGGATAATGTTTGAACAAGGAAAAATAGCTATTGTAACAACCTCGCGCCAAAATATAGGTTGATTTTCCGTTTAATCTTCTCCCATTGGATAATTAAACGGAAAACTTTTTTTATTTGTGATTCGAAAAGGCAATTGCCTGTTAAGGCAGCCATGGGGCTAGCCTATTACATTCGAAAACGAAATACCTACCAAACCCATGCATGATTTGCTCCTCTTACTTCCCCTTTTAGGCGCCATCCTTTTTACAGGATGCGGAGGCAAACAATACCCCTATCCTGAACAACCGGAAAAGTCATCGACAGATCAGGTTATTGAATCCACCTACCGCATCCAAACCCTGGAGCAGGAAGCTGATTATGAGGGTCCGGTGGTGACAACCCTGTACCATCTGCCGGCGAAGGATTCCACCGTCCAACGGGCTGTTTTGCACGTACACGGCTGGGGAGAGTATTTTTTTCAACCACACCTTGGTACCTGGTTTGCCGAACGAGGGTATAATTTCTATGCCATTGACCTGCGAAAAGCAGGCCGTTCCTGGCTTCCCCACCAAAAACCCCACATGATCAGAGATCATTCGGAATACTTTGAAGATCTCGATGCTGCCCTTCGGGTTATAAAAGAGGAAGACGACAATGAAGCCGTAATATTGCTGGGCCATTCCAACGGAGGATTGTTGAGTAGTTTGTATTGTGCAGCGGGAGCGCAGCGGGAGTATGTAGATGCCCTGATCCTGAACTCCCCCTTTCTCGAATTTGCCGTATCCAAAGGAGAACGGCGGCTTATACGGATGGTAAGCACGGTTGGAGGTCTTGCTCCGGGAGCTATCGCCAATCAATCGAACGATAGTCTGTACAGCAGGACGCTACACGCTGATTTCGAAGGGGAGTGGGCTTATTCTCTCGACTGGAAACCCTTAGTTGGTTTTCCGGTATATGTCGGTTTTATCGCCTCCTCTCATCGGGCTCATAAACGAGTGAAGAAGGGGCTCGACCTGAGTTTACCGGTTTTGGTCATGCACTCAGACAGCAGTTATCTGGGGGATGAAATGACTGCTGAGGCCTTTTCTACCGATACCGTATTGGATGTCGACAGCCTCAGAGCATTAGCCCCCAAGCTTGGCGATCAGGTCGATCGGATGGAAATACAGGACTGCTTGCACGACCTTTTCCTTTCTCAGCAGGAGGCCCGGGATCTGGCCTTTCGGCGCATGGAAACCTGGCTGAATTTATTAAATCTATAAGTCGAATTCTAGCGTGTCTCCTGCCTGGTACCCGTCTTTTTCCTTCTCGAAGCCAGAAGCCTTCTGGACTTCCGTTACCTTGATAAGCTTGTACTCGCTTAGTTTATTGCCCATTGCTTTCCAGCCTTTGACGTCGATGAACTCCTCTAAATCGACCGATTCTTCCTTCGCCTGACCTTTCACCCGGTATTTGTATTCGATTTTTGGGGCGGCTCCCACCTTGATGAATAGCAGTTTCGTAGAACGATGATCCGTTAAAAACTGGAAGGTCTGGTTTAGGGAAGAGGTCTCTATTTGGAAGCGCTTGGCCAGTGTTATCCCCTTTTCTCCCTCGTAGTAAACTACGTTGATCACAGCCTCGGGGTCGAACTTTCCGATATGGGCGATCTGATCAGCCGGGAAGCGTCGGTTTTGATCCAGTTCGCACATTTCATAGTTCCCATTCCTGTATATGACCAGGATGAGGTCCCCGGTATCGAAGGCTCCCAGGTATTGTCCGCGCTCGTCAGTATTAAGCCGACCACTGACTTCATCCATCCAGACCTTTATGGCACCTAGGGTCGATTTCCCAACTTCCTTTAATTCAATCTTTCGGATAGGGTATTTGGTAAGGATATTGCCCTGGGCGCTTCTGCCTTTAATGGCCAGGTCACCAAAATCAAAATCAAATATTTTCTTCTTGGCTGCACAACCCTGTGTTAACCTGATGGTTACGATCTCTGCTTCCCCATTAGGATTGGCGGAAAAATAAAGGCAACGGGAGCCCTTGTTGCCTTTGGTAAGGTCGTAGTCCCGCTCCCGGGTCACGGAGGTGACATTAAAGCGCTTGACATAGGTCTTGCCGCTTTTGGCATCTACATAGGCCATGTTGTAGGTCGTACGCTCGTCATTCCTCTTCCAGACGTCTACATGAATGATATCATTACCGACAAAGATCTTATCTGAAATGCGATTGACCTGAAAGGTCCCATCTTTTCGAAAAGTAATGATATCATCAATATCTGAACAATCGCAGACCTCCTCGGCACCCTTAAGGCTGTGTCCGATAAAACCTTCATTGCGATTGACATATAGTTTGGCATTGTTGGCGACTACCTCAGTTATTTGTATATTCTCGAAAGAAGTTATTTCGGTAAGGCGGTCGCGGCCTACTCCATATTTTTCCAGCAACCTTTGGAAATAGGCGATAGTATACTCGGTAAGGTGTTCCAGGTCGTGCTGCACCTGGGCCAGTTCATCTTTCAGGCGGGCCAGTAATTCATCTGCTTTGAAGGCGTTATATTTCGAAATGCGTTTGATGCGGATCTCTGTTAGTTTAATCAGGTCATCTTCGGTTATTTCCCGCATCAGGCGCAGGCGACCGTCTCCTGCCTGGGGAGGATCGGAAGGAACGGCGACATAAATTCTCAATTCCTGATCTATGGTAGCCAGAGCTTCCTCGTAGGATTCGCTTTGTTCGATTTTCCGGTAAATGCGCTTTTCGATAAACACCTTTTCCAGGGAGGCCATATGCCATTTCTGGCGAAGTTCTGCCTGTTTGATGAGTAACTCCTGCCGGAGCAGTTCCTTTGTTTGGAAGGTGGAAAGGCGAAGGATCTCCTCCACGGTAGTGAAATGGGGCTTATCCTCAATAATGACACAGGCGTTAGGGGCAATGGAGATCTCACAATGGGTAAATGCATAAAGGGCATCTATGGCTACATCGGGCGAAACTCCCGGGGCCAGGTCGATCTGAACCTCCACCTCCTGGGCGGTATTGTCGGTGACCTTTTTGATCTTGATCTTGCCTTTGTCGTTAGCCTTTATGATCGAATCGATCAGGACGCCGGTCGTAATGCCGTAGGGTAATTCCCGAACGATGAGGGTGTTTTTATCCACTTTTTCGATTCGGGCCCGGACTTTTACCCGTCCTCCGCGGCGGCCGTTCTGATAGTCGGAGACATCTATCATGCCGGCGGTGGGAAAGTCGGGATAAATCTTGACCTTTTTATCCTCTAGGATCTTAATGGATGCCTGAATAAGCTCCTTAAAATTGTGGGGTAGTAACTTGGTAGACAGCCCAACAGCAATACCTTCTCCCCCCTGGGCCAGCAAAAGGGGAAATTTCATGGGCAGGGCTATGGGTTCGTTCTTTCGACCGTCATAGGTAACCTGCCAGTCGGTGGTCTGGGGATTAAAGGCCACCTCCAGGGCGAATTTGGTTAATCGCGCCTCAATATACCGGGCTGCAGCAGAGCGGTCTCCGGTAAGAATATTGCCCCAGTTCCCCTGGGTGTCAATGAGCAAATCTTTTTGACCCAACTGAACAAGGGCATCTCCAATGGCGGCATCCCCGTGGGGATGGTACTGCATCGTTTGACCAATGATATTGGCTACCTTGTGATAGCGGCCGTCGTCCATCTCTTTCATAGCGTGCAGGATGCGGCGCTGTACAGGCTTCAATCCATCATTTACCCCCGGTACGGCACGCTCTAAAATCACATAGGAGGCGTAGTCCAGAAAATAATCTTCATACATTCCCTGAAGGGTGATGATGTTTTCGGAACCATTGGGCGAAGGGCTTTTTGTCTCACTCATAATCAACTGTAGTCGAAAGAAGGCTGTCTATCAATAGTTCAACTTTTTTAAGCCCTCAAAAATAAGCAATTCAGTGGGATTTTTAAAATAAATTGTTTTAATAGCTGGCCAACGAATGAACTGATGGATCGGCGAGCGAGTGCATTACCAAATCAAAGCATGCTGGACTAAATGTCTATTGAAGTCGTAAACCATTCGTTTGAAGGGCTTGGTTTTGAGATATTGTAGGAAGGAAGGTAATTTACTGGGTAAGCAGAGCTCCCCTATTAAGGGAATAATAAAAGCATAGCCCTGCGGAGGTGTACAAGTGGACTTGTGATCGGGTCAACTTCCCGCCCCAAACAGACCTAAGGAATATGCTAGATTCAGTACTTAAAGTTCAGGAGGTCTCTCGAAACTATAATTATCATTCAACATGCAATCTTTCCCACAAGCAGCATTCTTCGACTTTAGGGCGTTTTACATTTACGCGTCGTGCAGTTAACATTCCAGGAATTGCGATTGTTATTCCCATGGAAATCGGTTAACTTTCGCTAAATTTAATTAATGGAGATCGCGCTGCCGGCAGAATATAACGAACGGGAGGTTATCCGCGCTTGTGTGCGTAAGGAGCGGTGGGCCCAACAATTGCTCTACGAGCAATACTATAGCTCCATGATGGGGGTATGTTTGCGTTATGCCAACAGCAAAGATGATGCTTTGGATATTCTGCAGGAAGGCTTTATGAAAGTCTTTCGACACATTAGCAAGTATCAACCGGGCACTAGCCTGTCGGCCTGGATGAGACGCATCATGGTAAACACCGCCATTGATTTTTATCGGAAATCCATTCGCAGGCGTACAGAGGATATTGAACAGGCGCACGACCTAAGTATTAAAGAGGCAGATGCCATCAGCCGCTGTACTGAACAGGAAATCCTGGAGGCAATACAACAGCTGACCTCCGCCTATCGTACGGTTTTCAATCTATATGTGATCGAAGGGTATTCGCACAAAGAGATCGCTGAGGTGTTGAATATTACGGAAAGCACCTCTCGCTCTAACCTGGTAAAAGCAAGAACTAAACTAAAAGAAATACTGAGCGCGCGCAGTAGCCGCTATGGAAAAAAATAAATTGGACCATATCATCCGGACTAAGCTGGAGGGCTTCCAGCCGCCTTTCCATCCTGAACATTGGGAGGCCTTGTCTTCTCGTTTGGATGGGGGAGGAAGTCCTGCAAGTGATGATGCCTCCATGGATCAATTGATCTTTCAAAAACTACATAAATTCGAACCCGCAACTGCGTCTCCAAAAGGGTGGGCTCAGATGGCTGCCCGGCTTGATGAAGAGTATGGAACTCTTGAGACTCTTTATCGCCATAAGGCTATGGAGGGGTTCCTTCTCCTTTTCGGTTTGTTGTTGTTTGTGCTTCTCACTCCACCGGATTCCTTCCCCACGGCTGTTCAACGGCCCTTTCCCCTCCCGGAACGCACGGAGTTCACTCCGGTAAGCCCTTTGCCCACCCAACAACTCGATGTAGTAGAGTGCAGGAAGGAAGAAAACCTCCAACCACTTACTCCTCAGAGCCTGTTTAAACTGCCCGAACAAGAAGGTGGGCCGACTTCCCCGGAAGAGCACGCTGAACATCTATTCCCGGAAGAAAACGAAGCCTTGAGCCCTTCATTCGATCACGGAGGTCCTGTGAAAGAAGAACAAAAGACCAAAGCATATCCTGATCTGCATGTGAGCATGCTGGACCGAATCGACCAGTCACTGCTTGTAACTCCTGCTGAGGAAGTGATCGGTTTGGCAAAAAGCCCAAAGTCGAATGGGACTGACTGGAACCTGAGTATGTTCGGAGCGGCGGATGTCAACCTGGTCATGACACCACCCAACGCAGATTATAAGGTTCGAGCATCGAACCGCCTTTCATACGGGTACGGAGCCGGTTTGAGTGTGGGGCTAGCAACTAACAGTGGCTGGGAGTTTGGTGCCGGGCTGGTGTATACTGCTAAACAATATCGCCCACAACAAAATATCATCCTAAGTGGTAGCCTGACGGAAGGAGGTTTCACTGGCGAACAATTAAATGGGTTTGAATTCAATATGATCAACATTCCCCTTTACTTGCGCCGGAACCTGATCGACGATAGCAAGTGGCGCGTCTATGGAGTGGCCGGAGCTTCCCTGCAGGTCGCCTATGAGGCTACCTATTTTGTTGGTGCTCCCAATCCAAAGAACCTACCCAATGGTCAGGAGTTGCGACGTACCCCTGCCGCTGACTCCCGCATCGATAATATTTCCGGCTTCTTTCAGGGGGGCTCTTTCAGTGAAAATAGCTACCTGACCGCCAACCTGAGCCTAGGCCTGGAGCGGAGCTTTGACCAGCGCTGGAGCCTATTCCTGCAACCCACTTATCAACATTCCTTCGGTTACTTCTCCGCCGGCCTCGGGCCCCATCGCGATCGAATAAATACCATGTCGATCATGTCGGGCGTGCGCGTGCGCCTGCAGGAGTAAAAGCATTCCTGCTAGGGTTCTCAAAATCTTCCAATTGGTACGAACAGATGGAACTGCAATAGCTTAGCGAATAAGCCCAGGCCAGTTTTTTAAAGGTTCAACCAATAGGTTGCTTTCACCACCAGCGCCCTCGATTTCGAATTGAAAGTATCCGGAAAATAATTGTCGGTATAGACTATGAAAAGGTCGGATACCGGCCGGAAGCGCCATTGCAGGCGGGAATTAATGTTAATATTTTCAATTTGGTTATTGTATTGAATGAAAGTCGTCCAGAACAGGCTGCGCGTAAAGGTGAAATCGAAGCGGGGCCCGAATAATACCAGGTCGGCATCGCTGTAAAGCTCTGGCAGCCGGATACGGTTGAGGTTGAAATCCAGGGAAATATTCCCATAGGGTTGCAATCGATAGTTGATACTGCCCTGCAAGTTGAGTCGGGTTCCGTTGAAGTAACCCCCACTTCGGGTACTTACATTAAAGGAAAAGCGCTTACGGGCGTCGGAGCGATACCTGGCAATGAAGAGATTGTATTCGTAATCGGTATCCGCGGGTAACTCCTCTCCTCCGGTATTGGTGGGATCGAAGTCATCAAAGAGGTAAACGTACTCTCGTCTGAGCCTCAGGGAAAAACTGGAGGTATTTCGAAAGTTGATCTGGTAAAGTAAATTCGCATCCCAGTCCGTAACGCCATAGGTATCATTGCCAAGGATATCGAAATCAACCCCCGGGCCATGGTTATTGATGATCCCCGTTTTAGGGTACCAACGATGCTCCAGCGTAGAGGCTATTCGGTTGTAGTCAAAGCGCCGGGCGAAGCCCGTCTCAGGATTATAATTTTCCCCTATGGATTGGGCAAACACCCGCCCTTGCCAGCGCAGGGTGTTATAGTTCAAGCGGGCAGAAGTTGCATAGGCCTTGTCGGGTTGATCTGGCTCGAAGGATTGATGGTAAAAAAGTTTCCCGGTCCAGGTGTCATCTTTACTGGACAGGTTGTAATCAATGCCCAGCACCCGGTTGAAATCAAAGGCATGCCCAGTAGTATCGCTGATCCGTGCATCTTCGAAAGGCTGTTTATTCACAAAGATCATACCTACATTCGAACGGCTGAATACTTTTCTTTGGGCTACTGCTACTGTATAATTGATAGATGGATTGTTGATTTCAAGATCCCTGGCTGACTGCATGTTGAGTAAACCGATGCGCCAGTTATCATCCAGCTTTCCGCTAAGGCGAGCCCCTGCGTAGATGGAGTTCTGGACGTTCTGCCCGGTCTCCTCATCCCGGGCAACCCCAATTCGCCGAGAGAAAAAGGGGCGCATCTGTTCTACCCCAAAGTCAGAGAAAAGGTCAGCGTTTTCCAGAAAGAACTGCCTTCGTTCGGGAAAAAATATCTCAAAGCGGTCGAGATTAGTTACCTGTTGGTCTACTTCTACCTGTGAAAAATCGGGGTTCACTGTCAAATCGAGGTTTAGGGCCGGGCCTATGGCTACCTTTGCATCGCCACCGAAATCAAATTCTGTTGTTCCTCCCATTCCTTCCTGAAAATTTTCACTGCTACGCCCCAGGGCATAGGGGATAAGGGCAATATTTGCCCCTGGTTTGGCAGTTGGTTTATCCCAGACCAATTCCCGGGTATAGGCCAGGGAAATGATGCGGTAATTTCGGGGAATGGGCGTCCAGGTGGAGCGTTCCCCCATCGTAACTGTCGATACGGTAGAAATTGATGTTCCAGCGGGTACTCCCCCCATTAAATCGAATGGTCTTGAAAGGGATGGCCATTTCTGCCACCCGGTAAGCGCCGTATTGTTTGGCCTCTGCATACCAAATATTATCCCAACTCAGGGAAAGGTCACCACCGTTGGAACCACCGTTGGCGATCAGGCCCTCCCGCTGAATACCAAAAGGGTTGACCCCAAACTGGAAGGCATTGGTATTGTCCTGGAAGGGGTCCAGGATCAGTGTAATTCCGTCATTGGCCTCCCCCCGGTAATCGCGGCGCAAAGAAGGGGTAACGTATTCCGCTCGGTTCGAATCAACATTGTACATTTTTGCGCCCAGGTATAGAAATTGATCGTCATAAGCCATCCGTACTTCTGTCTGACTTTCCGCCAGGGAGGTATCGAAAGGGAAGTATTGCATGAAGTTACGCGCTACATCTGCCGTTTGCCAGGCTGCATCATCCAAGTTTCCGTCAATTTGGACCGGGGTTTCCGTAAAACGGATTTTCAGATCGACCTTTTCCTGTGCGGAAAGGGAATACCCAAAAAGAAGGACCAAAAGACAAAGGGCACTTAGGTTCCGGAGCATATTAAAGGCTTTGAAACCGATCATAGGCCGTCCTTGAAATTTAGGAGATTGCTTGTAAAATGGGAAAATAGGAAATAAAGCCGAACTCAGCGCTCTCCGTAAGCTTACCGTCGCTGAACGTCCCATCCCCGCGAACGAGTGGACTCTTATTCCAAAGAAACAGTAAGACTGATGCACCGGGGTTGGTAAGCTTTCGCCAGTTGAATACACCTCCTTTTGATCGGAACATCTTTTGGCATGCCAAATGCGAGCTGTCGATCGCAATTGGTCATTGGTGTTTGCCTAAAGTCTAAGATACCAACCCAACATTTAAACCCCTACCACTTCGACCTCACCTACCACAAAGACCCTGTCCTCCTTTTGCGGTTCCACCAGGCCAAGGCCGGTAAACAACCCGAAAGCGGGAAGAACAGCTCCCTGGGGCCGGAACCAAAAGCAGGCCCGTCGCAACCATTGCCGACCGGAACCGCGCAAGCGAACTCCAGGATGCAGGTGACCCGCCAGGTTGTAAAGACCCTTGGGCGCAGAGGTTTCGAGTGGGTGATGGGTTAGCAGGAAGGGACCCATTTCATGCCCTTCTTCTACCAGTTGTAGGTCAGCTTGCTCATAAAAGGGCTCGGGAAGGATATCGTGGTTGCCGCGAACGAGGGTGCATTCGGTATTGGGAAAGCGTTGTAGCAACTCCAAAAGGTTCTCCCAGGCGGCGTTGTGCTGGCTGTGGAAAAGGTCACCGAGGAAGAATAGTCGTTTGGGGCGATAATCGATCAGTAGTCCGCAGAGTTTGTCCCAATTGGAATCGGATACAGCGCCTGGAACGGGGATGCCTTGCTTTCGGAAATGATCAGCCTTTCCCCAATGGAGATCCGCCAGAAAGAGCGTTTGAGTACGTTCCCAAAACAAGCTGGCATGGGGGTGCATCCGCAGGCGCTCGCCCCTGATGGTAATCATCGCCTCTTGCATTTAATTTGCCTTTGGCAGTTTGATAGTAAAAGTAGTACCCACGTTCTCGATAGAATCTTTTACAAAGATCTTGCCTTTGTGATAATCTTCGATAATTCGTTTGGCGAGTGATAGCCCAAGTCCCCACCCTCGTTTTTTGGTGGTAAAACCGGGTTGAAATACCGTTTTAAACCTTGAGGGGAGGATGCCCTTGCCCGTATCCGAAATATCTATGCAAAACTGACTGCCCTCCTCGTAGATGGTTGCGCTGATATTCCCCTCACTGCCCATGGCATCCAGGGCGTTGCGTAGCAGGTTTTCGATCACCCAATCGAAAAGGTGTGCATTAATATTGACGGTTGCAATGCCTGTTTGTGGCCCGGGGAAATCGAACTTCACCTTACGGGGAGCTCGCCTTTCCATGTAGGAGCGGCACTGGTCGAGTTCGTAATACAGATCGATAGGTTCGAGTTTGGGAGAAGAGCCGATCTTTGAAAAGCGATCGGCGATGAGCTCCAGGCGGTTTACATCCTTGCCTAGTTCCTCCACGATCTCCAGGACTTCCCCATCCTCTTCGCGCAGGAGTTTGAGGTTTTCCAACCAGGCGACCATGCCGGAGATGGGCGTACCCAGTTGATGGGCAGTTTCCTTTGCCATCCCCACCCATACCCTATTTTGCTCCGACCGGCGGGCGGCACTGAGGCCCAGATACCCGAAGCCGATAAAAGAGGCAATAAGTATGAGTTGGACCAATGGGAAAAAACGCAACAAGCGCAAAACGGTCGACTCCTTATAGTAAAATTTTTGGCCCAGCGAGTTCGAAATGGGTTCAAAGCCTTCCTTTTCCATAGCGGTGACCTGCCTGGCCAGAAAGGTAGAGTCGGAAAGCCGTTCTTCCGAAAAGTTAATGGCTTCCAGGGTGCCATTCTCGTATTGGATTATAATCGGGATGGTGGTGTTGGATTGGATGGTTTGGAGCTCCAGGTCCAGGTTCTCCGTATAATCGGCTTCGTTGATGGTGGTCATGGCGAGCGCTATATTCTCCGCTTTGGTACGCTCTCCCTCTGCTAGTCGTTTCGATAAAAAGTTGGTGTAAACGAGTGAAATGAGCACAATGATGATCCCCACTGCTCCCAGATACCACTTCCACCTTGATTTTCGGCGATAAATGTCCATTGTTTCAAATGCGAAAATTGCGATTTCGATCTATTTTGCAAAAAAGCCGAAAAGAAGCCCTCCTGTCTTCTGGATCCGGCATTTCGAATTTAAAAGAAATAATCGGTTTGGGATAACGCTTTCCAAAGTGTAACTTAAAGAGAAAAACATGAAACAACTTACCCTTAGTATACTTTGTCTATTTTTTGTAACTACAGCCTTTGCCCAGCAAACAAAGGAGCGCGAAGCTGTAAAAGCAGTGATCGATGGTATGTTTGATGCCATGAGAGCAAGCGATAGTGCTGCCCTGCGAGAGCTATTGGACCCGGATGTTCGTTTGCAGCGCAGCATTATAAATGCTGCCGGACAACCCACCGTGACTATGGGGGATATAGAAGCCTTTCTGCGCAGCGTAGGGACCCCGCGTGATCAAAAGCTGGACGAACGTATTTGGAGCTACGACATTAATATGGATCAGGGGTTGGCTACTGCCTGGACGGAATATACTTTTTACGTTGGTGACCAGTTGAGCCATTGCGGTTATAATGCTTTTACCCTGGGAAAAACGGGAAAGGAGTGGAAGATCGTACATATTATCGACACCTATTCGAAAGAAGGCTGTACCACCAAGGCCGTGGACCTGGAGGCCCAACTTAATGAATTGGTGGATGACTGGCACCAGGCGGCCAGCGATGCCGATGCCGATGCCTTTTTCGGGGCCATGGCCGAAGACGGGATCTACATTGGAACCGCTGCTTCGGAGCGGTGGTTACGCGATGAGTTGCGAAGCTGGGCCAAATCGGCTTTTGAAAAAGAAACCGCCTGGGCATTCAAAGCCAAAGAACGGCACCTGACCATCAGCCCCGATCAGGAATACGCCTGGTGGGATGAGTTACTGGATACCTGGATGGGGGATTGCCGGGCTACGGGTATCCTGGAAAATGGACCCGAAGAGTGGAAAATTAAACATTATCAATTGTCTGTTACCGTGCCGAATGATAAGATCAAATCGTTCATTGAATTGGTGAATAATCCGTAAACAAGCCTTAGTAGTAACACAGGCTTAAAACCTTTAACAAATGTTAAGAATCCTCTTTTAACTTACGGGTGTGGTTTAACAATAATTTAGGGCTCCATCAGGGAGCAAAGCCCTTCTTTATTGTTTAAAATTATAATTCCAAAGTATTTACCTGAAAATAAACCCTCGACAATAAATGAGATTTCGATTCCTACTACTTATCCTTTTCTGCATCGGCGGCTCGGTATTGGCGCAAGATGAGCAAGCCGTCATTTTTGAAATGCGTGATCTGGTGCCCTTGCCTGATGGTGCTTTTCTGTTGGTTATGGTAGACCATCCGGATTACCCCAACAACCTGAGGCTTCAACTCTACGACGCAGACCAGCAACTGAAAGCGGAAGAGACCATTGATATTTATCGAAGAGGAGTGGCCGCTCAATACGAAAGCGCCTTCGTCTGGCAGGGAGAATTGGTTTTATTAACCTCACTTTATTATCCAGGGCCCAAGCGCAACCACCTTATCATGCGACGATTTACCTTGCCGGAGCTGGATAATATTTTTTCAGGTATCATGGCGGAAGCTTATACCCCGAGCTTATACCGCATTCCCTTCGGTTTTGATATCTCGCCGGATAGTACACATATGTTGTTATACAGCTGGACCTATACCCTGCCGGAAGATGCCGCCAAACTGGATATTCAAGTCCTGGACCAATCTTATCAAATGGTTTGGGAGCGACGCTATATCCTGCCTTATAAAAATGCGACGCTGTACGTTTACGGTAGTGCGCTTACCAATGACCTTCGGACCTACCTGTTCTGTGAAAATTACGAGGGTAATCCGGGGAATATTCCAGATCCCAAGAAGGTGGATTACTTTTTGTTGGCCATGAACCCGGATAGTGAGGAGATCCAGCATTACGAACTTCGGCGGGATGACCGGTTTTTAACTGGCCTAAGTGTACGTCCTCTTAAGGATAACCGGGTGATCGGTGCCGGTTTTTACCAGGAAAAACGCAATGGCGGGTCTGATGGTATTTTTACTTTCGAGGTCAACCCGGATGGGTCTGATCTTGACCTCCGCTACATACCTGTTTCCAAGGATCAATACGATGCCGCTTATCTATATGCCGAGAAAGAAAGCGGCTTCAGCAGCAATAAACGAAAATTTGGCAATTATTATATCGATGAGATTATTTTGCAAGCCTCCGGCGATTGGCGGCTGGTAGGAGAACAACAAATGGATCGACCCGGCACTCCCCAGATTGAATTCAATGACATTTTGGTGGCAGACATTCCGGCCAAACAAAGCCGCCTGAAAACCTTCATGAGGGTTCCCAAGCGGCAGCTCGGGTTTTACAATCAGGAAGATCTTTTTTCCTATACCAGCTTCAAGCGCAATGATGGTCTTTTCCTTTTATTTAATGACAGCCCTTCCAATCACGATGACCCTGAAAAGCTTCCCAGGTCTATGGATCTTTATACCGGTGATTCGAGGACGGCCATTGCCATGTTCCATATAGACGAGGACGGCTCCTGGATGCGCTATAACCTGGCGGGGGCTTTGCAAGCCAAAGGGGTGCAGCAGCTTATTCCGGGACGTTGCCGCCGTTTGTCCAATGACAAAGGCCTGATCTATGGAGAGAAACGGACCGGGCCTTTGACAGAGCGGGGGATGATCATTAGTTTTGAGTTGGAGCCTTTCGACCAAGGTTCTGAATCCAATTAATTGCTCTTGTCGCGGAGCCGGTGCCAGGCCGAATCGATGCGTTCGAAACGGTCGGCGTAATACCGGCCCGCGAGCAAGACGGCTATGATGATCAGGCTGCATGGTACATCAATAAAAAGGGAAGCGGGGTTTAGCCCATTTGCCAGGATCATACTGGCCGAATAAAATAAAAAGGTCAAACTAAAAGCCCGTTTACTACGGGTAGCGCTCAGCAGAGCAAAATAAAAATAGGGGGCAATGAGAAGCAGGGAAACCAGTAAAACCAGCCCGTTCGCATGGTACAGTGCCCCAAAAAATTGGTAGAATGCAATGCCCCAAAGTCCCAGGCGGCAGTACACCAGCCCCTGCTGGACCTGCATGCGCGCCGGGCGGCCTTCCTGACAGGTTCTGGTTTTGAGGCTTCTTTTTCCGCTTCCTCTGCTTCCAATTCCTCGTATAACTTTCGGATGAGGGCTTCAATTTCGGGTTTGTGTGCTTGTGCCTGTTCTGAGGGTTTCGTTTTTCCCACCATACTCTTTTTCATTTGTTTACCTCAAAGATCAGGCGGTGGAGTGACAGTTTGTGTCACTGCTGTTAAAAAGGAAATTTTTCGATCTCTTGCTTCAAAAAGTTCTTGAGTTCCAGGGGCTGCAGGATTTCCACTTCCCCGGGCAGACCGAGTATAAAGCGGCTGATTCCCCGAAAGTCAAGGACAGAGCCCCTGAAAAAGTATTGGTCCTTGTCGCGAGAGAGGTTTTGCTCGAAGTGGTGGGAATTCTTCCAGCAAGAGGTGAAAGGCGCGCTGGCTCAGCCTTAGTTCGACTAGTATCCAGTTTGATCCACTGAACCCGAAAGCATCGACAGCAAGGGCATCCTGGAGGTGGTCGGCAGGCTCTTCCAGCAGTTCTACACTGCCGATCCGGTCTATTTTAAATTGTCTTTGGGCGGCTGCTTTTCGATCGAAAGCCAAGAGATAGGTGTAATTATCACTAAACTGCAGGGGCTCCACTTTCCGGTCAGAGATACTTTCGCTAGAGGCTGAATTATAGGCTTTCAGCAAGACGCACCGACCGGCCTGCATGGCTGCATCCAGTAGTTGTACATGGCGATAGGCGGTGGCCTTGATCAGTTGGTCGGCCCGGGGTATACGGGTATCCATTTGGTTGAGTTGGGCCAATATTCTTTGCGTCAGGGGATGTTCCGGGGCAGCCTGCTGAAGGAGGTCCTGAAGAAAATAACTCTCCTCAGCCCCCAGTTGTTCCGATCGCCGGCTCCGTTCCTGAATAAGGAAATACCGGTTGTGCTCATCCTTGTCG
The DNA here is from genome assembly GCA_964479625.1 of uncultured Saprospiraceae bacterium. Classification (GTDB taxonomy): domain Bacteria; phylum Bacteroidota; class Bacteroidia; order Chitinophagales; family Saprospiraceae; genus CAYZMS01. Next base: position 16,343 of record CAYZMS010000021.1, read on the forward strand.
ATCAGATAGCCCACTTCTTTCAGTAATTCCAAATAGCGATAGATCGAACGTTTGTGCACATCCAGCAGCCTGGCCAGTTGAGGGGCTGTCTTGTAAGGCCGGGTATTTAGTAGCCGGATCAGCCGGAAGATGCGAAAGATTTTTTACTGGTGAGCCATGAAGAATTAATTAAACTGGAGATTTTGGACATAAAATGGTCGATTCAGGAAAGGAAAAGCTCATAGAATCAGGCATAATGCGCCATCAGTTTACCAACTACATGACCATACTAAGACGATTTGCCGGAAACTTTACAGGCTTCAACTGTTTTTGGAATTGATCAATATGCCAGAACGCCAACGCGCAGCAAAAATCTCCCGAATTTCGTTCAAATTAAGTATTTACATCAAAACCTACTTAACCCATTAAATTTTTTAGAATGAAAAAAATTGCATTGTTATGTATCGTCCTTTTCGGGGCTTTAGCTTTGAACGCGCAGGGCGACCGCCCTGGTTACCTTGGGATTAGCATCGGCGCTTCCATTCCTTTGGGAGATTTTGCAGATGATGATGAGAACAACGAAGACGCAGGCTTTGCGGAAACAGGGATTAGCCTGCAGACCCCTTTTGCCTATAAATTTGGTGAAACCTTTGGTCTTGCGGGTAATTTGATGTTCAATTCCAACCCCATCGCTGAGTTTGATGGGCAAGAAGACATTGACGCCTATTGGAACTATTTCGCTGTTTTGGTTGGTCCTTTAGTGTCCTTCGACCTAAGCGAAAAGGTAGCACTAGATCTGAAAGCCACCGGCGGCTACAGTTCTTCTCAATTTTCTGTTGAAGCCGGCGGTTTCGATATTGATGTAGATGGCGGCAATGGATTTGCTTACGATATTGGAGCCGCCCTGCGGTTAAACCTATCGGAAAAAACAGCTCTCCTTTTTGCTGCAGATTACTTTAGCACACAACAAGAATTCGACGACGAACTCTTTGGGGAACTGGAAAATACCATCACCAGCCTAAATGCCAGCTTGGGCTTTGTGTTTCGGTTGAAATAATAAGTATACTGTAACTATTCAGCAAAGCTGAAGATTTAGGAAAATAATATTTATTTTTTGGGATGCTTCCAGAACCACTACAACAAGCCATCAAAAAATTGCCGGAAGAAAGCCGACTGGTCATAGAGGCTATAGTAGTGTTCTATGAGCATCACTATGAATCGAAGATCCAGCAGTTGGAAGCCCGGATCAAAGAATTAGAAGATCAAATCTCTAAAAACAGCAGGAATAGCAGCAAGCCGCCTTCCACCGATGAATTTGACAAGCCCGCCTCTAAAAGCCTACGAAAGAAAACCGGCCGCAAGGCAGGCGGACAAAAAGGTCATGAAGGAACGAACCTAAAGATGGTGGAATCTCCGGACGCAAAAGAGCTCCACCAAGTGAAGGTTTGTGTGTGTTGCCAAAAAAGTCTTCGTCGGCAAAAAGCCGATTCCATAGAACGCCGCCAGGTATATGACTTACCCCCCCGCTGGAGTTGATCATCACCGAACACCAGGCGGAAGTCAAGCGCTGTTCCTGCGGCCATGTCAACCGGTCAGATTTTCCACCGGGCGTCAGCTATTATGTGTAGTATGGGCCAAACATAAAGAGCCTGGTAGTGTATATGCAGGATTACCAGTTGTCACCCTATGAACGCACCAAAGAATTCGTTCAAGATGTTTTCGGCCACCATTTGAGCACTGGCACTCTGTATAATATCCGCCAGTATGCCTTTGATCAATTGGCCACTTTCGAAGAGCGCCTCAAGGCGTTACTGACGGTAGCCGTTGTGGCAGGCTTCGATGAAACCGGTATCCGGATCATGGCCCAGCGGCTGTGGTTGCATAGCTGTTCTACTTCCCAGCATGCTTATTATGAGCCTCATGCCAAGCGGGCCCTGTCTGCGGCCACTTTAAGCCAGTATCGAAGTCTGTACGATGACTTGGTGAAAAAAGGGCTTAAAGCCAACCCGTATAAACCGCCTCCAAAAAAGAAAAGAGGCCGGAAGAAAAAAATGAAGCCTCGAAAACTCGTAGAACGCTTCAGAGATTACGCCGATGATATTTTGAGGTTCTTCTACGATTTTAAGGTACCATTTGACAACAACTTCTCCGAACGAGACATCTGAATGATGAAAGTCAAACAAAAGATCTCGGGTTGTTTCAGCAGTTTTGCTGGCGCCAAATTGTTCACGAGAATCCGAAGTTTTATCGTCACGTCCCGCAAACAAAACGTCAATGTTTTCAAAGCATTGAGGAATTTGTTTATGGATAATTCTATCGCCTTTCAATTAACCAGTACGCAGGCGTGCTGAATAGTTACCCCTATTTTTCAAAAGAGAATACTCAATTTAGTATCAGAAGCAGTTTAATCAATTTATTCCAAAGCTGAAAACAGATCTTACCTTAAGGGGGAGTTATTCTTTTTCAGAGCTGGAATCCTTAATAGAGGAGGAAATTACGATCAATAATGTAGAACATTACCAATTTGAAGGTAACTTAAGGACGATTCTACTTAGAGATTTTACCCTTGTCTTGAAAAACCGTTTACGTCTAACGAACACCTATTTAGCATCTGAACGATCGTCTACCCTAAACAATTTTGTAAATTGGAGACAGGAATTAAATCTATTATTTAGGCGCGGTCTGTTCAGCGTATCAGCTTCTGTAAACAGAATGAACTTTTACAGTTCTACTGGAGACAGCGAATTGATTGGTATTCAGTTCAAAGTTGCCAGGGATATCAAAATCAATGAAAAAGAGGGGAAGGTTGAATTTTTAATTAACAATGTTTTGAACACCAGCAACTTTAGTCAAATTAGTTCGGATGCTTTTTTTCAATTTGAATCCTTGGTTGAAGCTGTTCCCCGATTCTTTTTACTAAAACTCGATTTACCCCTTTGAATTGGCTTAGCTCCAAGAATTCAAACTTTTTCCTATTTTGAAAGGAAAAAAAGAAAATGAAGCCTTCCTTATTCCTCTTCGTTTGCCTGGTTCCTCTATTCATGCAGGCACAGCAACTTACCTCCGAAACACTATCTGGCCTTGAATTGCGCAATATCGGTCCGGCTACGATGAGCGGAAGGGTAGTAGACCTGGCAGTGGTCGAGCGTGATCCCAAACATTTCTATGTGGCTACCGCCACTGGCGGAGTCTGGAAAACAACGAATAACGGCACTACCTTCAAGCCCGTTTTCGAAAAAGAAAGCACGCATTCCGTTGGGGCGATCGGTCTGCACCAAACCCACACGGATCACGTCTGGGTGGGTACGGGCGAGCGGGCCAACCGGCAAAGCTCCTCCTGGGGCGATGGGGTTTACAAATCTACTGATGGTGGCAAGTCCTGGACCAATATGGGCCTGCAGGATACCCGACATATCGGTCGAATCGTACTTCACCCTGAAGATACCAACACGGTCTATGTGGCCGGCATGGGCCACCTTTGGGGGCCGAATGAGGAACGGGGTTTATATAAAACTACCGATGGCGGCCAAAGCTGGGAAAACATCCTTTCTATCGATGAACATACCGGAGTGGTGGATGTCGCCATGGACCCTTCCGACCCGGATATCCTGTATGCGGCGACCTACCAGCGCCGCCGTCGCCCTTATGGCTTTCATGGCGGTGGCCCCGGCAGCGGCCTGTACAAGTCGACTGACGGTGGAGCCAACTGGACGGAACTGCGCAACGGACTGCCCGAAGGAGAATATGGTCGTATCGGTATTTCGATCTTTCGAAAAGACCCAAATATCGTATACATATGCCTGGAGCAAGGTTACCAATACAACGCCTCTACCGCTTACAACCGCCGGAAAGCGGGGATTTACCGCTCAGAAGATAAGGGGGAAACCTGGACCTTTATAAGCGACTGGAATCCCCGGCCCATGTACGCCAGTCAGATCCTGGTAGACCCCAGCGACGACCAGCGCATCTACATGATGAACCGCTACAGTTGGTCGAACGACGGCGGAAAGAACTTTACCTCTCCTCGTCAAAGCCTACACGGAGACGACCGCATCTTCTGGGTAAACCCCAAGGACTCCATGCACGTAATGAAAGGGGATGATGGTGGTCTGGGCATTTCCTATGATCGCGGTCGAACCTGGAAGTTTACCACCCATCTGCCCGTCAGCCAGTTTTACCGGGTAAGCGTAGATATGCAACAACCCTACAATGTCTACGGCGGTCTGCAGGACAACGGCAGCTGGATGGGCCCCAGTGAAACCTATCGCAGCGAGGGCATCCTAAACGCCGACTGGGTGAAAACCGGCGGTGGCGACGGCTTCCTCAACCTGATCAAACCCGATGAGCCCAATAAGTTGTACGTGGAAAGCCAATACCTGGGCCTTTCGGTACTGGATCTGGAGACGAGGCAACGGCGGAATATCCGACCTGGCGACCCCAAGGGGCGCATTGGCCCTCGCCGCAATTGGGATGCCTGGGGTCCGGGTATTCCCGAGCCTGAACTGGGCAATGCTATGGCACCCGCCAACTGGGACGGGCCCTTCTTTTTCTCGGCCCACCATCCCAACAAGATCTACGCTGGTACCAACATCCTTTGGAAAAGTGATGACGGGGGAGATAGCTGGGAGGCCTACGGTGACCTCACTATCGGCCAAAACCGTCGGGAAATGGAGATCATGGGACAGTATCCCGATTCTTCTACCCATTCCCTGGACGACGGTATCCCCTACTGGCCAACCTTGACCGCCGTGGCTGAATCTCCCCTGAGATTCGGCCATTTGTACGTCGGTACCGATGATGGTCAGGTACAGGTTTCCGAAGATGACGGCACCACCTGGACCAATGTGACCGACCGCTTGCCGGGCTTGCCCAAAATGAGCTGGATCAACACCATCGAAGTTTCCCGCCATGATGCCGCCACTGCTTACGTGGCCATCAATAATTACCGCAACAACGATTACAGCAACTACGTCTACAAAACCACCGACGGTGGTCAAAGCTGGACTTCTATTACGGGAGACCTTCCTCCGGAGCGCGTCGCACGTACCCTCCGGGAGGATCCCCGTAACCCGGATCTGCTTTACCTTGGAACCGAACTTGGGCTGTTTATCTCCATAGACGGGGGCAACCACTGGGTCGAATTAAAAAACAACCTGCCAACCCTGCCTTTCAACGACCTGGTCATTCACCCGCGGGATAATGACCTGGTGCTGGGCACCCATGGCCGCGGCATCTGGATACTGGACAACCTCAATGCCCTTCAGGAATTGAGTCTGGAAAAACTTCAGCAGGAGGCGGCGCTTTTCTCCATTCCCGATGCGGAATTGATCAACTACACCCAGGAGGGAGGCCACCGCGGTGATGTGTTTTACCGAGGCGAGAACCCCCCGCGCGGAGCGATCATGGACCTTTACCTGCGGGAGCCTGTTGCATCAGGGCAGATCGATTTGGCAATTCAGGATATGGCCGGTAACACCATTCGAAAACTCAAGCCGGATACCACAGCGGGTATTCAGCGCTTAAGCTGGAACGGGCGCTACCCCAACTTAGCCCGCCCTTACCGGGAGCCTTCTTATGAGGACGAGGATCGTAGGCGCTCTGGCCCCAGCGGCCCTTTGGTCTCTCCCGGATTGTACAAAGCGGTGCTCACGGTCAATGGGAATAGCTACACCCAAACTTTCCGAATCAAGGATGATCCCCGATTAGACATTGACATTGCAGACCGCACCGACTGGACGGAGTTGTTGATCGAAATAGGAGACCTGTACGAGGGCCTTGTCGGCGATATGAAAGTGTTTATGCCGGTCAAAGAATCCCTGGATACTCTTCGAAAACAGCAAGAACTTGACGAAACTGCCTTGGGAGAGGTGGACGAACTGGCGCGTATGTATGAAGAGCTGGTCCGACGCACCCGTTCTCTTTACGGCGATGTTTCCGGCTGGATGGGGCCCATGACTAGTGACCAACAGGCTCAATTCGATTATTATACCGACATGCGGGGGCAACTGGCACGGCGCTCTGCCCTCTTTGTGGAGGAGCAAGTTCCCCGGATCAATAAAAAACTGAAACGGGATCAGCGTATTGAAGTGGAGCTAAAAGAGTAGTCAACCGGTTCGCGAACTTTAGTTCGCAACCCCCAAACGAAGAAATGTACCTCAAAAAAGCTAACAGCCTTTTTCGCCAGCCCATGCAACAATATTTTTCGGTGGCATCTCCAACCGCTCCAAGTATTTAGAACGCCATATGCCAATTCCTGGAGATCAGTCATTCAATGGCTGATCTGCAGGAAAAATAACCACATCCAGGTCTTTAAGCCCGTTCATTATTTTAAAAGTTTTTAAAGTTGTATCTTAACCCACTTAATGGAGCGCAGATAAGCAAATGCAAATGGGACGAATAGTATCCTTATTGAATCATAAAGGAGGCGTTGGAAAGACGACCAGCGCCATCAATATCGGTGCAGGATTGGTGGAACTAGGCCAGCGTGTATTACTGGTCGACCTCGACCCGCAGGCCAACCTGACCATATCATTGGGTGTGCCCCGCCTGCCGGTGACGCTATACGAAGCTATGCGAAGCCAGGGGAGCTTACAACCCCATACCGTTAGAGAGGGCCTAGATGTGGTACCCTCTCACCTGGATCTGTCGGGGGCGGAAATGGAGTTGATCAATGAGGCAGGCAGGGAGTTCATTCTGCAGGAATTGTTCGACCCATTTAGGGAGCAGTATGATTTCATCATTATTGATTGCCCTCCTTCTTTGGGGCTATTGACGTTGAATGCGCTCACCTGCAGCGACCTGGTCTACATTCCCTTGCAAACGGAATTCCTGGCCCTTCAGGGGTTGGCCAAGATCAAGCAGGTTATTCAAAAGGTCCGGGTCCGGCTCAACAGGAATTTGGAGATTGGTGGGGTAATTGCCACCATGTACGATAGTCGAAAGGTGCTCAACCGGGACGTAGCGGAAACCATTCGAAAGTACTTTGGGGATGCCGTTTTCGAAACTATGATCCGCGACAATGTCGCCCTGGCAGAAGCACCTTCCAAAAGAATGGATATTTTTCAATACAGCCCCAATAGTTCCGGCGCAGAAGATTACCTGGCTCTTTGCCGGGAGATCCTGGCCCGCATTGAGCAGCAGGCAGCGGCCCCTTCGGACAAGGTAGATCAGCAATAATTCAAGCTAAAAGATGAGTAAGAAACGATTTACGGGCGGTTTGGATAGATTGTTGCAAAGTGAAGACCAGGCGTCTTCACCCCGGGATCGTGCTACCCGTTCCAAAAAATCTGAAGAAAAAACCAGCTCCAAGTCATTTACTGCTGACCTTCAATCCTTTCTGGAAGAAGCCTTTGAGGAATCTTTCGAAACCCAAATGGAGGAACGAACCCAGGCTAGACAGCAATCCCCTCTCCCGCAGACCACTCCCTCCGGCCTGGATGCTCTTATCCGCTCTACTATAGAGCCCGACAGTATGGAAGTGGCCCGCGGCAAGGTCCGCCGGCTGGTACTGACCTTCGACGACCAAAAACTGGAAAAGCTCCAGGAAATTGCCCGGCATAAGGAGACCTACCTGCGTGATATAATTGATCAGATTGTAGGCTCTTTTATCGATGATTACGAAAAGCAAAAAAAACGAAAAACGTAGTGTATATCCCTTTACCGTGACCTATAGCCTGTCTTGGCTGCCCCTTTGAAAACCAAAAAACTGTGAAAACCTTTTTTCTGACCCTCCTTTGCTTATTGTTGGGATCCCTTCATCTTTCCGCTCAATCCGAACAACCACAAAATGCACGTCCAAAGCTAGGATTAAGCCTTAGTGGCGGTGGAGCCAAAGGGCTGGCCCATATCGGGGTTTTGAAAGTAATGGAAGAGGCTGGTTTGCGCCCCGACTACATCACAGGGACCAGCATGGGAAGCATTATCGGGGGCTTGTATGCCATAGGGTACTCCGCCGATAGCCTGGAGCGGCTGGTGGTCGAAATTAACTGGGACCGGGTCCTTAGCGATGTGATCGACCTGCAGGAAGTCTTTTTGGAAGAAAAACCTTTTTTCCAGAATGAATTGATCGAATTACCACTGGATAACTGGAAGATCAAACCGCCAACCGGGGCTATTAACGGACAACAGATCGAAAAATTATTATCCCGGCTTGCCTTGCCGGCCTATTCTGTTGAAGCATTTTCAGAGCTCCCCATTCCTTTCAAATGCATGGCAGCCGATGTCGCCAGCGGAGAGCCTGTAGTACTGGAGGAGGGCTACCTTCCGGATGCCATGCGTACCAGTATGGCCATCCCGACAGTGTTCACAGCAGTCCGGCGGGATGGCCAGGTCCTGGTGGACGGTGGCTTGATCCGGAACTTCCCGGTAGAAGAGGTCGTGGATATGGGTGCCGAAGTCGTCATCGGTGCTTATACCGGAGCCCTTCAACATAGCGAAGACGAATTGAAAAACTTTGCGGATATCCTCGTCCAGGTAGCCTTCCTGATGAGCATCAAAGATGCGGAGAACCAAATGCCGCTTTTAGATCTCTATATCGAGCCGAACCTTCTTGGTTTCGGTGCACAGGACTTCAAAAAAAGTAAAACTATTATCGAGGCGGGCGAGGCTGCTGCGCGTGCCCAATTTGATAAATTAAAGACCTTGGCCGATTCCTTGGATGCTTTAGGGCCGCCTTATCCTTTTGCTCCATTGCCTGCCTCTTCCTATATCCAGGTGGATCGAATCCAGGCACAAGGGAATCAGCAGATCTCGAACGAGGAGATTGTCGGGCGATCCGGACTGGAGCCTTCGCACAGTATTCAGGTCGGGCAGATCGAGGAAGGTCTGGAGCGCTTATATGGTACCAATTTATTCGAAAAGGTTACCTACCGTCTACAGCAGCGGGAAGGGGAAACGGTATTGACTTACCGGGTGGATGAAAAATTACCTGACCTGGTCAAGACCTCTCTAAACTATGATAGCTACCACGAGGCAGGTTTCCTTTTCAATCTGACCTTGCGCAACCGGCTATTCAGGGAATCCAGGTTGATGTTGATCGCAAGGGTTACCGAAAACTTTAAAGTGCGTTTAAACTATCTTAAATACCTCAATAGCAAACGCAACCTGGGGTTAACTGCCGAGGTAGCTTTTAACAGGGACCGTATTCCGTTTATTCAAAATAACCTCATTAATCAGGAATACCGAGTTTCGGAAACCCCTATTCGAAGCATGCTTTTTCGCCGCTTTGGCCGCAATACCGGCCTTAGTTTAGGGTTGGAGTATAACTTTTTGACCATTGATCCGGTGGCTGGGGAGCAAAATATTCTTTTCGAAAAGTTGAAACAACAAAACCTTAGCCTGGTCGGTATTTTGGAGCACAATACCCTGGATAGAAACGTGTTTCCACGACTTGGTACCCGGCTGAAGTTGGAATTCGCACAGATCTACAACCAGGATAGTGATATTCAGGTCGCCTTTTTAGAATTGCCATTCAATGACGAATTGGCTTTCTCAAATTACCAGAGGGGACTGCTGGAGATGGATGTTCTTTTACCGGTTAATCGTAGAGCATCACTTCGGTTGAAGCCCTTTGTCGGCGCTATCTGGAATCTGGAAAATGGTTTTGGGGAGGTTTTTCTTATAGGGGCCCCGCAGCGCACCAATGATCGGGCCATCCCCTTCTATGGCCTGGAAGCAAATGAGGATGTTGCAGATATTGCCTTGGGTAGCAGTTTAGGGTACCAGCACTTTCTTACGGATAATCTCCTGATCGCTGCTGACCTGAGCGCAGGCTATTTCAGGGAACCCCAGTCCGTGAATTTATCCGGATCGGTGGAGCGCTTTCGTCTGGGGGGTGGCCTTACCCTTGGTTATCGAACGATCGTTGGGCCCATTGCACTGACCGTTTCAGCTCCATTTAACGAAACGGAAGATATCAAGAGTGGCCTGAAAGGTTTTTTAAGTTTTGGATACCTCTTTTAGAAGACCCTATCCTGTACTTTTCAACCCGCCTGAAACCGCATTAACCAGCAGCAATAAGCGGGGTAAAAGCTCTTCTGACTGTTGAATGGCCTTTTTTGATTGAAGTTCCCGCCATTGTTGCAGGTAATTCAACTGCATGCGGTGCAGGATACGCAGGGCTTCTCCTCTGAGCCGGACATTTTCCAGTTGAGTGACCCGTCTTTCGGCTATATTGGATCCCAGCATTTGAGCCACCTGGTGTTTGCCACTTTCCAGGTCTTTCAGAATCAGGTCGAAGATGGTCTCGCGGGCTTGTTCGTCCAGCACTTGATTGGCAAAGGCTTCCATAACCTCGGGATCAGCATTCAATAATTGCGTTTCGACTTGTATAAGGGTGTAGCGCAGAAACGGCCATAAATTGGCTACCTTTTTCAGGGCTTCATAGGCTTCGGGCCGGCTTTGGGAGAGCTCTTCAAGAGCGGAACCAATCCCATACCAACCTGTCAGGTTAAAGCGAGACTGGCCCCAACTGAAAACCCAGGGGATAGCGCGTAGATCTTCCAGGCTGCGTCGACCGGTACGGCGGGCTGGGCGGGACCCGATCTTACTGTTTTCCAACACATCGATAGGGGTAGCTTTACTCCAGAAGGGAATAAACTGGGCATGTTCGATCAGGTTACGGTAATTGTTGAAACTCCTTTCGGTGAGTTGGGTTAACTCCTCTTCGGGATAGTCCTGTCCAGGGGCATTTTGCCGGGTGGATAGGGCTTGCCGGGCGACGCCGGAGACCAGCATCTCAAGGTTGTAAGTGGCATTGAGGAGGTTAGCGTATTGTTGGGCAATGGTCTCTCCCTGTACCGTCATTTTGAAATGACCGCTGACCGAACCGGTTGGCATACTTTCCAGGAAGCGGTGGATCTTCCCACCACCCCGGCTGATGGTTCCTCCTGACCCGTGGAAAAAACGAAGCAGTACTCCCTGTTTATCCCCTATGCTGGTAAGTCTTTTCTCGGCCTGGTAAATACTCCAGCGGCTGGCCAGGATGCCGCCGTCCTTGTTACTGTCGCTGTAGCCCAACATGACTTCCTGAACGGGTTCCTGTTGTCCTTTTCGAAGTGTACGGCTTAGGGGGTGATCGAGGAAGGCATCGAGGATACCTTCTCCTGCTCGAAGGTCTTCGATAGTTTCCAGCAAGGGAGCCACGGGTAAGCCAGAATACAACAGACCAACCTCTCGCATAAACAGGTAAACGACCAATAAATCGCTTAGCGACCGGGTCATACTTACGATCAAGGCTCCAATGCCATCGGCTCCATACCGGTCAATATGATCACGAAGTACCTGGAAATACCCCAGCACCTGGTCCGCTTCCGGGCCGCAGCTTGCGCCCCTGGTCACAAAGGGTCTGTTGGTTTGCAGCTCTTTGTTGAGAAAATCCAGGCGCTGCTGTTCAGACCATTCCCCGTATTGATAATTTTCAAAACCAGCGGCCTGTAGGAGTTGGCCGAGAGCCTTCTCATGGTAGGCGCTGTTCTGGCGAATATCTAATCGGGCGAGGTGAAAGCCGAAGCATAACAAGCGACGTTCCAGAGGAAAGATCAATTCCTGGGCAACCTCCCGCGCGTTGATGGTGGACAGCGAGGTACGGAGCAACCGCAAGTCTTCCGCCAGGTCGGCAGGTCGAAGGTAGGCCGTATCAGGGTTTTCCAACTTTTCCGCCAGGGTGTTTTCAAGGCGCAGGCTAATAAGGTTGCAAAATTGCCGCCAGGGTTCGTTTGGATTTCGGTCGCGGGCAGCTTCACCGGCAGGCCCAAAATGAGCAATGCGTGAGTTCAGGGCTTCGCGAAATTCTTCAGGGGTATTATTGAGTCGGTCGGAAAAGCTGAGTCTTGCGGCTAGTTGTTCAATTTCCCTGGAATAAAGTTGAAGGGCAGCCTTTCGATGCAATAAGAGGGTTTCCCTTGTAATCTCAGGGGTCACAAAGGGGTGACCGTCGCGATCCCCACCTACCCAGCTTCCAAACTGCAAAAGTGGAAATTGCTCAGCAGTTTGTAATAGTTCCTCTGGGAATTGCATATAAGACCAGGCGTCGCGTAAGCGTTGATCCACTTTTTCCAGTGCTGCAGGAAAAACCTGAGTAAAATAGTGCAGCAAATTGTTGCGCTCATCGGTCAGGCGTGGTTTTTCCAGGTAGATCTCTCCGGTGCGCCACCAGCGTTCGAGCAGCGCCTCGATCTCTCGCTCCATGGTTCGCTGTTCACTAGGGGACCAGACCTTATTCTCCCGCCGGACCAACTGCAGGTAAAGCTCCCGGTGCAAGTCCAGTACAGTAATGCGCTTGGCCTCCGTGGGGTGGGCAGTCAAGACCGGGACGACGTGGACCTTAGGAAGCAATGCAGCCATGGCCTCGGGGGTGTAGCCTGCTTGCTGCCAACGTTGAAAGGTTTCAACCCAGGACCCCCGGATGGACTGAGGACCCAGTTCGGTCTCCAGACGGCGCCTGAATTGAACAGCGGCATTTTCTTCGACCATGTTGAGCAGTTGAAAGGACATGCTCAGGGCCTGAATGAGTTTTCGTTCTTCAATGTTTTCTGGTAATTGCCGTTGCTCATTGATCCATGGGAGGGCAGCTGCAATTTGCGTTTCGCCCTGCTTTTCCAGGCTGGCGCGAAACCGTCGCATGATATAATAGAGGTCTGTTCGAATCTTTTCACGACCGGCTTTTTCAAGTTGTTCCAGTTGGGTGGGCATGGTGTATATTGTTCTTTGGTTCAGTGGACAAGCCTATAAATTATACCTTTAATATCGGTTTAAGTTTGATGCTTCCTACCTTTATTTAATTACTCGTTTTCGGTAGATTTTATTTATTCTATTCGAATGGCGGTAGCTACCACCTCTCCTTCTGCCTTCCACATATTCTTGGGAACGCTGTTTCGAATGAGGTCGGCAATTTCCACCAGCAGGTTCTGGCGAACGTGACGGTGCAAATGTATGGCACTGACCTCCCTCAACCGGCGAGGGCCGGCAATAGTTTTTATGAGGTCTTCCTGTTCACTTTCGACCTGGAGGGTGGTTAATTCCGGTAAGATAGTTACCCCGCCGCGATGTTCTACGATCCGACAAAGGGATTCAATAGAATTACTTTCAAAGAAGAACTGATTTTGGTCCTGTTTGCCTCTGGATTTCAGATCGCAGATTTGGTCGACCTGGTTGCGCAAACAGTTTCCTTCCTTCAGTAACCAAAGATCACTGGAAGGAATTTCGTCCAGGCTGATTTCCCTAGCGTTGAACAAGGGGTGCGACCTGGCAACATAGAGATGAAAGGTCTCGTAAAAAAGCGGAAGCACCTTAAGCGGTGTTTTTGTGGTTATAGGGGTGGCAATAATGCCCATATCCAATTCCCCTGATTTGATCCCTTGAAGGACTTCTTCTGTAAGGGCTTCCTTTACATATATATTCAGGTCGGGGTAGGTTTCATTGAGATGCTGTATAAACAGGGGTAGCAAGTAGGGGGCGAGGGTGGGGATGACCCCAAGTCGTAATTTCCCTGTGAATTCCTGATTGAGTGTATTCGCCAATTCTCTAAGTTGCCTGGCTTCGTTCAGCAGCAAGGTAGCCCGCTCCAAAAAGCGTTCTCCCGCAGGGGTTGGCCGGATCTTTTTCTGTGAGCGATCGAAGAGTGTCAATCCAATCTCCTCTTCCAGTTTTCGGATCTGAATACTTAAACCGGGTTGGCTGATCCCTAAGGATTCAGCAGCTCGTCCAAAGCTTTTCAACCGTTGCAGACTTAGGGCATACTCCAGTTGGACTAAGGTCAATTTGATAAGTTTTAATTATGAGTAAAGTAAAAGAATACATTTTGGTTTGCCTTTTTTATAGCAGCTGTTTTTTTTATTTTCGAACTGGTATCCGGTTCAAAACCAAAAATGGAATCTGTGCACGAGTTGATCAGACAAGGCAAAGTAAGGGCCTTAAGCCAATTATTACAGGAGCGACCTCAATTAGTCAATGCTATTGATCAAGGTGGTTTTACCCCATTGATTTTTGCTTCTTATTTGGGGCAATTGGAGGTGACCCGTACTTTGTTGACTGCAGGTGCCAGGGTGAATGCCCAGGACGCATTGGGCAATACCGCCCTAATGGGGGTTTGCTTTAAGGGCTATGAGGAGATTGCTGTCTTGTTGATCGAAAATGGAGCGGATGTCACCGTCCAGAACAAGGATGGGGCTAGCGCCCTGACCTTTGCTGTTACTTTTGACAAAAAGAAAATCGCAAAACTCTTGCTGGCTGCAGGTGCCAATCCGCTGTTGGAAGATAAAAAAGGACATTCGCCCTTATCCTATGCGCAGATGCAAGGCAATCAGGAAATGGAAAATTTATTGACCAGTTTTCGGGCTTAAAAAGGAGGAAATGATAATGGACACCCCAATTCTGATTATAGGAGCAGGGCCGGCAGGTTTGGCCATGGCGGCACAACTGGAAGAAGCGAGCCTGGACTATACCCTTTTAGAGCGCACCAAACAGGTTGGCAGCAGCTGGCGTTCGCACTATGATCGCTTGCATTTGCATACGGTCAAGGAGTTGTCCAGCTTGCCGGGCTTATCCTTTGATGCTGCCAGCCCGAAATATATACCCAGGGCCCAGGTGGTGGAATACCTGGAATCGTATGCCCGGCATTTTGGCATTCAACCCGTTTTCGAACAAGAGGTAAACCGCATCTGGCGAACCAACGGGCACTGGTTAGTGAAAACACAAGACCGGCAATACAAAAGCCCGAAGGTCATACTTGCCAGTGGAGTGAATCGCATTCCTAAGCGGCCGGATTTTCCAGGGGAAGATACCTTCACTGGCAAGATCATTCACAGCCGTGCCTACAAGAACCCTCTACCTTTTACCGGTCAAAAAGTATTGGTAGTTGGCATGGGGAATACCGGGGCGGAAATCGCACTGGACCTTTGCGAGGCTGGTATATCGGTCAGCCTTGCAGTGCGATCTCCTGTAAATATTGTTCCACGCGACTTTGCAAGGCGTTCCACTCAAAAAACAGCCTTGAGATTGGCACAGTTGCCCACCTGGTTGGGAGACCGGCTTGGTTTACTGATGCGTCATTTCACCATGGGCGATCTGCCCAAATACGGATTACCATTGGCGAAAGTGCCTCCCGCCAGGCAATTGCGGGAAGCGGGTAAGACTCCTGTGGTCGATATAGGGACTGCTGATCAAATTCGAAAAGGCAATATTCAACTTAAACCTGGAATAGATTGTTTTTCAAGTGGTTATGTTCAGTTTTCCAATGGCGAAAAGGAGGCGTTTGATGCTGTTATCCTGGCTACGGGTTATCGTCCCGGCCTGGAGGCACTGCTTGACCGCCCGGATGGGTTACTGGATTCGAACCAATGCCCAAGGGAGGTTATCGGGAGCGGCCATTTTGAGGGCTTGTATTTTCTAGGGTTCGATAATTATACACCCGGGGGTATTTTGGGGGTCATTCGAAGGGACGTTAAGTTGATTGTCGGACATTTAATGGAGCATTTGCCATCCACCGGAAACCTTAGGTAAATGAAGGGAATTATTTGATCTCTTAACTCCAGGCTGGAAGTGGAAATTGCGTTGTGCTCACTTGTAGATATCAACCTCAAGCGTTTAATCATTTTTTTCCAAAAAGTCAAATATTATTTTCTCTTTGTGGAAAAGTTGTGGATGTTTTGAAGGTCGGCTTCCTTGTTGTCCATAAAAAAAAACTGCAATTTGCTTCTTCATGCAGTATTAATGAAGTGTAGGATTTTACGAGTTTTCAAATGAGTACTCCTTTTTCGGGCCCGAAAAAGGAAAGCTGATTGCGGCTCTCTCCCGGTTCACTTTTCTGACTGCTGATTGCTGATTCCTCATCCACTCAATTTTTAACTTATGGACGCACCATTAACAGCCAATCCAAAAACCAAAGCCAGCACCTACCCCTACGAAGAGGCGGTTAAAGCGGCCACGGAATATTTTAAAGGCGATGAACTCGCCGGTAGCGTATGGGTCAATAAATACGCACTTAAAGATTCATTTGGAAATATTTACGAGCGGACGCCCGACGATATGCATCGGCGTATCGCCAGGGAGATCGCCCGCATCGAGGCGAAATACCCCAATCCCCTTACGGAAGAAGAGGTTTACGAGGTACTGCAGGAGTTCAAATACATTGTTCCGCAGGGTAGCCCAATGGCGGGTATCGGGAACAATTACCAGATTTCTTCTCTTTCGAACTGCTTCGTCATCGGAAACGGTGCAGACAGCTACGGGGGCATCATTCGTTCTGATGAAGAGCAAGTTCAATTAATGAAGCGCCGGGGTGGTGTTGGGCAGGATCTTTCCCACATCCGTCCCAAAGGGAGCCCTGTCATGAACTCGGCCCTGACCTCTACCGGTATTGTCCCTTTCATGGAAAGATATAGTAACTCTACCCGGGAAGTAGCACAGGATGGTCGGCGCGGTGCTTTGATGTTGACGGTATCCTCCCGCCATCCTGATGCCGAGGACTTTATCGATGCTAAAATGGAACAGGGCAAGGTGACCGGAGCCAATGTCTCTGTTCGCATTGACGATGCTTTTATGAAAGCTGCCCTTAGCGGAGAACCTTACACTCAAAAGTATCCTGTAGGCAGCAAAAACCCCACCTTCACCAAGGATATTAGTGCCACCAAGCTCTGGGATAAGATCATTTTCAACGCCTGGAAGTCTGCCGAGCCTGGTGTTCTATTTTGGGATACTGTCATCAAGGAGTCTGTTGCCGATTGTTATGCAGACCTTGGGTATCGTACGATCTCGACCAACCCCTGTGGTGAGATCCCGCTTTGCCCCTATGACAGCTGTCGCCTGCTGGCCGTTAACCTGTTCAGCTATGTGGATAAGCCTTTTACCTCCAAAGCAAAATTCAACTTCAAGAAATTCCGTAAGCACGTAGCTATTGCTCAACGGATCATGGACGACATCATTGACCTGGAGATCGAAAAGGTCGAGCGTATCATCGATAAGATCAGTAAGGACCCCGAGCCGGGAGGGATAAAACAGGTAGAGCTTGAATTGTGGAATAAGATCCTGGATGCTTGTGTGAACGGTCGCCGCACGGGTGTAGGTATCACTGCCGAAGGGGATATGCTGGCTGCCCTGGGGCTGCAGTATGGTACTGATGAGGCCATCGAACATTCAGTAGAAGTACACAAAAACCTGGCTCTGGCAGCATACCGTTCATCTGCAGAAATGGCGCGGGATCGCGGAGCCTTTCCCATCTTCGATGCGAAACGGGAAATGGAGAACCCCTTCATTCTCCGTTTAAAGGAAGCAGATCCAGAATTATACGATCTGATGGTGGAATATGGCCGCCGCAATATAGCTCTGCTGACCATTGCCCCCACGGGTACCACCAGTTTAATGACGCAAACCACTTCCGGGATCGAACCGGCATTCCTGATCTCCTACAAGCGTCGCCGCAAGGTCAACCCCAACGATAAGGATGTGAATGTCACTTTCATTGACGAAGTGGGCGACCATTGGGAAGAATATAATGTTTTCCATCATAAATTTATGGACTGGCTGGAAACCAATGGATATGATGTAGAGGAAGTGAAGAAAATGTCCGCTGAAGAGCTTAAGCCGATCATTGAACAGTCCCCCTACCACGGAGCAACCGCCAATGATGTCGACTGGGTGCAAAAGGTGAAAATGCAGGGCGCCATTCAAAAATGGGTAGACCATTCGATCTCCGTGACGGTAAACATCCCGCAGGAGACCTCCGTAGAAATGGTGAAAAAGATCTACCAGACAGCCTGGGAGGTTGGTTGTAAGGGTTGTACTATCTATCGCGATGGTTCCCGCTCAGGCGTGCTGGTTTCGGATGAAGAGAAAAAACAGGAAGAAGAAGCTACCCTCTTCCGGGAAACAGCTTCTCCAAAGCGCCCCAATAAGCTGGAGGCAGAAATTGTGCGCATTCGAAATAACGACGAAGACTGGATCGCAGTGATCGGCTTGTTCGAAGGTAAACCGTATGAGATCTTTACCGGTCGGGCGGTAGATACCTTCCGGTTGCCGGAATATGTCGAAAAGGGTTGGGTGATCAAAGCCCGGGATGAAGATCGGGAGGAAAATAGATACGACTTCCAGTTCATGGACAAGGAGGGGTACCGGGTGACGATTGAAGGCCTGAGCCGATCCTTTAATAAAGAATACTGGAACTATGCTAAGTTGATCTCCGGGGTTCTTCGCCACGGAATGCCGTTGACCCACGTAGTCAATCTGGTTAGTGGACTCAATGCCGAACAGGAATACATCAACACCTGGAAAAACGGTGTGGTACGCGCCCTCAAGCGCTTTATTCCAGATGGTACTAAGGCAGTCAAAGAAACCTGCCCCTCCTGCGGCGATGTCGATGGCCTCATTTACAAAGAGGGTTGTCTGATCTGCAAAAGTTGCGGCCACAGTGAATGTGGGTGATCAGATGAGGATGTCTCAACATGCCATAGGCATTTTGGGACATCCTCAAATTTTTTCAAAAAACCTTTCCTTATTCTTAGAAAAGGCGAAAAGGCCTTTGATGTAGCCTCCTCCCTTCATTTTTATGGATAGCCTATTTAAGGGTTGCTGCTGTTGAATGCAAATGTGAAGATCCCTTAGGTTATTTTTTCTCTTCCCATTTCAGGTCAAAATCCAAATCAAAGGTATCTGCGATCGCCTGATCGCCCAGGTTGGAAAACAGGGAAGGAGAATGGTGATTGACCCCATAGTCTGTTCGATCAAGCTCGGCATGCCCCTTCAGTCTCCATGTCTCCTTGTTTCGATAACAAGTAATCTCGACCACTTGTGGATGTGTTTGCCCTTTTATGGTCAACTGGCCTAAAACCTTCCTTGGTTCTGCGGAGGTACAAGCCTGCTCCGTTTCGATTTCAAAAACAGCCTCAGGGTAATTAGCCACTTCGAAAAAATCGGCACTTTTCAGGTGCTTTTTTAATCGCTTGATATCTGAATGTAAGCTTTGCATATCTATGGTGACCCGGCCCCGGATTAGGGAATCGTTTCGAATATGCATATAGCCGTCCTGGGCTTCCAGAGTACCGGAAAGAGAATAAGTGCTGAAGGCAGCCTTGCCGGTCCATATCAGTTGGTTGTCCTTTTGGTCTAGGGTGAAGTATTGGGCCTGGACCACAGGCCCGCACAAAATGAATAAAAATAATAAACGAGACATAATTTTGGGTTTTAAAGAACCGCACTGCATGGCGGCTCTGTATAAAAATGCATGGTTGAATCCTTTAATTGGGAAGAGTTTCCAGGGGGGCATATCCGCAAATACGTTCCCCATTTGGTTTTCGAGCTATGACGTACCAAAGGGCCCAGCCTCCTCTGGCTTCGTTGTCGGTACGCCAATTATCAGGAAAGGTGTAAGGCTGGCCAGGCTGCATATCCCCCTTGGGACAGTGGAAAAGCTTGCTCATTTCCCGGCGATCATAGCGTACCCTAAGGTTCCATTGTTGATTGTAAAATAGGTAAGCTCCTCCTTCTTCGATCTGTACGGGCTCTTGTGAAAGTAAACTAGTGGTGTGTTTCCAATACCAGTTGAATGCATCCTTAGCGGTTCCCGGGTTTGCGGGTACGGGGTCGGGAAAGTGATGTACTTCAAGGGCAACTGGAAGTTCTGATAAGGGAGCAGGTAAAGGTGCAGTAAGTGGGCTCTGAGCTTGGCTGATATTCGAACAAAGAAGCCCAACGCTGATTAAAAGAATTAATGGGTGCATACGTTTTTGCAGCCAAACTGCCCGAAATTAAGCCTTCTTGCGCCTCAATTTCGAAATTGGGACCTTTTTTCAAGCCATTCACTGGGGGATTGTCCGGTTAATTTCTTTGCTGCCCGGTTAAAACTGGCTTTGGAGTTAAAACCGGCCTCGAAGGCGAGGGCAAGCAGAGTGAGGTGCTGGTATGCAGGGTCCTTTATTCTTTGTCGAACTTCTGTAATACGCAAGCTATTTATATAATCCGAGAAATTTTCCATTTGTACGGAGTTCAGCGCACGAGAAACTCTGAATGCCTTCGTATTCAATGCCTCGGCCAGGTCTGCTACCTTAAGGTCCGGTTTTCGGTAGAGCAACTCCTTTTGCATTAGGTCCTCGATTGCACGTGCCAGGTTCTGGTCTTCTAAGGTCGGTTTGGGTTTCGGTTTTACAAAAATGGAAAGGTTCCGCTGTAATAGAGCATTTAACCCCAGCCAGTAGGTGATCAGGGCCAATCCAATATAAACTGGGTACATATACTGAGGGTGAAAGGCAAAATCATAAAAGAGGTAATCGATCAGGGTTACTGAAATTACCAGTAAAGCATAGAGAAGATAAAGGTGGAGGGTTTGCTTCAGGTACTTGCGAAAACGGGCTTGTAAAATTCGATCACCAGCTTGTGGTATATTAATTAAACGGAGGCTTCGAAAACTAAAATATACGACCAGAGCCATAGCTGTTCCTAGTTCGAAAGGGGTGTGGACCCAAAGCCGGTAACCTTCGTATCCTGCCCAAGTAAGACTTTCCCGACTGCCGTCCCAAAACCAGTTTTGCCACTTAATGAAATTGCTGAAAATAAATTGCAATACTATCGGTACCCATAACCAAAGGTCTCCCTTTTGCAGAGGATACTCGGGGCGAAGCAGGGAACGGGTATATCCAAAGATCAAACTTCCGTAAACCCAGGTATACTCAAGCAGAAAATAATAAGACCAGTGGTGTACACCGGTTAGTTCTTGTTCCCGCAATAACTGCACCCCCAGCCGGTAGGCAAATAACCATAGCAATACCGCCAGCCACCGATTGGCTCTACCTGGTGTTCCTGGATCCCGCCAAAGTAGTATGCCCATTACCAGGCCCTGAACGGCTCCGAGGAAAAGGAACATGGAGTACCAAGGCATTAATTTGAGTTTTTGCTATTGAAAATTACCAATTCTCCCCCCCCTTTACCGGAACCAGTCGTATACTTGTTCAAGCTTTAGATTCGCCTTGGCATCTCCTTCTAGATCCTGTACGATCTTCCCATCCTGCATAAATAATAGGCGGTCTCCATAACTAAGGGTATCAGGCATATGATGGGTAATCAAGATAGTCGTCAGGGAATGTTCTTTGATCAGGGTTTGAGCGGTTTGCATGACTACCTCGGCCGACCTGGGGTCTAATGCAGCCGTGGGCTCATCGAGTAGTAATATATCTGTGTGATCCATAACGCTCATAAGCAGGGTAAGTGCCTGGCGCTGCCCGCCTGAAAGACTTCCCATGGGTTGTTGTAATTTATTTTCCAGGCCCAGTCCAAGGCGGGCAATCTGCTCAGCAACACGCTGCCTGAATGCCTGCGTGATCCCTATCCGTAAACCTTTCTGCCGGGTCCGCAGGGCAGCAAGGCGAAAGTTGTCCAGTATACTGAGCTCCGGAGCTGTACCTGCCAAAGGGTCCTGGAACACCCTTGCGATCCACCGGCTGCGGCGAAAATCCGGAAGTGAACTAACCTCGGTATCTTTTAAGAATACCTTGCCCGAAGTAGGTAATACGGAACCACTAATAGTATTGAGCAGTGTCGTTTTGCCAGAGCCATTTGATCCGATAAGGACCATAAACTGCCCTTGTTTTACTTGAAGATTGATATTTTTCAGGGCCAATACCTCGTTGATTTGGCCGGGATTAAACAGTACCCGTACTTGTTGAAGTTCGATCATACCAGGTTTCGTCTTTGGGTGATTTGTGGAAGACCGACGATCAGGAGTACAAAGACCGAGGTTATTAATTTAAGATAGTTGGGGTTGATACCCGAAGCCAGGGCAGCAGCCAGCATGGTTTGAAACAATATACATCCCAGCGTCACCATAAGTAATCTCAAAAGTATTGGGCGAACCCCCAACCAGTTGATCACTGCATCACCGATCAATACAGAACCCAAGCCAACCAGGACAATCCCGATCCCCATGTTGATATCTGCGAATCCCTGATATTGGGCAACTAAAAAACCACTTACTGCAGTAAGGGCATTGGCCATTGCGAGGCCAATGATCTTCATGGCATCATTATTGATCCCATTGGCGCGCGTCATGGAGGTGCTTTCACCTGTTGCCCGCATAGCGATTCCAAAGTCGGTGCGTAAAACATAGGCAAGTATGGCAGCCAGAGCGCCTATGATCAGAGAACTGATCAGAAGTTCGTTATAAATGGCTTTCGAAAATGGAGTAAACCAATCGAAAAGTGTCGTCGGCTCTAACAAAGGAATGTTGGATCGCCCCATGAGGAGGAGGTTTATGGAATACAAGGCAGTCATGATCAGAATTCCCGCCAATAGGGCATCTACCTTAAGTCTGGTGTGGACCATGCCAGTTAGTATTCCTGCAAATGCTCCCACTATCATGACCAGGGGAAGGATCAAAAGGAAGGGCCAGCCTTGCTGCAGTAAAACGGCAGTCAGGGCAGCGCCCAGGGTATAACTACCATCTGTGGTAATATCCGGAATTCGAAAGATCTTCATGCTTATGAAGATTCCCAGGCCCATAGCCGATAAGCAAAAGCCCAGTACGAGAGCAGATAGGAAAAAGGTCATTATTGGATGGGTTCGTAAGCAGGGGGCAAAACAATACCAAAACGGGAAGCAGCAGCGGGATTATAGACGCGTCGGCGTTCTCGGACCAACGCCCAGTGCAGGTTCTGTATATTGCCCTTCTCTAAAAAACGTGCAGCTTCCTCCCCCGCCTGATAACCCCACTGATAAATATCTGCCCCGAATGCTGCCACTGCCCCCCTGGCAACCAGGCCGGCCTCACTGGTAAATACAGGAATACCAGCTTCATTACAGCTTTTTAGAATAGTTTCGAAAGCGCCGAAAACCGTGTTGTCCGGATTGGCGAAAAAGGCGTCAATCTTAGCATTGATCAGGGCACTGGTGACCAGAGGCGCATCAGCCGTGGCGTTCACCGGGCGGGCAACCAGGGTAATATTATTGGTTTTAGCCAAGCCTTGCAGGCGTTTGTAAGCATCAACAGATTGGGGCTCTGACTGGTTGTACAGGAGACCAATTCGAAGGGGTGCATCGTTTTGCGAAAGTAGTTGGGGGATTAGTAAAAAAGAGGTATCGATATATTCCAGGTTTTCCGCTACACCGAAAAGGTTAGTTGGTGTTTGTCCATTTTTTTCCACTCCCATAAGGGAAGGGGTAGGAGATACCATCATGAAGATCGGTACCTCTTCGGTTTGTTGTACAACAGTAATGGTAGAAAGTGAAGGACTGGTAGCAATAAGAGTCACCTCTTGCGATAAGAAATAGCGTATGATCTGGGTCAGCGTAGGGATATCTCCCTGGGCATTTCTATACAATACTTTAAGGTTGCCCATCTCTTCTGAAAAGCCCTTGTCTGAAAGAGCGGCCAGAAACCCTTCTTTGGCTTGCTCAATAGTGCTGTCTTCAAAAGCATCTACGAAGCCGATAGTGGGAATATCTTCTTTTGTGTTATTCGAGCAGGTAAGGGCTATAAGACTCAGGAACAGGATCAGCCCGGCGGGCAGCCATTTCCAATTGGTCATAGTCGAAGCGTTGTAGCAGCCCATACGGGTGCTGGTTTATGTTTGCAGACAATATACAAACTATAAGTCGCTCGAATGGTTTATCAATATGCCGATGGATAACGAATGCGGAAAGGAGGATTTTGGAGCCGAATGCATCTTCCAGCTAAAAAATCACCGAAATGGACATTAAACGAATTCCCCGAGAAGAGATCGATAAGGTAAAATGGAACAGTTGTGTGCATTATGCACTAAACGGAAATATCTTTGGGTATATGTGGTACCTGGATACAGTGGCCAAGGATTGGGAGGCCTTAGTGGAGGGGGATTATCAATCGGTTTTTCCTTTAGTTTGGCGGACTAATTTTTTGGGAAGAAAGGAGCTATATCAGCCGTATCTTATGCCTCAGCTAGGGTTATACAGCGTAAAGGCACTTTCCCGGAAAAGGCTTCAGGCTAATTTAAAGGCTATTCCAGAAGAATATCGATATGTAGACATTGTCCTCAATGAAGGGAATACACCGGAAGTAGACCAGGGCTTTGTCGTGCTTGAACATGAAAACTATCAATTAATGCTCCATGAGCCCTTTGAAGTATTGGCCCAACGATTTAGTACTGGAGTACAACAGCAACTGGAAAGGGCACGGGAAGAAGAGCTACGACCAGCCGGGGGCGTGAAACCCGAGACCATTGCCGAATTTTACCGGGAGCACGCCAGGGATAGGCCTGGTATCGATCGTAAATTTCACGCCTTACAACGGGTTATGTATAATGTCCTGCACAGGGGCTGGGGGTTTGCCTCTGGGGTGACCGATGCCCAGGAAAAGTTATTAGCGGTCAACTTTTTCATTTTTAGTAATGGAAAGGTGTTAAGTCTGGCTCCTGCGGTTTCCAATCGGGGAAAGGAGATGGGCGCTCTGGAATTCCTCACCGAACTGACCCTGCGTTCGAATGCCAACCGTCCGCTGCGGTTGGACTTCAATACTCAAGGCAATAACGAACTTGCAAAAGGGTTTGGGGCGCAACGCAATTCCTATTTTCAAATTAGGCAGGATAATCGCATCTTGGGGGTTTGGTAGGTTAATTTTTTTCGACTTCAAGAAATTGGAGTATCAGTGGAGGAGTCCTTACCCTAAACGCATGTCCATGCCAAGCTATGATTTTGATTGTGTGATCGTTGGTGCCGGGCCGGCCGGCTCCATTCTTGCCCTTGCTTTGCAAAATAGTGGCCTGAGGGTTTTGATGCTTGACCGGGCAGTCTTCCCACGGGATAAAGCCTGCGGAGATGCCATCCCCATGCGTGCAGTTCGTGCCATCCGGGAAATGGGGCCGGAAATTAATGTGGCCCTGGATAAACTGATGGTCAAGCAGCGCATGTTGCATGCACGGGCAGTGGCACCAAATGGTATGGAATATCAGACCTCCTTCGTTACCGAAGGTTATACCATTCCGCGTTTTGACTTTGATAACTGGCTGCTTGGCCTGGTCGATCAATATACTTCCACCCGGATCCGTACGGCAACACCGGTTACGCAGCTGAGACGGGTTCGGGACGGTATCCAGGTTTTTATTAAGGGAAGGAACCGGCCCTTACTGGTAAAATTGATAGTTGGGGCAGATGGGGCCAGTTCCCTGGTTGCTCGAAGCCTTGGGCACTGGAAACAGGAAGAGCGGCATCATAGCTCTGCGATCAGGGCTTATTTTGCCAATGTAAAAGGCCTTCAAAATGATAGGTTGGAATTCTTTTTTGACAAGGACTTCCTGCCGGGATATTTTTGGCTGTTCCCACTGGCAGATGGTCGTTGTAATGCCGGGTTTGGGATGTTGAGCCGGGAAATTCGAAAACGGAAGATCAATCTCCGCCAGAACATGCTGCAGCTTATCGAATCTGTTCCTGAGATTCGTGACCGCTTTTCGGATGCCCGGCCTTGCGGAAAACCTCTTGGAGCAGGCCTGCCTCTGGGTTCAAAAAAAAGGCCGATATCGGGAGAACGCTTTCTGCTGCTTGGAGATGCAGCAGGCCTGGTAGATCCTGCAACGGGAGAAGGAATCGGAAATGCAGCCCTAAGTGCACAATGTGCAGCTCAGGTAATTGTAAAGAACATGGCAACCGGAAATTTTTCTGCAGCAGCTCTCAGCACTTATGATCAGATGGTTTACGAAAAGATCTGGCGGGACATGAGCCTGAAATATTGGGGACAACGGTTGGTCGCTAATCGTCAATGGTTGTTAAATGGGCTCTTTTATGTAGCTAATAATAGTAAGTGGGCTGACCAGATTGCGAAAAAAGTATTGTAGGGGCCCGGGACCTTTTAGTAAGCATTTTTTTAAAAACTAAATTTTTTGGCCTTTTCCCTAAAGCCAGGGGTACCGAATATCCGTTAGGTATAAGCCCTGAGGCGGGGCACTGCTACTTTTCGAAAGGGGCTCTTGTTGTTCAAGGGCGATCCGGACAGCCTGAAGGTCAATTTTACCCAATCCAACATTCAGGCACATCCCGACTATTAGCCGTACCATTCCGCGCAAAAAGCGATTGGCTGCAATGTGATAGATCAAATCGTGCCCATCATTGGAAACTTCCCATTCGGAACGCTTCAGTTCGCACTGCATAGACTTCGCATTGTGATTAGTCTTGCAAAAGGGCAAAAAGGTTTCAAACTCGAGCAACAATGCGGCAGCTGCCTGCATGCGGTCCAGGTCGGGGCGTTGGGGGTAACTGTATTGGTAGGCTAAATGCTGGCGAAATGGGTCTTTTTTAAAAGTAATGTGATATTCATAGGCCCGGTAGTAGGCGTCAAAGCGGGCATGGGCATCCCAGGAGGATTCGAAAAGCCGGTAAACGGCAATGTCTGGGGGGAGAAACTTATTGATACGGGAGAGGAAGCCTTTAGGGTATTTACCGTCGAAATTAAAGTGGGCAAAGTATTGTCTGGCATGCACCCCGGTATCTGTACGGCCGCAACCGGTTATTTCGAAAGGTTGCCCCAGGATAGTGCTAAACGCATCTTCCAGGGTTTGCTGAATGGTGATCTGCTCAGGTTGCCGTTGCCAGCCAAAGTATTGATGCCCATTGTAAGCCAGTTCTATAAAGTAGCGTTTGCTTTTTTGCTGCATATTATACCTTGCTTCCCAGCTAAAGTTACTACAAAAACACCCACTTTAGAGCGCTCTTAATTAAAAGGAAGATCATTCCCCACCTGGCAGCAAAGCCGGCTTATGCCGCCTTTAACTGGCCGATACGGGAGTGATCCAGCTTGCGGGAGGCATAATCGGCAGTAATGACGTATTCCCGAATATCCTTTCGAGAGGGAAGTTCGAACATGGCATCGGTCATAATTGCTTCGCAAATAGAGCGTAATCCCCGTGCCCCCAGATTGAATTCCAACGCCTTTTCGGCAATTAAGTCAATAGCATCCTCGGAAAACCGCAACTCAATGTTTTCCAGAGCGAACAGCTTTTCGTATTGCTTGACCAGAGAGTTCTTGGGTTCTGTTAGAATACGCCGGAGTGCTTCAAAGTCCAAAGGCTCCAGATAGGTAAGGACTGGTAAACGTCCGATAAGCTCGGGGATCAACCCATAGGATTTCATATCCTGTTGAGAGATATAGGGCAACAGATTTTCGCGGTCGACATTGGCGGTTTCATCAGATTTGAAACCTATCACCTGTGTGTTGACCCTGCGGGCAATGTGTTTTTCAATACCGTCGAAGGCACCTCCGCAAATGAAGAGAATATTTTGGGTATTAACCTTGATCATTTTTTGTTCGGGATGCTTTCGGCCCCCCTGGGGCGGCACATTTACTTCGGTGCCTTCCAGCATTTTCAGCATGGCCTGTTGTACACCTTCTCCGGAAACATCGCGAGTGATGGAGGGGTTATCTGACTTTCGGGCGACCTTGTCGATCTCATCAATGTAAACAATACCGCGTTCAGCGGCAGCCACATCATAGTCGCAAACCTGGAGCAAACGGCTTAAAATGCTTTCCACATCCTCACCTACATAACCAGCTTCGGTAAAGACGGTAGCATCTACGATAGAGAAAGGCATATTGAGAAAGCGGGCAATGGTTTTTGCCAATAAGGTTTTCCCTGTACCCGTCCGACCTACCAGCAGAATATTGGACTTTTCAATCTCTACATCATCATTTAGTGCTTGACCCAGGCGCTTGTAATGGTTGTAAACGGCAACCGACAAATATTTTTTAGCTTCTTTCTGGCCGATAACGTACTCATCCAGGTGATTTTTTATTTCGATTGGGGTAACATATTCGGGAAGGGTGAATGGCTGTTTGGAAGCCTGTACTTCCTCCTGCTGTTGCTCCTCCTTTTTTCCATAAAGCTCCTCGTCCAGAATATCCTTGGCTTGTTCAATGCAGACTTCGCAAATGTGCGCATCAATGCCAGCGATCAGCATTAAAGTCTCCGATTTGTCCCGTCCACAGAATGAGCATCTGTAATTCTGTTTTCCTTTTCGCATAATCGCTTGATTTAAAGCTTCATCAAAATCCTTCCTTCCTACCTGCTTGAGCTGTTTGGAGGCCAGGGCGGAAATTTTTTGAAAGGGTGAGGTAGAAGGGAGTGTCAACTTACCCTTCTACTACACTAAAAAATAAAACCATTTTGGATGCTTAAAGCAAAAAATAAGCTTTAGCACTCCTTACGACCAAGGTACTTAGCTTATTGCTTTTTAGGCGAATTTCTGGCGAGTACTTCATCGATCAAACCATAATCGAGGGCCTCTTTGGCGGTCATCCAGTAGTCGCGGTCACAGTCTTCCTTGATCTTGTCATAGTCCTGACCGGTGTGTGTGGCCAAAATGTCGTACAGGGCTTTTTGTTCTTCCTTTATCAGGTTATAGTAGATCTCCATGTCAGTTACTTGTCCCTGCATACCTCCCAGAGGCTGATGGATCATTACCCGGCTGTGGAATAGGCCGGTGCGCTTGCCTTTGGTGCCAGCAGTAAGCAGTACGGCACCCATAGAGGCGGCCATGCCCGTGCAGATGGTACCTACATCAGGAGAAATGTACTGCATGGTGTCGTAAATACCGAGGCCTGCCATCACTGAACCGCCGGGGCTGTTGATAAACATTTGTACGTCGCGCTTGGGGTCCGTAGATTCCAGGAACAAAAGCTGAGCCTGGATAACATTCGCCACGTAATCATCTACGGGGACTCCCATAAAAATGATGCGGTCCATCATTAGACGAGAGAAAACATCCAGAGCGGCCACATTCATCTGACGTTCTTCGATCACATTCGGGGTAAAGCCCTGAATGTTGGGAACGGCAACTGAACCCACATTTTGGGCGTACTTTTCGAGGTGCATGCTACTCATACCCAAATGGCGGGTAGCATATTTCATGAATTCATCCTTGTGAAACATATGGTCTGTTTTTCGGATAATGGATAAAGCAGTAGAACAGCCGCGAGCCGGAAAGGATTTTGCTTATCCTTGGGAAAGTGTAAAATTGAACATTCCGGCTTACAAACATTCCACTACATGGCAAAATACGCTAAAAGAACAATTTCTCCCCGTCCGGGTTGAATCGGATTTTATTTAGCATGGATCTTATGCACTATTCCTCTTCTGCATCCTCTATTTCTGCTGCACCTCCATTTTGTTTCCGGATCGCCTCCAGTTTTTCGGTGAGGGCTTCAATAGTGATGGTTTGTTCATTGAGTTGGACGGTTTCCCGAAGTACATCAGCTAACTTGTCAGACAGTATCTCGGATTCCACCTTTTGGACCTGATCGGAGTCGCTGGCCAGGCGTTCAGCCATATTTGTGATGAAGTTTTCGTCGAACTGGGGGTTGTTCCCCATATAAGAACGTACCTGGCCTTTGAAGCGCTCCAAGACTTCTTCCTGCGTAACCGCCAGGTCGTTTTGTTTAGCTATTTTTTCGCGGATGATGGTCCACTGCAGGTTTTCTGCAAAATTTTGATAGGAGGCCTCAACGGATTCCTCCGTGGTTTCTTCGTTGGAAGCGACCAGCCAGCGCTTTAGGAAGGCATCGGGTAATTCCAGGGGGTTTTGCTCCAGGAGGTGTTCCTGTATTTCCCGGAAAAGCAGGGCCTGGGCCTGTGGCAGGTGGTAATCTTTTATGTAAGAGCGAATCTTCTCCCGGGCTTCCGCTTCCGTGGAAACTTCGCCCTCGCCGAACGTTTGGTTGAAGAAGGCTTCGTTGAGCTCGGCAGGCACAATGTGGCTTGCCGACTGGATAGTCAATTCGAATTCCGGGTTGATCTCTCGCTCATCGTCTTCTTCCAATCCAAGATAATATTTGCGTACGTAGCTATCGTTTTCCTTTTCCAGCTCGAAAATGTTCATTTTCAGACGGTCACCCACTGATTTTTCGAGTAGGGCCTTACGGGCTTCCTCCTTGATGTTCGAAAGGAGAAGGCTGAATTCTTTTTCCAGGCCATCTTTTTTTGGTTTACCGTCCTCCAGTTCCCGTGCATTTACTTTAACAAGGTCATTTTCCTGCAGGCTGCTGGTTGTTTCCTCGCGCTCTCCATGGCGTAGGCGTAAGTTGTCTAGTTCTTCTTCGATCATGCTTTGGGGTACTTCGACTTTGAAATAGTCGAATACCCTGCCATCATCCAGGCCTTTCAGTTCGAATTCTGGGGCAAGGCCGAGGTCGAAGGTAACGGAGTAGGTCTGCAGGTGTTTGGGGTCGAACTCGACCAGTTCCTGATCTTCAGCCAGCAGGGGATGTCCGAGCGTATTCAATTTTTCGTCTACGATATGCTGAAAAAGAGCATTTTGAATTTCCCGGTTCACTACTTCTGAAAGTACCGCTTTGCCATACATTTTTCGAATTACGCTCATGGGCGTTTTCCCTTTTCTAAAGCCTTTCAGGTGGCCATGCTCCTGGTATTTAGCCAGTTCCTTTTGATAGGTGGTCTGGTAATCCTCCGGCTTAATGGTTACCGTCAGGCGGGCGTTGAGGGCGTCAGAATGATCGCTGGTTACGTTTGGCATTATAGCAATGAATTTAAAGACAAATGGCCCTTGTTGCATGTACGCGACAAGAACCATTTCATGTTGTGATCAGTTGTGCGGGTGGAGGGACTCGAACCCCCACGCCTCGCGGCACTAGATCCTAAATCTAGCGCGTCTACCAATTTCGCCACACCCGCATTGTGAGCTTTTAGTCAGTACTTTAGCCCTTTTGGCGCCGGATTTTCAAATTCCACAGTTAGTTGGGGAACGCCCGGCCCGAAAAAAGCGTTGCAAATATAGGCGGTTTTTTCGAAAAAAAAGCGAATTATTCGAATCAAATTGTATTTTAGAAAACCGGATAAAGCCGGTAAGTAAATTACTCAAGGTACTTTTCTGGAATAAAAAAACACGAAATCTTGGAGCCGCCAGTGTACTTTGAGACGTTCTATATAAATAATCAAGAGGAAAATCACTCAATGCCAGACACACTGACGGTCATACAAGAAGAAGAAAAGCAGCTGATCCAGAATGCATACCGGCAATTGCTGCGCACCATTAAGTCCGAAATGGATGATACGGACAAGCGCAATATCCGGAAAGCCTACGAGCTGGCTTTAAAGGCCCACAGCCTTCAACGGCGCAAATCGGGCGAACCCTATATCCTGCATCCTATTGCGGTTGCCCGGATTTGCACTGAGGAGATCGGTCTTGGCCCTACTGCTATTGTTGCAGCACTTCTCCACGATGTGGTGGAAGATACGGAGGTGACCTTGGAGGAACTCAAAGAAGCGTTTGGTGACCGCATTGCCAAAATCGTAGACGGTTTGACCAAACTGGACAATTCCTATAATGCGGAAAGCCCTCAGGCCGAAAACTTCCGCAAGGTACTTTCTACTCTGGTGGACGATGTACGGGTAGTGCTAATTAAGATGGCAGACCGCCTCCACAACATGCGGACGCTCGGCGCCATGCCGCGCCACAAGCAACTTAAAATAGCAGCGGAAACCAGTTTTATTTATGCTCCTCTGGCCCATCGTCTGGGTTTGTATAACTTTAAGAAAGAGTTTCTTGACCTCTGTATGAAGATCACCGATCCGGTAATCTATCGGGAAATAGCAAAGAAACTACAAGAGACTCGTTCTGCCAGAGAAGCCTACATCCACCGGTTCATCGAACCCTTAAGCGAGCGGTTGGACCAGCTAAATGTTCCCTATCAGATTTTTGGTCGTCCAAAATCAATACATTCGATCTGGAATAAGATCCAAACCAAGGGAGTCCCCTTCGAGCAGATCTATGATTTGTTTGCCGTCCGCATTATTCTGGATGTGCCGGTAGAGCAGGAAAAACTGAGTTGTTGGTCAGTCTATTCGATCGTAACGGATGTTTTTACCCCTCTGCCCGAACGCCTGAAGGACTGGGTGACCATGCCAAAATCGAATGGTTATCGAAGCCTACACACCACCGTCATCGGGCCTGATGGAAAGTATGTAGAAGTTCAGATCCGTACGACCCGAATGGACGAGATCGCCGAACGCGGTTTCGCTGCCCATTGGAAATACAAAGGTAATAACTCCCAACCGGATGTATACGAACGCTGGTTGGATAGTGTACGGGAGATGCTGGAAGACCCCAACAGTGATGCTGTTGAATTTTTGGGAGACTTCAGAAATAACTCCCTCTTTACCGAAGAGGTCTTTGCGGTCACCCCTAAAGGAGAATTGAAAATGCTTCCCAAAGGGGCTACCGCTCTTGATTTTGCTTTTCATATTCACACGGATATCGGCTACCATTGTAGCTCGGTCAAGGTCAACAACCGACTGGTACCTTTGGGGTACAAATTACACAATGGTGATCAGATACAGGTATTCACCAGCAAAACCCAAAAACCTAACGAATCCTGGCTAGACCTGGTCATTACCGGAAAGGCAAAAGCCAAGATCCGCTCCTCCATGAAGGAAGAGCGCAAGCGCACAGGGGAACTGGGAAAGGAAGCCCTGGACCGAAAGTTACGCCATCTAAAAGTCGATTTTGATCAGGGCGTGGAAAGGCTGATCAAGCGTTTCGACTACCTTTCCCAAACCGATCTATTCTACGATATTGCTATAGACCGGCGTTCGATCCAGGAGTTGCTCAAGCCCTTCTTGGTTGAAAATGGAAACCTGATCGTCAAACCAGAAAAAGATGCCGAAAAGACAGCGGTTTTTGTTCCACCTCCCCGGGCAAGTCGTTTGCAAAAGCAAAAGTTCGAAGGGCAAGCGGGACTGTTGATCAATGGCGAACCAGGCGATCATTACCATTACTCTTTTGCCAGTTGTTGTAATCCTGTTCAAGGAGACAACATTTTCGCTTATCTTACTGCCAACGCCGGTTTAAAGATCCATCGTAGCAATTGCCCCAATGCCACCAACCTCATGGCCAACTACGGCTACCGGGTGATGAAGGCAGAGTGGGTAAATGCAACCAGCATAGACTTTGTAGCCGAATTGGTCATTATTGGTGTCGATAGTGGCCCTGGTGTGATCCAAAGTCTGATTAATCAAATTTCGAACGACCTAGGGTTGAATATTCGCAGCTTTGCTATCGAAGCAAAAGAACGCTATTTCGAGGGCAGAATGCAATTGATGGTGCGCAATACCGATCAATTATATATGGCTGTCCATGCTTTGGAAAACCTGAAAAATGTTTCAACTGTTACCAGAATAAGATAGAGACCTGTTGATATATGCTCAATTAATGCTGCAACTCAAAGCCTGAGAGGGGCTTTGAATTATTCTCTCTATCGGTAAATCTTCAATATGTCGGAAAGAAATTACGAAGAGGTGATCAAGGAGGTAAAGAATATTTTTTCCTCCCACCTGGAGAAAAATAAGCTACGGAAAACCCCGGAACGGTATGCCATTCTGGAGGAAATCTACAAGCGCAATGACCACTTCGATGCGGAGGCGCTGTACATTCATATGAAAACCCAAAACTACCGGGTTAGCCGGGCGACGGTTTATAACACGCTCGAATTGCTGGTCACCTGTGACCTGGTCAAACGCCACCAGTTTGGTAAAAATCTGGCTCAGTATGAAAAATCTTATAGCTTCAAACAACACGATCATCTGATCTGTGTCGATTGTGGGAAGGTGTCGGAATTTTGTGACCCTCGCATACAGCAGATCAAGGATATGATGGGAGAACTATTGCATTTCAAGATCACTCACCATTCACTGAACTTGTATGGCCAGTGTGATGGCGCCTGTGAAAAAACCCAGGATAAGCCAGATAAAAATGCAAAAGCTGACCCTGCCCCAACCCGATAGAATTACTACCTTGTGCCTTGTTTAACCGGAACCAGCAAGTGGTTCCTTAACCCTAAAGTGCTATGGCGGTTGACGTAATTCTCGGACTGCAGTGGGGAGATGAAGGAAAAGGAAAGATTGTTGATTATCTAGCGACCCAATACGATATTGTAGCTCGTTTTCAGGGTGGTCCCAACGCAGGACATACCTTGAAATTCGATGAAAAAAAATACGTCCTGCACACTATTCCTTCCGGTATTTTTCGACCGGAACTGATCAACCTTATCGGTAATGGCGTGGTATTGGATCCCATCACCATGCAAAAAGAGCTGGAAAACCTGGATGAAGCAGGTGTAGGCTATAAGGACCGGTTGTTGGTTGCCAACAAAGCCCATCTCATTCTTCCAACCCATCGGTATTTAGACGCCGCTTCAGAAAATGCGAAAGGCAAGGAAAAGATCGGTTCTACCCTACGTGGAATTGGCCCCACTTATATGGATAAGACCGGCCGTAACGGCCTGCGGGTTGGAGACATCGTTCGACCGGATTTCGAACAACGGTATGAGGCTCTTAAAAAGAAGCACATGGAGTTGCTGCAGATCTATCCTCCCGTGGAATTCGACCTGGCTGGAGAAGAACAAAGGTGGTTTGCCAGCATTGAAATCTTGCGAAAGCTCCAGTTGGTCAAAGGCGAGTATTTTATCAATGAAGCCTTAAAAGCGGGTAAAAAAATCCTGGCTGAAGGCGCCCAGGGTTCAATGCTCGATATCGAATATGGGACTTATCCCTTTGTTACTTCCTCCAATACCATTACAGCGGGTGTTTGCACGGGGCTGGGAGTTGCGCCCCAGCAAATTGGAGAGGTGATCGGTATTTCCAAAGCTTATTGTACAAGGGTAGGCTCCGGGCCTTTCCCGACAGAACTATTCGACGAAACGGGCGAAAAGTTACAACGGGAAGGCGGGGAATTTGGTGCTACTACTGGGCGGCCACGCCGTTGTGGTTGGATCGATCTTCCCCAGCTACGCTACACCATTATGCTGAATGGGGTTACCCAACTGGTGATCACGAAGCTGGACGTACTGAATAATTTTGATGCTGTCGAAGCCGCTTTTTCTTACAAGGTCAATGGCCAGCCCACCAAACAGCTTCCTTACGACCTGTGTGAGGAGCAAATTGAGCCGGTATACATGGCCTTTCCTGGCTGGAACCAATCCCTGGACGAGTGTAGCAGGTATGATGACCTGCCTGCTGCAGCCATACAATACCTGGCTGCCTTGGAAAGAGAACTGGATACTCCTATTACTATGGTATCTACCGGCCCGGAGCGGAAGAA
Source organism: uncultured Saprospiraceae bacterium (assembly GCA_964479625.1). Classification (GTDB taxonomy): domain Bacteria; phylum Bacteroidota; class Bacteroidia; order Chitinophagales; family Saprospiraceae; genus CAYZMS01. The sequence goes on from CAYZMS010000021.1 coordinate 51,371, forward strand.
GTTATTATTGCGCTAAAAGAGCAGAAGTCCTACCGTTGTTTGGAATCAATTCTCCGCAATGATAATGTACTGATAATCCAGTAAGGTGTCATTTGTTCTGACCCTTCGAAACTGGGCGTCCAAAACTTCCTGTTCGGCTATGTACAAAGGAATACGTAATTCTGAGGGGGGGCCTACCGAGGTGCGTTTTTTCTTGAAATCCACGATGACAATGCGGCCTTCCGGTTTCAGGTAGTACTTGAGGTTTTTGAGGTAGTTGGTTCGATCCTGAATATACATGTAGGTATTAACGATGAAGATGAGGTCCACTTCGCTGGGGCGGAGGTTGGGGTCATTCAAATTGCCAAGCCGAACTTCAAGTTTGGGCTGTACCTCGCCCGGGAGGTCGGTCTGCCGGATACTATCCATATAATCTACAAAGGGTTCCAGGATATCGATGGCGATCACCTTTTTGGCCTCCTGCACAAGAAGAAAAGAAAAATAACCGCTTGGCCCGGCACCAATATCCGCGACGACTTTGTCGGAAATATCTCCCATCACATCCAGTATTAACTGGGGTTGCTGCCAGAGGTAACGATTAGTGTTGGAGTAGTCGGCAGTGAAGCCCTCGAGTTCCAGCGATTTGGCTTTGCTCCCTTCGTTGGTATCCGGGGGTGTAGCCGTGGCTTGTTCTTCCGCACCTGGGTCAACACCCGGGTCTTCAACGCTATTTTGGCAAGAAGTGAACAATAACAATAAGCCTAATAAGGCGGGTATTAGTTTTTGCATGAGGCGGAGGTTATACGTCTTTTTGAAATTCTATTACTCTAAAGTAAAAAGATAATTGGAGCAGATGGTTCCCAATATTAAACTTAGAACTGGATTAAACTTAAGGGCATAGCCTTCTGGCAATAAGTTCAAATTAATTACTAATAATTGCCTGGTACCGGTACCTTTTGAAAGAAATTTCAAACGACTTCTCCCTGACAGGCTCCGAACCCGATCCGAAGGCCCTCGTACAAGCCATATCCGCTAAAATAGACAGTATCCCCTTCTTCCAGAAAAGTGCGCGTCTGGTTCCCGGGTAGTGATAAAGACTTTTTACCGCCATGAGTAATTTCCAGCAGAGAGCCCTGGGTTCCTTCTTCTGGCCCACTAATGGTACCAGAAGCGTATAAGTCGCCTATAGAGATCGGGCAGCCATTGCTGGTTTGATGAGCGAGTTGCTGAGCGGCTGACCAATAGAGGAACTTACTGTTGGTCCGGCAAATCGTTTGAGCTGAATGACCTTTAGCTTGCAGGCCTACTTCCAATTGTAAGTCGAAATTCGTAGCCCCATTGTGCCGGAGGTGGGCAAGGGGTGGGGGACTTTGCTCCGGCCCTGGGCAGCGAAGCGGCCTTAGGGCTTCCAGGGTTACCACCCAGGGGCTAATAGTAGAGGCAAAGCTTTTACCCAAAAAAGGACCCAACGGCCGATACTCCCATGCCTGAATATCGCGGGCGGACCAATCATTGAACAAGACGAATCCAAAGATGTGATCCTCTGCTTTTTCTATTGGGATAGCGGTGCCAAGAGGGGTTGTTGCACCTGTTACAAAAGCAATTTCAAGTTCGAAATCAAGCTGGCGGGTAGGACCAAAAACCGGTGTTTCTGATCCTGCGACTAGGTATTGCCCATTTGGCCTTCGAATGGGAGTGCCGGAAACAACAATGCTTGATGCCCGTCCATGATAGCCGACGGGCAGGTGTTTCCAGTTGGGAAGCAGGGCATTTTCAGGATCCCGGAATAAGCTGCCCACGTTGCGGGCGTGTTCTTCACTACTGTAAAAATCAGTGTAGTTGGGAATTTCGAGGGGAAGAAGCATCCTGGCCTTGTCCTGTGGATAAAGTAAAAAATCTGCCAACTCGAAAGCATCCCATTCCTCCCGCTTATCGTCCAGAATATCTTGCAGGCGTTTCCGAACGGCCCCTGTGACCGACTTGCCCAGACCTATGAAAGCATTGAGATTTGGCAGGGAAAAAACAGTTTGATCGGCAACAAGGTCTTCAAAAAAACCGTGTTGGGCCAGGACTTCCAGGTCGACAATCTGGTCACCCAGGGCAGAGCAAAGATGCGGTTTTCGGGAAACAGGGCTTTCATAGACCCCGAAGGGAAGGTTCTGGATAGGGAAATCACTGTCTGGTCCTACGGGGTACCAGGATGAGATTTTCGGCATAGGCATACCTTAGTTTTCTCTACAAAACGCTAATACACGACAATTCGTTTGGTTAGCATACCCGCTGAATGGCGCATTCGAAGAATATAGACTCCTTGGGCAAGTTGGCGAACATTGAAACGGCTGCTGAGCGTTTCCCCCTGGGGTTGATCCCGTCGAACCAACCGCCCGTCAGGGCTAAATAACTCTATGGTTAAGCCGGAGAGCGGGGCTGACCAATAAATATTCAACTCCTCCTTGACCGGGTTGGGGACGGCTGCAGCCAGTACTCCGTTTAAAGTTCCCAATCCTGGTTCGACCACCTGGAACTGGAAAACCGGGGATTGCAGACCTCCACATTCATTTTGGCTGGTCATACGCCAATAATAGACCCCTCTTGCTAAGGGCTGGTCTACCTGATCGGTTAGTTGAAGGATGCGTGATTCAAAAACGATATCGGAGAATGCGCTATCCTTGGCTACCTGGAGGTGATATCTGTTGGCAGAGGGAGTGAATGTCCAGGAGAATAATGGCTTACCACCGGGTACGGAGCTTCCGTTCTCTGGCAAGAGAGGCAGGGAAAGCTCAGGGGGGTGCTTTACAACAAGGGGTAATTCTAGTTTTTTTATTCCATTGGCATGCTGCAGTTGGAATTGAAGTATCTGATTGCTTGATTCATACAAGGGTAAGTGCTCAGGGGCCAGCCGCACCCGGAGAGTATCTCCCGCCTTGTAGGCATCAAGTCCGGGCTCAAAGATTAAGAAAGGTGGTGTTTCGCCACTTTCGAGGGTATAGAAAAGTTGAATGGGAGGCTCAAACCCAGCCCCCAGGTAGAGCTCAAAACTAGTCCCCAGATTTGAGCAGATCGAGGTCTTGAAATTATTGACGAGCAGACGGGTATCGGGTAGAGTAGTGAATTGAACCGGTTCCGAAAAATCACTATTCCCACAGGGATGTAAGGCTCGTACTCGCCAGAAATAGGTCTGGTTAAATTCCGGTTCGAAGATACTTGCATTAGAGCTTACAGAAGTATCTTCCTTAATGATTTGGGAAAAGTCGGGATCCAGGCTTAATTGCCAGTGATAGGCCTCATCATTTTCCTTTCCCGTCCAGGCAAGGTCAATTCGTTGGGCTTCAATAAAAGGGATTTGGGGCTCAGGGATAGAGGCAGGGGCCTGCAATTGCAATTCCAGTTCGATGACGGTCGTATCTTCTTCCTGAACCAGTTGCAAGGCCAGAGGGTAGGCATTGACCGGCAATTCCGGGGCAATAGTTAATTCGAGCGAATAACCCATTCCAGATTCGATTAAACTGGCGGTAATACCTGAAGGACTTTCGACTTTAGCCAACAGATCGGCAGTGGTGTCTACCGGTGAAAGGAGGATGGAGTATTGACCGGGCCCGCAAACGGAAAGGTCATCTGCAACGAAGTTGAGGGATTTTTGGCCCTCGTTATACCAACGGCCGGGCAGAAAACTGGGTTGGAATTGGCCTGGGGCCAACCAATCTTTGAGCCGTGCGTCTTTCCGGTTGCCTCCATTCCAGGATGCTCCAATCCATCCAAAAGAATCAAAGCTTTGAAAAGAGCAGGAAGCCTGCCCACCGTGCAACTGCCCGATGACAAAGCCGTCTTCGTTAAAAAGAGGAGCTCCGGAAGACCCCAGCTCGGTGGTCCCGATATCCCAATAAGGGACGACGATATGATCCCCCTCTGGATCGCTGGCCTGCCCCGTTTCCCATTGCCCAAGGTAGGGTCGGGCAGTGGTGAAGCTAAAGCGTTTTTCTTCCGCTTGAGGATGATGGATACAAATGGTGAGGGTTTCCGCTAATTTAGATTCTATGGACCAACCAGCAAGAAAAGCATTGGCTTCCGGAGGGATAGGGTCGTCCAGTTCCACCAGGGTAAAGTCAGAGTCCCGCCAGTTAGAGCGCAATTTTGCTCCCGTATTGACTATGTCTTTAAGCCCATTTCCCCTGGCACCACTACTGTTCGAATTGGGTGGCCGGCAGAAATCATTCTCAAAATTCCAATAGACGACCATGGAGGGGGCATTCTCAGGAGTTATATCACAATGGTAAGCGGTCAGGAAATAGGGTCGATTATCTTCTTCGGTATTGTTCACCAGGAAACCGGTGCAAAAGGAGCGGCCGTTAACGGTATACAAGCCAACGGATTGAATGATATGGCGGTATTCATCGATCAGTTCCCAACCGTCGGCACCATTGCAGATGACATCCAGGTTGCAGGAACCGGCGAGCACACCCAGGGTCCCCATGTAATCATGGTTGACAGAGCCTATTTCCAGGTCTATTTCCTCTTTTAGACTATCGGGTGCCTGGATCTCAAGAACAAGTATGTCGCCCTCGAGAATGGGCGTCCAGAGTTGTTGATGGTCTTCCTGATCCTTTTTGGTGTAGGGGCCCAGCACGGCGGACTTATTGGGCGTATAAATGTACAATTCCCCTCCATCAGGGAGTTCAAACCGGCTCAGGCCGAGGTTGAGCGAGTAAGCCCCCGGGGAATGGATACTTTGCCGCCAAATAGCCAACCCATTTTCCCTTATCCATATTCCATTTTTTTTCGTATCTAAATCCACTTCCAGCGGCAAAGCGAATTGAGGAGCACGACCATTCTTACGTCGGGCGAGCTCCTGAGCGCGAAGTCGGCCATTGTCCCGCTCCGGCAATTGGAGCTGGGGTACTTCAGGCCCTGCCCCACGCAAGTCCTGGGTGTAGACGAAGAATGGAAGAAAAAGGAAGGGCAGGAGTAAAAGTAATCTCATCATTCGAGTGGGCACTTTTAGGGGCTCGCTTGTCTATGGGATATTCCTTAAATTACGGTTTCAAATTTAATGGATTTATCAGGTTAAACCAATTGAATGGTAGAGTTGCGATTAATCACGTCTCTACAAGTCAAAAGCACCGGTTAAGTAAGAATCCCTTTTAACTCAGGAGTCGGTAAGTTTATTTACCCCAATAAAAACCAAAGGTTTAAGCTAGAGTCGTTAATTTTTTGTCTGCTGGTCTGCATTCCGTTGAAAAGGTAAATAGCCTTCCTCATAAAATGGAGGGATTTCTGCTTCAAACCTTTCATAAACAGCACTGGGGATCCCCAGGTCGGCTACATAGGTTAATATCTCCGGGGGTAGTTCGAAAAGGATGGTCTTGGGGGCAGCCAACGTAAGAACATGGTGGGCTTTAAAATGGGGCTGGCTTAGGTCACCCAGGAAACCGGTGGGCAGGTCGAGGGCGATGCGTTGACCATCCAGGGCGTTGATGCGGTGAATGCGCTCCAGGAGATCCACCGGTAAGGGAAGTTGCTGAGAGAAGCCCAGGTAGGCGTCTACCCAAACATCGGGTTGCTCAAGGGGGGTATTGGCTACCCCAAAGCGCAAAGCACGGCTCAGTTGTCGGGCAGGCAGGGGTCTGTCAATTTCGCCCCAAATGTCTAAATGTACCTGGTAGCCCCATGCCGCAAGGCGGCGTGCAGCTACCAGTCCGCCTCCGCCATTATTTCCATTACCTGCGCCGATCTGGATGATCTTCCTGGGCTCTGCCAAACGAGCCACTAGCCGGGCCAGTTGCAAACCGGCATTTTCCATCATCAGCTCAATGGGCAGCTCAAATTCCTGTACCGCAAAGTAGTCCATCTCCCGAAAGCGTTCCAGGGAGAGGGCTTGTTGCTTGGAATAGTAAAGGGTATGAGTGCTGGACATATTTTGAATACATTTTGAAATTTTGATCGTAAAATGTACTCAAAAATCTGCGATTAAAATCGCTTGATTAACAATTTCTGAAACTACCTTTCCAACTCGACAAGCCTCTGCAAGCAAAGTGCCGGAATACCACTGGTGGAATAATATAAGCTAAAGTGGGGTTGTTCTTCCTTCGAAATCTGTTACTATTCGAAAAAGTAACCCATTCGATCGCCCAAATTTAGGTGCAAGGCGACTCCAGGAGACCTTGCACCTAGGGTTTCTAATCAAAAGAACAAGGCATTACTAAACAGCACTTTCCCTTGCTGCCAAAAGCCTCGGTAGAGCGGGTTATCCACCAGATAAACCACACTGCCTCGTCCCTTAGGTTGACTGCCAAAGACCAGGGTGCCCTTTAATCTTTCTTTGGCCCTGGCTCCCACGAAGCCGGAGGTGAAAAGGTCTTCATTGAGTCGACCGACGGTCCAGCCATTGTTTAGGGGAGCGTAGGCATCACTACCCGTCTTGAGAGAAAAATAAGTATCGGAAAGGCTGTAAGCGAGCGGATGAGTGTCGTCGACCTGCACCCGGAAAATTGCTCCTGCATTCAAATCGCTGATTTGGCTGCGGCGCTGTTCTGCATAAACCGGGGTAGTCGTTTCTTCTTCCTGTTCTACCATTGGAGGTTGTTCTTTGGCTTGCAAGCTGAAACCACTTTTCCCTTCCAGTGATGACAGGGCATAATCCATGACAATGAGCTTTCCGCCTTCGCTGATCCAATTATTAAGTTGATCAAGGGTGCGCTCATTCAGGCGGTAGCGTCCGCCGGGCATGACCAGTACATTGTATTTGGAAAGATCAGTACGACCGAGATCTCCGGCGGGCAGGGCTGTGAACGGGTATTCTATTTCCTGTTCGAAAAAATGCCAGACTTGCCCATAGCCGTTGACGGAAGTTCCTTCTCCGGTCAGTACTGCTACACGAGGAATTTCCAAAAAGCGGTAGGCACTGGAGCCCAGGTCGCTGCCGCTTTCAGCAAAGCCGGTAGAAATGGCAGTGATCGCCTGTTGTTGTTCGGCTGCAATGGTAGCCAGCCTTTCGGGAAAATCGGGTAATTTGCGGTTATCCGCTCTGGTGATGACCAGTGTACCTCTCAGGTAGTTTTTGCCTTCGAACCCAAAAGGAGCACCTGCTACCCGAACCCTTATTCCGGCCCGGTGCAGGGCTGCCAGGAAGCTTGCATTTTTGAGGGCGCCCCAGGAAGCCAAATAAGCATAAGCGTCCGCTTTTTTGGAGAGGTTGTTCGAATAATTGGGGAAATCAAAATCTTCGGTTGGTTCCAGGCTGCTCTCTGATGCGAAGGCTTGTAAACCAAAAGCGTAGGGTAAGGACCAGGCAGTGATGTCATAAGTAGCCGAATCTTCGACAAACGTATTGGGCTCGAGCAGGATCTGGGCTAGTACGCCTTTGGGCTGGCGGGCGCTTATGAGCAAATCATCGGCCTTTACGTTTACTTTACTGGTGGTTCCACTGCGATAATCGTAAGCGTTAACCGTGCGGTCCTGGCCAGCTCTTCCGTAAAGGATGTGATTGCGGTCTAGCAGCGTGGTGAAGGCTTGGAGGTGGTCGTTGTTTTGATCGGCCGGTATAATGAAGCTTTTGTATGCTCCCGGTGGTTCGCTCTTGAAGAAGTTTTCGAATTGATCGATCACCTGTCGGCTGTTTTGAGAGGCGACCTCTACAGTCGAAAGAGCGGTTGTCAGGTGATGGGCCACCCGGTCGTGCAGCGTGAGGGTGTCGCCGTTTTCCATAATGATCTGTCGACCGGCACGACCGCTTCCGCCCTGTTCGTAGGTCATTCCAATGGCGCCGTTGTAGGTGGGATAAGTGTCGCCATAACTGGGGTAGAGCAGATCGAAACGCTCTTTGGTGAAAAATAGCCATCCTTCCTCTGCAAAATAGCGACTGTGGTTTTTACCGATCTGGGTTTGAAATTCCTTTTGCCAGTCGGTAATATAGGCGTGATAGGGCCTGGCAGCCGGCGCAAAGTAATAGGGGCTATTTACGCCCTGTTCATGAAAATCGACATGAATATGGGGCATCCACTGGTGGTAAACTTCCATACGCTGGCGGGTTTCGTGCTGTGTTTGCCAGGCCCAGTCGCGATTAAGGTCAAAAAGGTAGTGATTGACTCGCCCGCCCGGCCAGGGTTCCTGGTGTTCGATGGCATCGTAGGAAGGGTTGGGAATGCGGTTGGCTTTGCTGCGATACCAGTGAGTATACCTGGAGTACCCATCTGGATTAATGGTGGGGTCGATCAGGATGACCGTGTTTTTCAACCATTCTTGGGCCTCCGGGCGGGTAAGCAGGGCGTACACTACCGGCATGGAAGCCTCGGCTGTTGCGGCCTCGTTTCCGTGTACGCTAAAGCTCAGCCAAACAATGGCAATTTCTTGGAGGGCAGGATCGGGCTTGCCTTCCATAAGGCCGGTGCGTCGCAAATTGTCGGTCCGAATAGCTTCCAGCCGCGAAAGGTTTTCCTCGCTGGAAATGAAGCCCAATAACAAAGGACGGTCCTCGCTGGTCTTCCCGTATTCGGTCAGGATCATTTGATCGCTTTCGGTGGCTGCATGCTGCATGTAATCCACCAGCTGGTGGTGGAGTGTGAATTGCGCTCCGATCTGGTGTGGTAAAAAGTCAGAGGGATCTTGTAATTGAGCTTGTAGCCATACGCTCAGGGCCAGTAAAGGTATCAGTAAGAATAGCCTCATGGTATTGGTGGTGATTTAATTTGTATGAAAGTAATAAAGGTAATGAATTGGAGATTTATCTCTATTGCCTCAGCAAAAGTCGAAGCCCTGCATACCGGGAGCAATTAGTATAGGGGTGGCGGGTTAAGTAGGGGAATATCATTTTTTATTTAAACCTTATATTGAGTACCTTACCCTGCCTATTCGCCTATTTAAATTTTAAGAATATGATCAAGTACCTGCTTTCTGTTTCGTGTTTATTGGTCCTGCTCATTGGGAATATCACCCCTGTTGATGCGCAAGAGGAAGAAGAGCCTAAGGATCCCCGCTATAAAGCGGGTTGGAACAGCCTCAGCTTTCGTTCTATCGGACCGGCCTTTACCTCAGGGCGGATCGCCGACTTCGCGGTGAACCCTAACCATCCCAGTGAATTCTTCGTTGCTACGGCCGCAGGAGGAGTTTGGAAAACTACCAACCGGGGATTGAATTTCAAACCGGTCTTTGATAATGAAGGTTCCTACTCCATTGGAGTGGTCGAACTGGACCCCAATAATCACAATGTCGTTTGGGTAGGCACTGGAGAGAATAATAACCAGCGCTCGGTAGCTTATGGCGACGGGGTATACAAAAGTGTGGACGGCGGTAAAAGCTGGAAGCATATGGGCCTGAAAGAGTCAGAGCATATTGGAATGATCGCGATTGACCCGCGCGATTCGGACGTGGTCTACGTGGCTGCTACCGGTCCACTATGGAGTGCAGGCGGTGACCGTGGTCTGTACAAGACCACCGACGGTGGAGCAACCTGGGAAAAGATTCTGGATATCAGCATTCATACCGGCGTACATGAGGTCCACCTGGACCCCCGAAACCCGGATGTCGTTTATGCAGTAGCCCACCAGCGGCGGCGTCATGTGTTTACCTACATCAGTGGGGGACCGGAATCGGCCGTTTACAAATCCACTGATGGCGGAGCTAATTTTCGAAAGATCATGAAAGGTATGCCCGGTGGTGACATTGGCCGGATCGGCCTAGATGTTTCTCCGGCAGACCCCAATGTGCTTTACGCAGTGGTAGAGGCGCAGGAAGACAAGGGCGGTTTCTATCGCTCCACGGATCTTGGGGAATCCTGGGAACGGCGCGGTAGTTATAGTTCTAGTGGGAATTACTACCAGGAGGTTATTGCGGACCCGGTGGATGTCGACCTGGTATATGTCATGAATACCTACGCTGTCGTTTCGGAAGATGGTGGGAAAAATTTCGAGAACGTAGGCGAAAAGAACAAACACATCGACAACCACGCGCTTTGGATCGATCCCAGCAACCCCAGTTATCTGCTGAATGGAAATGACGGTGGCGTATACGAATCCTGGGACCGGGGTAAGACCTGGCGCTTTTTCCCCAACCTCCCGGTCACACAGTTTTATAAAGTGGGCGTAGATTATGACTACCCCTTCTATAACGTTTACGGTGGCACACAGGACAATTTCACCCTTGGCGGCCCATCCCAAACCACGGAACCTACCGGTATCAGTAATCGAAACTGGATCGTGACCCAATTGGGTGATGGCTTCGAACCCCATGTCGATCCGACTAATCCGAATATTGTGTACAGCCAATCGCAATATGGTAACCTCTATCGTTTCGATAAGGCCAGTGGGGAGTCGCAAGATATCATCCCCCAGCCTCCCGCCGGAGCGGATTATTCCTACAACTGGAACTGGGATTCCCCCCTTCTGGTCAGCACTCATGATCCTAAACGGCTCTATTATGCTTCTGATCGCGTACATCGTAGCAATGACCGTGGCCAAAGCTGGGAGGAAGTCAGTGGAGACTTGACGCGGCAGATCGATCGCAATAAAATTCCAGTTATGGGTAAAGTATGGCCAATGGATGCGGTGGCTAAAAACCAGTCCACTACCCCCTTCGGTAATATCGTGGCCCTGGCCGAATCACCCATAAACGAGAACTTGATCTTTGCCGGTACCGACGACGGTTTGGTACATATTTCCACCGATGGCGGCGACAACTGGAAAAAATATGATGCTTTCTCCGGGGTGCCAGACACTACCTACGTTAATGAGATCATTGCTTCGGCCCACGATGAAAATACGGTTTATGTGGCCTTTAATAACCACAAACGAGGCGACTTTAAGCCCTATCTTTTGAAAAGCACCAATCTAGGTAAAAAGTGGACTTCGATCGCCAATAACCTACCTGAACGAGGGTCGGTTTACGCTATAGCTGAAGATCCCGAATCGCCCAATCTGTTATTTGTCGGTACAGAGTTCAGCTGCTTTGCCAGCATCGACGGTGGGGGCTACTGGAAAGAATTATCAAGCGGCTTGCCGACGGTGGCCGTGCGGGACATCAATATCCAGGAGCGAGAGAACGATTTGGTGCTGGCCACCTTTGGCCGGGGATTTTATATCATGGATGATTATTCAGCTCTTCGGGAACTGAGTGAGGAAGTGGTAGAAAAAGAGGGCCACCTCTTTCCCGTTGGAGATGCCTTACAGTACGAGCCTTTTAGTCCGATCGCAGCGAGCAACACCATTTCCTGGCTGGGTCCAAAGGGTTTTCAGGGGGAAACGTACTACCTGGGTGAAAACCCGGAATTCGGAGCCGCTTTTACCTACTACCTGAAGGAAGGTTACAAAACCAAAAAACAGGAACGGGAGGAAGCAGAAAAAGAAAAACGCAAGGAAGGGGAAACGATCTATTACCCTAGTTATGAACAATTGGAAGCCGAAGCTAAAGAAGAGAAGCCCTTCCTGATCTTTACTATCCGGGATGCAAACGGAGAGGTGGTCAATGAAGTACGAACCAGTCCTCGAAAAGGCATTAACCGGGTGTACTGGGACCTGACCTATCCCGATATAGACCAGGTGAACACCCGCTACGAAGACCCTACTGCAAATTTGAATTCGGGTATTATGGTGCTGCCGGGTGATTATACAGTCGAATTATCAAAAAGCGTGGGTGGGGAGCTTACTAAGTTGAGCGGGCCCCAGCCTTTCAAGGTCAAAGACCTGGAGAACCGGACTCTACCGCCCGTTGACCCTGCAGCCATGATGGCTTTTCACGAACAATTGATGAATCTTTCGAAAACGGCCAATAGCGCCCGCAATGCCTATAGGGAACTCGAAGACCGCCTGGAATACTACAAGGCGGCTATACGCCTGGTGGAAAGCACGGAATTCAACACCCAGGTCAATGCTTTGGAAGAAAAGCTGGAAACTATCCGGGTGCAAATGTACGGAGACCGCCTGAAAAATCAATTGGAGATCGATCAGGCCCCTTCCATCAGCAGCCGGATCAATACCGCCATATACTCCGGTATGTCTTCCCGTACTGACCCCACCGAAACTTCGAAAATGGTGAAACAGATTGCGGAACAACAACTGGGGCCTGTTTTGGAAAGCTTGAAATCCATCATGGAAACTGATATTCCAGCGCTGGATGGCATTCTTAATGAGAGACAGGCTCCCTGGACGCCGGGTCGAGTGCTGGAGTTGAAGCATTGACCCATTAGCGCTATGGGCAACACCCTTTGAGCCGCTAAAAAAAGGCACTTATTCCTCTTTTCACTCGCAGACCTAGCTTTTCGAGTGAAAACAGGAATTCTTATTTTTTCGAAAAAGCATCAATATGGTTTTGGAGCTTTCTTAAACCCCACTTTGCAACCTTAGAAAATGAGTGTAAAAGTATCTATCTCAGATATTTCACCTGTTTGGCCTGGGGCCAAAATACCAAAATGCTAAAACGCAACATGCCTACCCATGACTGAAATAGAATTGCTCATCGATTTTCATAAAGATGCCGACCGACAGGGCCCAGGTAGTGATAAAGACACCCTTCGGGCGCTGGATTTTATGAATCTACCTGAGGGGGTATCCTTAAAGGTAGCGGATATTGGCTGTGGAACAGGGGCACAGACCCTCCATCTGGCCTGGCATTTGAAAGGGGAGATACTGGCAGTAGATCTGTTTCCGGAGTTTTTAGAGGTTTTGAATGCCCGTGCGAAGGCCGCTGGACTGGAAGATCAAATCACCACCCTGGCCGCATCAATGGAACAACTCCCTTTCGATAAGGAATCCTTTGATGTGATCTGGTCGGAAGGTGCGATCTACAGCATGGGATTTGAGGTGGGAGTGAAAAGCTGGCAAAGATTTTTAAAGCCGGGGGGGTATTTGGCAGTTAGTGACATCACCTGGATCAGTTCGACCCGTCCAAAGGCAATAGAGCACTTTTGGCAAAAGGAATATCCGGAAATAGATACTGCCTCCGGCAAAATGCGAATCCTGGAGAACAATGGCTATCGCCCCGTCGGTTACTTTATCCTCTCTCCGGAAAGTTGGCTGGAGCATTACTATCAACCCATGGAAGCCCGCTTTGCTCCTTACCTTGAAAGGCATAAAAATTCTGCTATCGCAAAAACGATCGTTACGGAGCATCAAGAGGAAATTAAACTGTATAGGGCGAACAAGGATTTTTACAGCTATGGGTTTTACGTGGCGGAAAAACCGGCATAGGAAATGCTTTTCCTGACTTGAGGCCCTGAAGGTCGAACCAAATAATCTTTACTAGCAACCCTATACTTTTTATGCTTAAACCCGGCCCTCCTATAATCATCGAACAAGTATTTTCTGTACCCATCAACAGACTCTGGGAAGCCATTACAGAAGTAGTCCAGATGAGGCAATGGTTTTTTGAGAACATCCCCTCTTTTAAACCGGAGGTCGGTTTCGAAACCAGCTTTGATGTCGAAAACGAGGGGAGGGTATTTCCTCACCGATGGAAAATTACCGAAGTAGAACCACCAAATAAGATTAGCTATAATTGGAGCTATGATGGATACGCTGGGGATTCCTTCGCGACATTCGAATTAAAGGGGGAAGGTGATGGCTGCCTGCTTCGATTGACCCATGCAATAGTGGAGCCCTTTCCAAGCGATATCCCTGAATTTTCGAGGGAAAATTGTATTGGTGGATGGAATTATTTTGTCAAAGAGCGCCTTGTAAACGTTTTATAAGGGCTCTGCTTATAACCCATAAGAAGTACTGAGAAAAATGGATTTATTACCATCACTGGAACCGGAAGTATGCCTGTTAAAAGCTAAAAAATCTGATATTTGAAAGAACCTTAACCCTCCTTCCAAAGGATGCCCTGCAGGCGCTTATGCTGGAAGTATTTAATCGAATCGAGATGACTTTAGCTATTATCTTCGGCTTCATTTTTGGTTTGTTGTTATCCCTGGCTCAGGTTAATAAAAACACTGTTATAGCCGGTATGGCCACCCAGGAAGATTTTCGGGTGGCTAAAACGATGGCTGCCGGTGTCGGTGTCGGTGTTATCCTGATTGCCCTATTTGTTGTTTTGGGCTGGGCAGAATACCACACCAAACCCCTTATTCTGGGCGGTATTTTCTGGGGCGGCTTACTATTCGGAACAGGTATGGCTATATTAGGTTATTGCCCTGGTACGCTTACCATTTCTATGGGGCAGGGAGCCCTTGATGCTTTGATAGGTGCCCTGGGGGGATTGTTAGGAGGGGCCGTCTTTACCCTAGCAAAACCCACTATTCAACCCATACTGGATAATGACCTTGGCAACCAATACCTCTACCGAAACCTGCAGGAATTTCCTGTAGCTTACCTGTTAATTAGTGCGGTATTTGGTGTAGGTGTCCTTTTGATCGCTTACCGGGTACACCAGAAAGATAAAAACCAAAGCATGATGTGGTTGTATACCGGCTCAGGCTTGGGCGTTTTGAATGCTATTATGATCCTGGATGCTACCTCCGGACGACCAATAGGTGCTTCTACCGCTTTTCCTTACCTGGCAGATGCTGTATTAGGGCTGAAGGATAATGCCTATTACCAGCAAATAAAAGGCCCTGGGCTTTGGGAGACTTACTTTCTTATTGGCGCCTTTTTCGCGGGGTTGGCCTATGCCCTGGTTAGAAAGGAGTTTAGGCTACAACTAATCTTTGAACACTGGGAGCGTTATAAAGGCAAGAATAAGGGCAATCGCATTTTTTGGTCATTCTTCGGAGGTTTTATGCTACTTTTTGGCGCAAGGATGGCGGGAGGCTGCACCAGTGGGCACATTCTTTCGGGGTCCATGCAATTTGCCAAGAGCAGCCTGATTTTTGCAGCCTTTGTTTTCATTGGCTTTTTGCTGACAGGAAAATTATTTTATCATCAAAGGAAGCAAAAGCCATTTACTGGCCAATCGGCCATGAAGGATAAGAAAAGTCCAATACTTCAAAATTAAGCTGCCATCTGGAATACCCAAAGGGTTCTCTATTTACGGACTATAATTTTCTAAGTAGGGGGAAATCTTTTTGTATAAAAACTATCAAACATGAAAGCTATTTTCAATGGCAAAGTGATGAAACAATTGTTGCAGAAGGGAATCATTATTTTCCTCCAAGCGCAGTGGAAGAAAGCTATCTAATGCCCTCTGAACTTCAGACAACCTGCGTTTGGAAAGGTCTTGCTTCTTATTATAATGTGGAGGTAGATGGCAAAAAAATGGAGAATGCCGCCTGGTACTATCCCTCTCCATCTGAAAAGGCCAAACAAATAAAGGACTTCATAGCCTTTGGGCAACCAATTGTTGTTTCCGACTAGGAATGCCTACCGGATAAATACTAAATTCAATAGCCTTGTGGGTAGCTTTTTCCCAGACTGCATGCTCTGTAAGCCATGCCAAGACCCAAATCAAAAAAAAGAATTACTGGATCTAGGCCAAAGCAATTACCTAGAGCTTTTGGACCTGGTCAACTCCTACCCTTTAGAGGAAGTGGAAAAGGAGTTCCCTTCTGGAATGTTAAACAGGAATATTAGAGATGTACTCGCCCATCTCCATCACTGACATTTAATGATGTTACAATGGTATGAAGTGGGTATGCAGGGAGCCCAGCCGGCCATGCCCGCTGAAGGCTATGCCTTGAAAACCCTGCCTGAAAAATTGGAAAACAAATGCGCATCGACCTCAAAAAACTAATTTACAATGGCATCTGATCAGGGATTCGTTGATTTTATAGTCGCCCAAATGGAAGCGGCCGGGGAGGTAAGGGCCAGAAAAATGTTTGGGGAGTATGGTCTTTATGTGGAGGGAAAATTTTTCGGCAGTATTTGTGATAATAAATGCCAATAGGGGCATCGGTTTTGCCGTAGCTAAGGGCCTCTTACAAAAGGGTATCCAGGTGGTGGTAACCAGCCGGTCGGAAGAAAGCGGAATTGAAGCGGTGGAAAAGCTATCTGAGTTCGGCCAGGCTTTTTTTTATAGGCTCAACGTTAGGGAACCGGAAACTATAGCTGCTGCCTATGCATTTGTCGAAAAGGAGTTCGGTAAGCTCAATATCCTCATCAACAATGCCGGTATCAATTACGACACCTGGCAGCAGGTCGAAAATGCTGATCTGGAAGAGGTCCGCTCTACTTTTGAGACCAACACTTTCGCGCCCTGGAAAATGATCCAGTTCTTCTTGCCCTTGTTGCGGCAAAGCGCTTCCCCCAGGATAGTTAATGTAAGTAGCGGGGGAGGGACAAACAGGGGCCCGGCCTGGCTACAGCTTGTCTAAACTGGCGCTCAATGGGCTTACCCTTCAGTTTGCCAATGCGCTCAAAGGGTAGAGCATACTGGTGAATGCTGTTTGTCCGGGTTGGGTGCGCACCGATATGGGGGGTAGTAATGCCAATAAAAGCTCTGAAGAGGGAGCCGATACCATAATCTGGGCGGCACTTTTCGATAAAAATGGACCCACCGGCAAGTTCTTCAGAAATAGAAAGGAGATAGCGTTTTAAGGCTGGCCCATCCCTTCGAAGAATAAATTAGAACCAGGCTTATGAACTTAGAAGCGATAAACCTTACCTTATAATAGCCTTTCCTTCAACCCTTACTCTATCCTTGGTAAACGCTCTAGTATACCGCTTCCGCAATAGCTTTTGTGGTTTCCCAATCGCCCATGGTGTAGTAGTGTAAGCAGGGGGCACCAGCTGCTTTTAATTCTTTGGATTGGTGGATACACCATTCAATACCGACCTGTTTGCGTTCTTCTGCATTTTTAGCACGTTCCATTGCACAGACAAGATCGTGGGGCATATCAATGAAAAAATGGCGCGGGATCGAACTGAGTTGGTATTTTTTGGTCAATGGTTTCAAGCCTGGAACGATCGGGACGTCAATTCCTATGCTGCGGCATTTTTCGACATATTCAAAATAGGCCTGGTTATTAAAAAACATTTGGGTAACGATGTAATCCGCTCCTGCTTCCACCTTCATTTTAGTGTATTTCAGGTCGTGTTCGACGTTGGGCGCTTCAAAATGTTTCTCGGGATAGCCGGCAATACCGATGCAGAAATCCGTTCGTTCCCCATTCTCAATATTTGAATCGAGGTAGCGGCCCTCATTCATGTCCTGGATCTGTTTGACCAGGTCCAGGGCATACTCGTGTCCATCCTCCTCTGGCACGAATTTGGTCTCAAACTTCCGGGCATCGCCACGTAGAGCGAGCACATTTTTCACATTGAGAAAGTTGAGGTCGATGAGGGCGTTTTCGGTGTCCTCCTTGGTAAACCCTCCACAGATCAGGTGCGGAACGGCGTCTACTCCATACCGGTGTATAATGGCTGCACAAATACCGACAGTGCCCGGCCGCTTCCGAATAGCCGTTTTCTCATAATAGCCGCTGGAGCGCCTTTTGTAAATAAACTCCTCCCGGTGGTAGGTTACATCAATGAACGGAGGCTTAAATTCCATCAGGGGATCCAGGGTTTCGAAAATATCTTTCATACTTCCTCCCTTAAGTGGTGGAAGGAGTTCGAATGAAATAAGTGTTTTTCCTTTTGCCTTATCGAAATAGTCGGTGACTTTCACAGTTATAACTTTTAATGAAATAGTAATCCAAAGGACTGGACGCATTGCAAGCGCAGGCTTATGGCTTATTTCTCACCCTCTACCTGTTGGATAAAGTCTTACAAAATTGCAGTATGCAAGCCGAAAGTGCAAAATAAAGCTGTAAATTGGTGTAAAGTCTGTGCAAGAAATGAAAGACGCCCCGCTCAAACGTTATTACTCCATTGGTGAAGTTGCGGAGCTTTTTGACGTATCCAAATCGCTCATTCGCTTTTGGGAATCGGAATTTGACCACCTTAAGCCGCACAAGAACAGCAAAGGAGAACGTCGATTTACTGTTGATAATATAGAACAACTCCGGCTCATACATAGCCTGGTCAAAGAGCGTGGCTTTACGCTTAATGGGGCAAAACAAGAAATTGAACGGCAAAAAACCTACCAAAAAGAAAAAGAGGCGATGATCAAACGCCTTAAGTCCATTCGGGACGGGCTCAAAAAACTGAAAAAGGAATTGTAATTCTGCCTACCACCTTCCTGCGGACAGTTTCGAAAGTAAAAAAACTGGAATTTTGTTGATAAGTGGATGAGCACACTTCACGGAAGGTTAAAGACATTCCAGGAAATACTTTTAAACCTGCTGGCCACACACCTTTAAAAAAAATTACAATGAAAAATCTGGTGTTATTGCTGCTTAGTACATTAATTCTAAGCGGTTGTATAGGGGATGATATTATTTTGATACCATTCCGGAAGAGGTAAGAATAATCAATCCTGTCGATAGTATTCAAATAGGCACCATTTACCGTTTTGAGGCTTGTTACTTCAACTGTGTTGGCGAAAAAGAATCAACCACCACCGAATGGTCCAGTCTTCAACCAGGCATTGTAAGCATCAATGATCAGGGGGACGCACAGGCCCTTTCTCTGGGTTCGGCCACTATCATTGCTTCCGCCTTTCCCGAAGGTGGAACAGCAGTACACGACACTCTTCAGGTACACACCACAATGGGAGCAACCAGCTCGAACACTATCCGTAGCGGGGTGATCCAAACCACCAGTTCCTATGTGATGGAAGGAGATTTTGAAATTCGGATTGAGGCAGGGCAACTGCTGATCGATATTGCTGATAATTACTGGGCCTCTTTTGCTCTTCCGGGCCTATATGTTTACCTCACAAATAACCCTAACACAACGGCCAACGCCCTGGAGATCGGTGCCGTGGAAGTGTTCAACGGTGTCCACCAATACCTGGTCAATGATGTGGGGCTGAATGATTACAATTACCTGTTGTACTTCTGTAAACCATTCAATGTAAAAGTCGGTGATGGTGAAATCCAGTAAGTACGGATTATGCCCGTGGCATTTAAGAGGCTGTCCTAAAAACCAACTTCTTCTTTTAAAACCAAAGCCTTAGGCAAAAGTAAAGTCAAACCATGAAAAAAATACTAATCCTTGCCAGCATACTGTTCCTTAGTTTTAGTCCAGTCCTGCTTGCCGGTGGCGGTTGGCCGCAGCCCAAAGGGCATGTTTATTTTAAATTGTATCAATGGTGGGTGATCTCCGACCAACACTTCACCGATAATGGCGAGCTGGACCCCAACCTAACCATTGGGATATTCAATACCACCTTCTACGGAGAATATGGCTTTACAGACCGCCTGACGGGTATTGTCAATTTCCCTTTTTTCAGCCGGGCTTACTGTAACAACCAGATTTCTTTCACCAAAGGAGAGACGCTAATCGAGGGTCAAGCTTACAACAATATTGGTGATTCGGAGATTAGTTTGAAATACGGATTGATCACCGATCGGGCTATTGTGTTGAGTGCACAGGTAACCTTGGGCTTTCCCTTAGGAGGAGATGCAAATGACGAGCTGGGAATTCTGCAAACAGGGGATGGAGAGTTTAATCAAATGCTGCTCTTGCATGGGAGTCCTGGTTTTAAGGTTGGAGAAACGTCCGGCTTCGCCACCCTTACGGCTGGTTATAACAACCGGACGCAAGGCTTTTCTGATGAGTTTCGATACGGAGCCGAGCTAGGGTTCAACCTGGGTAACTTTACGCCTATTGTTCGTTTTCGGGGTATTGAATCTACTTTTAATGGGGATGGGGATATCAATAATAACGAAGGTGCTACCTTTTTTGCGAATAATGTCGAATACCTCATTTTCGAACCGGAATTGAATTATAACCTAAATGAAAATTTCGGACTATCTGTCGGAGTGGGAACAGCTCTGTATGGGCGATTGATCTTTGCCAATCCGAGTTTTAATGCAGGCGTATTTTATAGTTTTTAAGCTTATTAGGTGTATGGTTTAGGGTATAGTAATTGCACCTAAACCTATACGTCTTGAGCCATCTCTGCTAAATCACCAGCTGGGTGTTCTGCCCCCGTCTACAGTAAGATTAGTGCCGGTAATGTATGCGGCTGCGGGCGAGGCGAGGAATGCCACTGCATTGCCGATCTCCTCCGGCTGGCCGAAGCGACCTGCAGGAATGCTGTCCAGCCATTCCTGACGGACATTTTCCTCCGGCTTACCCTGGCGTTTAGCCTGGGCTTCCAGTAAACTCCGTAGCCGTTCCGTATCGGTTGCACCTGGAAGTACGTTATTCACCGTTATGCCAAACCGGGCCAATTCGCCTGCCATGCTTTTGGCCCAGTTGGCCATAGCAGCCCGAATCGTATTGGAAACCCCAAGGCCGGGCAAAGGCGCTTTAACGGAGGTCGAAATAATATTAATGACCCGGCCATAGTTGGCTTTTTGCATGTTGGGGACCAGCAATTGGGTCAAGGTGTGGCTGATTAAAATATGCTTTTGAAAAGCTTGTACGAATACTTCGTTTTCGGCTTCCATGATGGGGCCAGAGGAAGGTCCTCCTGTGTTGTTTACCAAGATGTGGTATGTCCGCTCACTGAGCAGCATTTGCACCTGATTTCGCACCCTTTCCAGTTGACTGAAATCCGCAACCAAAAAATCATGGTCCTGTGCAGGATATTTTCGTTCCTGGTGCAACTCCTTACCGAGGGGGCTGAGCAGCTCTGCAGAGCGGGCAACGAGGGTGACTTGAGCGCCCAGTTCGGCTAACGCTTTTGCTGAAGCTTTGCCCAGGCCTTTACTGGCGCCACATACCAAGGCGCGTTTTCCGGATAGGTCGAGGTCCATGTATGTTGTTTTTAGGAAAATAAATAATTGGAAGGATATTTGCATATTTGAGCCTGCTCCAACTCCTATTAAGCGTATTGAAAAACAAAATTTTTTGGGATTGATACCAGGCTCCTAATTGCTATTTAAAAAAGGAGGGGGTCGAAATTTTTAAAACTGGATAATTTTTCGTACTAGGTGCCTTGCACCTATAGATGCCAGGCACTTAGAAATTTTTAATGAAAATATACTTCGCTTCCGATTTCCATCTCGGGGTAGATGCTAACCTTAGCAGCCGGCAAAGAGAACGCCAGATCATTCGCTGGTTGGACACCATACGGGAAGACGCTACAGAACTTTTCCTTGTTGGCGACCTTTTTGACTTTTGGTACGAATACCGGACGGTGGTTCCCCGCGGATTTACCCGCCTGCTGGGTAAGCTGGCTGAATTGAGCGATAGAGGCTTGCCAATCAGTATCTTTACCGGAAATCATGATATGTGGATGTTTGGCTACTTCGAGGAAGAGTTTGATATCCCAGTTTTTAAAGCACCCGTTGAAAGGGAATGGAACGGAAAACGCTTTCTTATCGGTCATGGAGATGGACTGGGGCCTGGTGATCACGGATACAAATTCATCAAGAAGATTTTTTCCAACTCTGTGGCTCAGGGACTATTCGGAAGTTTACATCCCAACTGGGGTATTGGGATTGCTCGTTTCTGGTCTGGTAAAAGCCGGTCGGTAAATTCAGAACCAGGTCGCTTTCTGGGGCCGGAGCAGGAGTGGCTGATCCAATACGCCAATAGCATGCTTAAAACCCGCAATTTTGATTATTTTATCTTCGGCCACCGACATTTACCCATCGACTTCACGCTTAATAACGATCGAAGCCGTTATATTAATCTGGGTGAATGGTTAACTTTTAACTCCTATGCGGTATTCGACGGTCAAGATGTACAGTTGCGGTTTTTTGAAAATCCGGAGGGTAGAATATTTCCAGAATAGCAAGTGCGGATTTTTGTGCCCTGGCAATTGGAACCTTAAAAACTTTATACAAAGTGCAGGGTGCAAAAATACATGTTCCGGCCTTCTTTACCACCACACCACAATCGTCCTCTTGAGTTTGGGAGGCCTGTTCAACCTGTATACCGGTGACCCGCCTCGACCCTTAATCAAAGAAAGATATGTTTTCCAAGATTCGCTGGATCAGGACAGTTTGAAGTTGTTATGGACCCCAATGGTGCCGGCGCGCTCCATAGCCGTGGATCGATTAAAGCAGTTGTATTTATTGGGAGAAGATAATCAGTTGCGGAAATACGATCCGGACGGTCGGTTGTTGTTTACTTTTGAAGACCGAAGCTTAGGGGAGCCGAAACTGGTGGATTGTGGCAATCCATTCTTCACTCTGGTGGTTTACCCGGATTTTCCAGCGGTGGTCCTGCTGGATAGAACGCTATCCGCCCAACAAACGGTCCGACTTACGGATTGGGGATTATCTTTTGGCGCTCTGGTAGCTCTTTCCCCGGATAACCAGTTATGGACTTACGACCCCCTATTATTCCGCTTGCGTAAATATAACCTGGATGGAAAATTATTGCTGGAAAGTCCAGACCTTAATCAACTCCTGGGAGGCCCACCAACGGCCTTGCAATTGGTAGCAGAAGGCACCCTTGTTGGCTTGCTCGATGCCCGGCGCGGCCTTCTGGTGTTCGATGGTTTTGGGCAATTAGCAGATACTTATCCGGAACCTCAGCCTATGGAATCTATTACCCTTTTCGAAAGCCAATTCTTTGCCCGTTCCAATGGCCGGTGGTATCAATTGCAAAAATTGGGGGCCAAACCACTGGACTTGCCCCCTTCGGATCAAGTCCTTTTGGATCCGAAACGTATTTATCTGCTAAGGGCAGACCAGGTTGAGGTATACGAACGGCCTGAAAAAGGACAATAAAGCTTGTTATCGCAATAAATGCATTCTTTTTTAGAATAAACCATTAGCTATGCCAAGGAATTACTTCTTATTGATCGTTACCGCCTTTTTGTTCAATTCCCTGATTTTGGGCGCTCAAAGTGTAGATCCCGAAGCAAAATTGAAAGAACTGGGCCTCGAATTACCAGATGTTGCAACTCCTGCTGGAAACTATGTCAACGCCGTTCGAGCTGGCAACCTCCTTTTTCTGGCTGGTAAAGGCCCAAAAAAGGTTGATGGCACTTATATCACCGGTAAGGTAGGAGAAGATTTGACTATAGAGGAGGGCTATGCTGCTGCCCGTCTTACCGCACTGGGACAACTGGCTGTGCTCAAGGCTGAACTTGGAGATCTGCGAAAGGTGAAGCGGATCGTCAAGGTCTTGGGCATGGTAAATACCGGGCCTGATTTTACCAATCAGCCTGAAGTGATCAACGGTTTTTCTGACCTCATGATAGAGGTGTTCGGAGAAAAAGGTAAACATGCTAGGGCTGCCGTGGGTATGGCTTCTTTGCCGCGGGGGATCGCCGTGGAGATCGAGATGATCGTGGAGGTGGAAAATTAATGGCCGGCTATCCATGGAGTTGAACTGCCTCCGGTTGAATTTTTCAACTGAAATCCAAGTTGGGATCTAAACCGAATTTTTTCCTGCCGTTAAGTTTGTATTAATATCCCAACTAATTGGGAAAATATGCTGTTTATGGTTTAGATTGCAAATAAGACATGGTATTTTATGCCTGCTTGATGCTGATTTCGCCGACCGCAAACGTGCGGGCGGCTCAAACAACCGTTCTATGAAAAGACAGTACATGGTAGAATTTGAACTGCCAGAGGTCATCACTCAGGAGTTCATGGAGCTGATCCCTGCTCAACGGGAGGTCGTTGAGCGCCTAATGCTAGAAGGGAAAATGCACTCCTATGCATTAGCGTCCGATCAAACAATGGCCTGGGCCATAATCGAAGCCGATTCGGAATTTACCGCCATGGAAATTCTTACCGAATTGCCGCTTTGTGAATTTCTTATTCCCTTCGTTTCGGAATTGGATTTTCACCAATCTGCTCATTTTTCTCATCAATTTTCTTTGAATTGATGCTACGAAATTACATAACCGATAAATGACAAACTCAAGCGCCGCCCGCTTTAACAGAGCGGGCGGCGCTTTTGCTTTTGTCCCTCCCCGTTGGTCCCGGCAGGAAAGTTGAACAAACTTTCGACTGCTCAGAATCCCTTTGCTAATTTTGACACTGAAATTAATCGACCTCATTTAATCTTGCCAATCGTTTTCATAACACCTGACTAAAATGGAAAATAATCGCAAATGCATTGCCCTGGATATGGACGAAGTCATCGCCAATGTCCTATCGAAATTTTTGAGGATCTACGAAAAAGAATTTGGACGCAGACCAGAACGGGAGGAATATTGGGGCAAAAAACTTTACAAGGTCCATGGGGCGGAAATGCTGCGGGAGAATTTATTCAAAAAGGGCTTTTTTGCAAATCTGGAACCCATGGAAGGGAGTGTTGAAGGGGTGCAGGAGTTGATGAAGCATTACGATGTTTTCATCGTAACAGCTGCCCAGGAATTTATGAACTCCCTGGAAGATAAATACCAATGGTTACAACAACACTTCCCCTTTGTTTCCTGGAAGAACTTTGTATTCTGTGGGGATAAAAGCATTATTCGAGCAGATTATATGATCGATGACCACGTATTTAATCTGGAAAATTTTCAGGGCAAAGGTTTGTTGTTCACTGCCTCTCATAATATAGGCGAAGACCGGTTTACCCGGGTCAATAACTGGAAGGAGGTCCTCGATTTTTTCGAAGAAGAACGCGCCAACGCATAAAAGAGCCGCAGAACAGAAGTACATGGATAAAGCCTGGTGGAAACAGTTGATAGGACAGGTATTGAAGTTCGCCACCTCCGGCGCGATCGCCACCGCAATTAATATTGGGTTGTACCTATTGCTGGTGGGTAGGGGGGTGCCGCCCGTTCCTTCAAATATCATTGCCTACTCTATGGCCGTTTTGGTCAACTTTAGCCTGCATAGGCGATTTGTATTTAAGCTGAAGGGTTCGGTAAAACGAGCTTTCCTCTTATCCATGCTGGCCTCTCTAATTGGTATGGGGATCGATACCACACTGGTCTGGGCATTCAATCAGGTCGACTTTCTTTTTAAGCGGCAACTATTGTTGAAGCTGCTATCCACCGGTATTGTTTTCGGTTATAATTTTTTGTCGAAACGTTACGTATTCGAAGGGGAGTTACTGCATGAAGGGAAACCATAGGTCAAAACAAGCCCTTTGATAATCGCCCTTCTTAATGTTGGGTTTCAGACAGCGTTTCAGCAGGTGGTGAAGGCATTTCCTGTAATAGCCACATGCGATTGATCACGTTATCTGTTTCTTCGACCTGTTTGCGCAAACTGGCAAAGCGTTTTTGTAATTCCTGCCGGGGCATAAAATCCTCCTGCTCTCTAAGGTTGGTCAGTCGTTTGGCAAAGCGCAGAAAATTGGTATGTCCTTTTTTTTGCTCGGTGGTCATCTTTTTATTTCGAATGACATAGATCCGGAAGCTCTCGATCAGGTTGAGCATAGCATCGGTCTCCCCCTGGTCGTGGTAGGTCCTTAGTAAAAGGAAATAAGTATTCAAATTGTATTTGACATCCACGAATTGGACACGCTGGAGGATCAAGGGGACTTTTTGGTATTGCTTCTTGCGATAATACAAATAGGCCAGATTGTAATTGTAGGCGTTTTCCCGCCTGTGTTCGGGCAGAAGCTCTTTATATTTTTCCAGAAATTGCTGTGTCCATTCAAATTCTTCCAGGGTACAGGCCAGGGTACAAATATTCTTGTAGCTAAACTCGTCCATCAGGCCATTGGATAATAAGAGCTGATTGTCGAGCCCCTGCTGGTAGAGTTCGAATAACTCTTTTTGATAATCCTCATCTCCTCGGTTGATGCGCCGGATACAGTAATTATTGGCAAAGGTATACAGGTCCTGTTTCTCAAGTGGAGAAAGCCGGGTCAGTTCTCCAGATAAAAGGGCCTTCAGCCCCTGGTAATGTATGGGGTTATGCTCCTCCCGCATGCTCATTAGAATGGTATAGTAAAGGACAATAGAGGTGTCTGCTTCAAATTCAGGCCACTGGGTTTCGATATAATTCAGCAGGGGTTCCAGGAAGGAAAAATTATACTGCGTATTCATCATGACCATATTGGCGGTAAGGTGGCAGCTATTGCGAAGCTTTTCGAGTATGTAATACCGATCCAGGTGGTGCAACATGCGTTCCATGGCATCGGTCTTAGACCGGTCAATATAGGTGGCGAGGTAATATCCCCGAAGGTGATGAAGGCGATATTGAGCGTAGTGGTACTCAGCATCCTGGTAGGACTGTTTATCAAGGCGTTTCTCCAACTGGCGGGCCCTGCTGTCCATAAGTTTGAACTGGTTCAGTTCGAATGCGCTTTCAAGGGTTAGAACCTGCTCCATATTGTTGTGTCGCTCCAGGTATTGCTGGGCGAGAAATTTCAGGTACAGTTTTTTTAGATTCGAAAGCAGGTTGTGTAGTTGCTGATCGTCGTATTTCTGCCCGGGCATGGCTGCAGCAAACGCGGCTTCCCGGCTCATCTTGTCCACCTTGTTTTTTTGCAGGTGCTCTAAAAGATACCGAAGCAGACGACTGGTTTCCCGATGCTGATTGAAATATGGAGAGGCGGCAAATTGTCGAAACTTCTCCTGATTTTTAATATCCAGCTCTTCCAGGTGCTTGAAAATGCGGCTTTGTTTCATGAGATTTTTTTGAAATTCCAGTTTCGCAAGGAAGTTTTAATTTAAAAAATTGATTTTCAATGTTTTGCGGGTGTATTTTGTGAGTTTTGTTTTCAGAAAGATAATATTTTGTACTTAGAACACTTCATAAATCCCTGCATATTTGTAATGTGATCTGAAAGAAAAAATTTCAGCGACGACCTAAAAGACAATACGGCCAAAACTGCTACTAGCAGATCATAATCTCTACACACGACTTATACTGGCAATTTAATAATTCCACACTTTACGACCACTACTAACAAATCATCCCTTAATTGAAGTGGAAGTCCGGCAGATGCCGGAGCTTTCCAACTTCATGTGAGCCCCGGTTATTAAGAACAGTGCTAGTAATTATAATCTCATGAGTGCGTATCGAAAGGGTATTACCTAAAAAAGGTAATACCCTTCTTTGTGTGCCATGCATACTATATACTGCTAGGGTTCAAGTCCCGAGCGAGCC
>CAYZMS010000022.1:0-74067 GCA_964479625.1 uncultured Saprospiraceae bacterium
ACAGGGAAGAGATCACGGCGGCAGCTTCCGATAAAACGTATACCTGGACGGCACATGCCTGTGATATGTCGGGCGTTAACGAGGCTGCTCACAAACTTTGGACGGTAGCCACCCTGAATGGAGAAGAAGTCAAGGCAGCCAAGCCACTGACCATGAAGTTTGACCACGGCACCCTGGAAATCTTTGGTGGAGTGAATAATATTACCGCCAGCTATGGCCTGATCGGGGAAAGTGTAACTATTAGTTCAGTGGCACAAACCCAAAAGGCGGGCCCAGTGGGGTCCATGCAATTGGAGCAAAAATTTATCGACATACTCGCAGCGGTAAATGGGTTTACCGTGGAAGGCAACAAACTTGATCTTTTGCAAAATGGCAAAAAAGTGATCACGCTGTACACCGAGGAATGATGACCCACTTCTACTCCGATATGCCTACGGCCCCGGCCGCTACCCTTTTTCTGGCAAAGTTCGCCAGGCACTGGAAGTCTGGGGTGTGGCTGTTCCCAAATATTAGGTTAGCTGGGAAGGTGCCTGACAGTGGTAACCCTCGATGAAGTCTGTCTAATACAAAGTGGATAGCAACAAAGGCCAGCAAGCTGGCCGATTCTGTTATTTTAAACCAACAGCCCTTTTAAGATCGAACCCAAAAACTTATATCAGTTACAGGTGCTGGAAACGATCAAAGAGGGGGAGACCATTCATAAAAAATAGGGAGGGCTAACCCAAAAGTAGCCGATAAAGCACCTTGAAGCTTGAGCATTGCTTCTAGGTGCTTTTTTTTTGCTTTTATAGATTAATTGCTACCTTCAATACCAACTTAATTATTGCATCGCCAAATGAAAAGATCACTACTGCTAATACCTCTTGTTGCGCTCGCCTTCGCGGTCTCGGCCCAAACCGTTCGAATTGATACTGTTGCCGTCATGCTGCTGGATCGAATGAGTGCCATTATCGGCGACCTCAATTCCTGCGCCTTTGAGGTAGAAACCTCTCTGGATATTCCCGACAGCACTTTTTTTCTTCCTATTCCAAAGGTAGGCTTGATCAAGGAATTCAATACGCACAAAGTTTATATGAGCGGTCCCGATAAACTTTTAGTGGATTCCAAAGGAGAGCCCGGCCACCGGATGTACATCTTTAACGGAAGGATTATGGCTTACTATTCTTACACCGATAATAATTACGGGTATATTCCTGCTAGCGGTGGAATTATAGAAGCCATTGATCAGGTTAACCGGCAATACGGTGTGGATTTTCCCGCAGCCGATTTCTTTTACCCCTCCCTGGTGGATGACCTGATCGAAAATAGCAGCCATTTGATCTTTCTGGGAGAGACTACCATTCGTGGAGCATCCTGCTTCCATATTATCGCCACCGGCAAGGAAAAATCCATCCAATTTTGGATTTCCAATGATTCCCGTATGCTACCGGTTAAAATGGTGATAACCTATCTTGAACAGAACCGGCACCCCCAATTCGAAGCTACCTTTACCAATTGGGAGCTCAATCCCGATCTTCCACAGCACCTTTTTAACTTTTTACCCCCTCCAAGATCGAGGGAGATCACGATTATTCCTAAGTTCAATTACTAATTGGGTCACTTAATATATACATCATGTCTTTCAAAAAATCCTACCTCTTTCTACTTTTCCTGGTGTTAAGCCTTTTACTGAGTCCATCCCTGGAGGCCCAGCGCATGTCCCACAGGAATGTATCGAAAGGAAGGGCTACCACTACTCAGCGCGGAGGAAGCATAAACGGAGGCGCTCATCCTTCAACCAGCCGGTTCCAGAATGTCGATCGTTCCAAGATCAATCAGGACAATTTGAACAAGGCAAAAATCAGTGCTAAAAATATAGATCGGGATGCTGCCAAAGCCAATTATAATAATATGGACCCCACCAAAAAAATGGAGGCCAAAAATAGAGTAGGGAATAATACCAATATCGGGAATGATGTGAACATAGGTTCGAATAACCGGGATGTGAACATCAATATCGATAACAGTATTGATATTAATCGAAATGTAAATGTAGTAAGAAGAAGCCCTGTACGCTACACTCGACCACCCTACACTTACGGAGGCTTTCATTTCTATTGCCACTTTGGTTACCACTACTACCCTTATCGCCCCTATTACTACGGGCCCTACTATCACCCCTGGGGCTTTTTCCTGGCTACGCTTACTGCAACAGCTATTATTGTGAGCGTTAACAATGCCACTTATCATTATGATCAGGGGGTTTTCTACGAAGAACAAAATGACGGCTATGTTGCCGTGGAAGCACCAGAGGGAGCGGTGGTGGCCGAAATACCTTCCGGGGCCGAACAAGTCCAGGTCGAACAGAACGTAACTAATAATTACTACTACGGAGGAACTTATTATGAAAAAACACCTGAAGGCTATGAGGTCATCCCTCCCACTGCAGGCTCGGTCGTTACCAATCTGCCCGAAGAGGCCGAAGAAGTAAAAATTGGAGATGTAACCTATGTAAAGCTCGGAGATGTGCTGTACCAACCCGTCTTGGTGGAAGATGAAGAAGCATACGAGGTCGTTCAGGTGGAGGAGGCTAATGACTAGTCTGCTCCCTACAGTCGAAAGATTATTTTTTATTAAACCTTACTAAAGCACTTGAAATGCAATTCAAAGGTGTATTGCTCATGTTGGGTTTTATGATCTCAACTTCGGTACTAGTTTATGCCCAGGATAAACCCAACTTCCTGGTTATATGGGGCGACGATATTGGCTACTGGAACATTAGCCACAACAACCAAGGGATGATGGGGTATGAAACTCCCAACATTGACCGCATTGCCAAAGAAGGAATCTCTTTCACCGATTACTATGGGCAGCAATCCTGCACCGCCGGTCGCGCTGCCTTCCTGAGTGGGAGCGTACCTGTTCGTTCCGGTATGACAAAGGTCGGTATGCCAGGAGCCGAAGAAGGCTGGCAGATGAGCGATGCAACCATTGCTGGGGTGTTGAAAAGCCAGGGTTATACTACCGCCCAATTCGGTAAAAATCACCAGGGAGACCGCGATGAACACTTGCCGACCATGCACGGATTCGATGAATTCTTCGGTAACCTTTACCACCTTAATGCCGAGGAAGAACCAGAAAACGAGGATTATCCAACAGACCTGAAACTGGCAAACGGGCAGACCTTCCAGGAGCGTTTTGGTCCTCGTGGGGTTATCCACAGTTGGGCTGATGGCAATGGTGGACAGCGCATCGAAGATACCGGCGCATTGACTAAAAAGCGCATGGAGACCATCGACGACGAAACCGTCAAAGCCGCAAAGGACTGGATCCGCGAAAAAGAAAAAGCCGGAGAACCTTGGTTCTGCTGGTGGAATGGTACCCGTATGCACTTCCGCACCCATGTCAGCGACGAAAAAATGGAAATCGCCAAAGATAAATACGCCCATGCCGACGAGTACACTGCCGGTATGATCGAGCATGATATGCATGTAGGGGATCTGCTGGACCTGCTGGATGAACTGGGCATTGCTGACAATACAGTGGTATTATATTCCACCGATAACGGTCCTCACTACAATACCTGGCCTGATGCCGGTACCACTCCTTTCCACGGGGAAAAGAACAGTAGTTGGGAAGGAGCGTTCCGCGTTCCTGCGTTCGTTCGCTGGCCTGGAAAATTTCCAGCCGGAGAAACCCTGAACGGGCTGCTTGCTCACGAAGACTGGCTGCCTACTTTCTCCGCTATTGCGGGTAACGACAAAATTGTCGAGCAGCTTCGGTCTGGAACCCGCCTGATTGGTCGCAATTACAAAAACTACATCGACGGGGTAAACCAGTTGGATTACCTGACAGGTGACTCGGATGAATCTGCCCGGACCGGGTTTATTTATGTGACGGATGGTGGAGAAGTAGCAGCCTTGCGTTACCAGGATTGGAAGGCCATGTTCCTGGAGAACCGGGCAGATCAATTACAGATCTGGTTGGAGCCTTTCGTTCACCTGCGTGCCCCTTACCTGACCAATTTGCGTAGGGATCCATTCGAAAAAGCCTTGCACGGGTCAAACACTTACTACGATTGGTATATTGATCGCGCTTACATCCTTGGCGCTATGCAGTTCTACGCACTTAATTTCCTTACCACCTTTAAGGATTATCCACCGAGCCAGAATTCTGGCGACTGGAGTTTATCCACTGCACAGAAGAAAATTGAGGAAATGACCAAAGGCCAGGGAAGATAATTTTTTTGGTTCTCTTCCAAAGGCAAGATCAAAATTCAGAGGGCGTTTTCAAGCTGGAATAGTGCTCGGAGACGCCCTCTAAATATTCAACGCCCTCCCCAACTGTGGCCGAACACGATATAGTATCCGAAACTATCCGGGCCAAAAGCAATGTCCACTCCAGTTCGGATACCAAACTGCCGGACGATCAGGTACCGGAAGCCCCCTCCGATATTATAGATCGTTTCTGTATCACGAAAACTTTCTTCTGATTCTATGGCCTTGGCCAGCCCGCCAAATACCAGGCCGCTCCAGCGCAGGTTAAAGTCATAGCGTTGCTCGGTTTCCAGGATCATAGCTGTTTGCCCCTGATAGCGAGCAGTTGGTATTCCTCGCATATTGATGCCCGGCCGCAAATAAAAGGGCGGATCGTTGAAAACCGTTTCGAATTCCGCCCGGAAGCCACTGATCCAGTTCTTTCGAACCGGCAGGAAGTAATAAAAGCCTGACCAAAGGCGCTGGTATTGGAAATCGCTACCAGTCCAGGAATCGTCCAGGCTATAGGTTGCTTTCAATTGCCCACCTTTATCCGGAGTGAAAATATTATTACGTCCATCCCAATTGATGAAAAAGCCCAGAGAGCCGGTCTGATTTTCGACCTCCTTAGGCAGGATAAAACCGGGCAGATCCTCTCCAAAACGGGGATTAAGCCTGGTGTCTGCAAAAAGATATTGAGCCCCCAGGTATAATTTGCGCTTGAACACGCTTTTAGAAAAGGATAAGAAAATCGGGATAGTTTCAATCCCAAACTCGAGTTCCAGGTCTTCGGAAAGGGCAGGGTCATCAAAGTAAAAGGACATATTAATATCGAAATACCCAGCTAATAAGGTATATTTTATGCCCTGTTTGGGAAGGTTACCCATTCTAAAGGCTCCCACCCCCCAACTGCCGTTAGCGGTAAGCATTCCTATACCGGCAGTGATATCCGGGGGAACGTAACCTGCATCCTGTGGCACTTCCTTTTGTTTTAAAAATACGGGGGCGATCAATCCACCAAAGCCTCCCAGAGCCGGTTCTGTAATAATAGAAGGAACAGGTATAAAGCCATTGGCGTCAATAAGAAAGGAGCTAAAGTCGAGGTTCCCGTCCAGCGTATCTTTGAACATTTCTTTTTCTCCTCTTTGGGCAATAAGGAGAGAGGAGTGCACAAGGAGAAAAAAGGACAGTAGTAAAGCAGCTAATTTCATTTTGGGTTGGTTTTTAGAAAGGAGGTAGCTCAGAAGCCAAAATGGCTTCTATTGCGAAAAAGAGAAAAACAAATTTTCTGGATAGCCTCCTCTGCATTTAGTGCAATTCCTTCACACACCTAAACCCAATGTGATTACTCCCGCTTCGCCATTCTCCCTTAC
Source organism: uncultured Saprospiraceae bacterium (assembly GCA_964479625.1). GTDB lineage: Bacteria > Bacteroidota > Bacteroidia > Chitinophagales > Saprospiraceae > CAYZMS01. The sequence continues at coordinate 5,609 of CAYZMS010000022.1, forward strand.
CGCGGGTGCCCACCATATAGCGGGTACAGTATTGGTCAGTACACAGGAAGGAGCCTCCCCGTTGGACCTTTTTCGGTACTCCGGGTTCGTCTGGGTCGAAAAAGGTATCGGGGCCCTTGGGGTTATTGATCACCTCTTCCTGTCGTTGTAACTGCCGATAGTATTGGTAGTGGTACCAATCCTGGCACCACTCCCAGACGTTACCGCTTATGTCGTAAAGCCCATAAGGATTGGGGGGGAATTCCCCTACAGGGGCTGCAGTAGCAAACCCGTCTTCCAGTTTGTTGTCGTGAGGAAATGTTCCTTGAAAAGTGTTGGCCATGATCTGACTGTCGGGGCGCATCTGGTTACCCCAGGCATAAACATTGCCGTATTCTCCACCTCTGGCGGCAAACTCCCATTCCGCTTCGGTAGGTAGCCTTTTTCCGGCCCATTCGGCATAGGCAATGGCATCTTCCCAGGCCACATGCACCACCGGTTCATTAGCTCTGCCTTCCAGGTTACTTTCAGGGCCTTCCGGATGCCGCCAGTCAGCCCCGAAAACGAAGGCCCACCAGCCCAGGTAATTATCCAAAGGTACATCACCGGAAGGAGGAGCAAAGACGACGGAGCCCGGGCGCAGATTATCCGGGTGGGCTCCCGGAAATTCCTCCGCAGTCGGAGTTTGCTCAGCAACCGTAACATAGCCCGTAGCTTCCACAAATGCTGCAAACTCCGCGTTGGTCACTTCGCGGGTGTCCATAAAAAAAGGATCCACATAGACCCGGTGAACCGGCCGGGCATCAGACATATCCTCCTTGCCGCCCTGGGTCAGGCCTACCGGGTTGACACCTCCCATGCTGAAGGTGCCTCCAGGGATCAACACCATGCCCTCCGGCACCTCGATGGACTTGGCAGACAGATCATTTTCTATGGTCGGTTCGAAGGCCGACCCTCCCTGTTCTGCCCAGGTCAGACTGTCAGACAAGGTCATCCCATTCGCGCAAAGTCGAAGGGGGTTGGTTGGGGCTTCTTCTTCGAATCGAACGGTTTTGGAACGGCTTTCGGCCTCTGGTTGACAGGCAGAGCCTAGGAAGACAAGAAGGAGCAAAAAAGGAACAAGAATTTTCATTCGATATGATGGGTGTTGGTTTGAGGATAAAGATACCAGGTCAAAGTAAATAACTTTTTGTTTCGAAAAAGGAAGATTAAAGGCGTTTCAATCCAGCCAGGAATGGACCCATTTCGATGGTTTAATCCAAAAGTAAGCATTGAGAAGGAAGAGGAAAAGGGAATAACCTAAGGATTGGTAAGAAACTACCTTTAAAGGCAGTGTCTTGCCATGAAAGTGCTTATTTGGGAAAGGTTTTAAAAAGATTGGCCACTCCTTCATCGAGATTTTTCGAGATCTTTTCGACCTTTTTGGGTAAGATACTGTCACCCGATGCCTGCCAGAGCATGGTATTGGTTTCCGGAACAAAGGCTTTTAACACTAAAGTGCCTTGTTCGTAAGTATCCACCACTACCTCCTCACTTTCCCAGTGGTAGCTACGCTGCCCCATATATACGGGAGCCTCCTGTATGGTCGTCTCCCTGGTTTGTTCTTTTTCGGTAACGACTACACCTATGTTGAAGAGCATATTCGGTGTACTGGATCTCTGGATGCCCCATGCATTTAATTCCCGTTCGATTGCCGTTTTTAGGGCCTCCATACCACCGGGATTTACCTTATCGGTTTGGTTGTCGACCTCGGTATCGTGGAAATCGAAAGTCCGGTATTTGCTGAAATCAGTATCTTCTGCAACCCTTGCATCGATCTTTGGGCTACAACCTGCAAAAAGGAAAATCGCAGCGAAAAAAATTACCGTTCTCATTTTTTGTTGGTTTTTCGTATTATAAATCCAATTTTTGACGTCAGAAATGGACAAAGGACACCATAAGGAAAAGTTTTTCGGGGAATTACCGAATTTATTTTTTTCTTCCAGCCCTGTTCTGTATCCACTTACGGTTTTCTGCAAAGGACGAAAGTGGATTAGGATGATTTTTTAACAAGGTTAAGGAGCGTAGGGGGGGGACTATGATGAACCCTCTTGCCTTAATGAAGAAAGATAATTCGAAAAGCTCAAGTTGGCATGTTTAAAGAGGGTTTATTCAAGGGAAAAATTGCGCTGGTTACCGGAGGTGGATCGGGGATCGGGAAGGATATCAGCGAACAATTACTGCGGCATGGAGCAGAAGTATATATAGCCTCCCGAAAAGAAGATAAGTTAAAAACGGCTTGGGAGGAGCTTTCCCCTCTGGGTAAGTGCAGGTATTTTAGTTGCGATATTCGCGATCAGGATAATATTGCAGCCTTAACCGAATTTATTAAATCGAATTCCGGTCGCCTGGATATCCTGGTCAATAATGCCGGGGGACAATTCCCTTCCCTGGCCGAAGACATTTCCGTCAACGGATGGAATGCCGTGATCAATAACAACCTCAACGGGACCTGGTATATGACCCAGGCCATGGCCAAAACCTTTTTTATCCCCCAAAAAGCGGGTTCCATCGTCAATGTGATCGTCAATATTTACCGGGGGGTGCCGGGAATGGCCCACACCGGCGCTGCACGCGCCGGTATCGACAACCTCACCAAAACGCTGGCGGTGGAGTGGTCGAAATACCAGATCCGGGTCAATGCCGTAGCTCCCGGCATTATTAAAAGCAGCGGACTGGATCACTATCCCTCGCAATTACTGGAAGGACTTGCCGATACTATGCCCCTTAAGCGCCTTGGCACAACTGCGGAGGTGAGCAGTGCCGTACTCTTCCTTGCAGGGCCTCTGGCTTCCTATGTCACCGGAGAGACCTTGTACGTGGATGGCGGCCAGCGTTTATATGGACAACAATTTCAATTGTAACTTCAAATTTGAGGCAATGGAAGATGTGCACAACCAGTTCACCCTGACGGATTATTTCCTGTATTGGGAACGAGAGAAGGCTGATATGCCTTTTTTGCTGCAGCCTTTCGGCAATCAGTGGGAAACCACCACCTGGCAGCAAGCCGGGGATCAGGCCCGCAGGATCGTTTCCGGTTTGCAAAAGCTGGGCTTGCAGAAAGGCGATCATGTTGCCATTATTTCGAAAAATTGCCGGGAATGGATCATTGCGGATGTGGCGATCATGCTGGGCGGTTTTATCTCCATACCATTGTACCCCAACCTTACTGCAGCTCAGCTAAGGAAGGTTTTCGAAATTGCAGAAGTGAAAGCCCTGTTTGTGGGAAAGATCGAAGACTGGGACCAAATGAAGGATGGTTTACCGGCGGATCAGGTCCCCATAGTTACCTTCCCACACTATGCCGGAAACAGCAAAATAGCGGGCAATTTCGAATGGAATGCTTGGTTGGAAGAATACGAACCCTCCAGGGATATCCACAAAGCCGAGTTAGAAGACCTCTGGTCGATCATGTTTACTTCCGGCACCACGGGCACCCCAAAGGGGGTCATGCATAGCCATCAGGCTCCTACTGCCCTGATCCGAAACGAAAAGGAGCATAATAATTTGCGTTTATTCGACGGCGATGAGCATCGGTTCTTTTCCTATTTGCCGTTGAACCACATTGCAGAACGGGTGATCGTGGAAGGTGCTGCTCTAATGACCGGAGGCACCATTTCCTTCGCCGAGTCTCTGGATACCTTTGGCCAAAACCTTAAGGAAACCCGTCCTACCTTATTTATGGCAGTCCCTCGCATTTGGACCAAGTTCCAGTTGGGTATTCTGCAACGGCTTCCACCAAAACGATTGAACCTCCTTTTGCGAATACCCTTTCTTTCGAAAATAGTCAAAGCGAAGATCCGGAATGGTTTAGGCCTGGACGCAGCGAGAATATTACTCACCGGTGCTGCTCCCACTCCCGACAGCCTGAAGAAATGGTTTACCCAATTTGATTTGTATTTGCAGGAGGTATACGCCATGACCGAGAACTGTGGAGGGTGCACCCTTATGCCCCGCGACGATATCCGGCCGGGTACCGTCGGAAAGCCTCTTCCCAATGTGGATATAAAGATCGACCCAGGGACGGGGGAAGTGTTAATGCGGGCGCCCTGGGTAATGCTGGCTTACTACAAAGCACCTCAAAAATCGGCTGAGATCCTGGCTCATGGCTGGTTGCACACGGGTGATGCAGGGGCTATAGATGCTGACGGCTTTCTTCGCCTCACGGGCAGGGTTAGTGATACCTTTAAGTCTTCCAAAGGGAAGTTTATTGTTCCGGCCCCTATCGAATGGGGCTTTTCCAGTAACACCTATATCGAACAGGTGTGTGTGGTCGGTTTGACAGTGCCCCAGCCACTTGCCCTGGTCGCACTTTCTGAACTGGGCTGGGCGGAAGACCCGGAAAAGGTTACTCAAAGCCTCCAAAACACGCTGAAAAAGGTGAATGCAGAATTGGCTAATTACGAACGAGTGAAAAAGGTCATTATTTGTGAAGAGAACTGGGATGTAAATAATGGTTTACTGACTCCCACTATGAAAATCAGAAGAAATGTTTTAAACCAGCGCTATCAGGATAAATACGACGATTGGTTTGCTGCTGAGGAAGAGGTCATTTGGGTGGATCAAGCCCAAATAGCTGCTAAGCCGAATGTGTAGAAAATTCAAGTATGAAAGATCTTTCGAATAAAGTAGTCGCGATCACGGGTGCAGGCTCCGGGATTGGCCGCGATCTAGCCCTACAGTTGGCCCGCAAAGGGGCACGGCTGGTTCTGAACGACTGGAACCTTTCCACACTGGAAGAAACCCTGAAAACCATCCGCCAATCGGGCGGGCTGGCAGAAGGGCAGGCCTTTGATGTGGGGGATCTTTCCGCCTTCCGGGAGTTCACTCAATTCTCTCTGGATGCCTTTGGGAAGGTGGACGGCATCATCAATAATGCGGGCATTGCTCTGGAACAACGGACCATTGAGCAAACTTCATTCGAAGATTTCGAACGACTTTTTCAGGTCAACCTCTGGGGGGTGATCTATGGCAGTAAACTCTTCATCCCCCTGCTTCGGGAACGCCCGGAAGCCTTCCTGGTGAATATCAGCAGTGTGTTTGGTATAATGGGCTATCCTTTGCAAGGGCCTTATTCCACTGCAAAGTTTGCCGTTCGGGGGTTAACCGAAACCTTACGCTACGAGTTAAAAGATACTTCCATTCTGGTAAGTTGCGTACATCCAGGAGGAATCCGGACGAATATTATTCGGAATATAGAACCCTCCAACACCAGAAAGCATGCGCGCTTTGCTGCAGTATTCGAAAAAATGGCCAAAACCAGCTCCGAAGAAGCTGCCGCAGTGATCCTCAAAGGTATCGAAAAGGGGAAGAACCGCATTCTGATCGGGTCGGATGCCCGCTTTATTGATCGGGTGGCGCGTTTACTGCCAAGCACCTACGAACGAATCTTACTCCGGAAATTTGACCTGGAGCGGTTTTCTGCTCCCTGAAAAAAATAATCCTGCTCAAAAACGGCATGTATATGCGTACCGCATTAATCACAGGAGGATCCAGTGGAATCGGACTGGAGTTAAGTAAGCAGTTGGCAGAGGCCCGGCAATGGCGGCTCCTTTGGGTTTCCAAGCCCGCAACCGAACTGGAACAGGCCCGCACTAGCTTACAAGAAATGTTCCCTCAGTTGGAGATACACACCCTTGCCAGGGATCTTTCCCTGACCGACGGGCCAAAAGCCGTTTTTGAATGGAGCCGGGAACTGGGTTTCCCCATAGACCTGCTGGTGAATAACGCCGGGTTCGGGACCTATGGCTATATTAATGAGATTTCCCCCGAAAAGGAATTGACAATGATCCATTTACACATCTGTGGTTTGTATCAACTTACCCGGCTCTTCTTAAAAGAGATGGTCGAACGGGATTCAGGGCATATCATCAACATGTCCTCGATCTCTGCTTTCCAGGCAAATCCCATGCTTACCACTTATGGTGCGACTAAGAGCTTCGTCCTGCAGTTCAGCCGGGGCCTGAATTTTGAGTTAAAGGAACAAAGGAGTGCTGTTCGGGTGACTGCCGTTTGCCCAACACCGGTCAAAGAAACCGGGTTCCAGACTAATGCAGGTATGGAACAAACGAATACCTTTAACAACTGGATGGTGGTCACGCCCGAAGTAGTGGCAAAAAGTATAATCCGTTCCCTCGGGTCTCGTCCGGACGTGTTGATCCCCGGCAGAGGGTTTAGTATGCTCCGGTCTGTGCTGCGGCACTTGCCGGATCGGTGGATGATGAAGCTCTCCCGGCGGCACCTGAGAACGGTTTCCTAGATTTCTAAACGAATTTACTTATCCCCGACTATGCGCTGGCTTTTATTTTTAAACGCATTCACAGAGATCACTATAGGTGTTCTCTTCCTGATTTTTCCAGAGCAGGTTCTTCAACTGCCCGGAGCGGTTGCTTTTAGAGGAGGGGCGAACACCCAAATGCTGATGGGGATGTATGGAACAGCTGCCCTTTTAGTGGGCCTGCTCTCTTTCGGGATCTGGTGGAATAATGAAAAGGGAGTAGTACAGCGCTATGGACTACTCTATTTTGCTCTTTTTCATACGGGGCTTAGCATCAACCAATTCTTGTACAATCCTGATTGGCGACCAGGAGTTATGCATGGCTTATTTGCCCTGGGGTTTTGGTTGGCAGTTGTAATCGATGGTTAAGGAGGAACCGTCTGGCTTTTCAAGAAAATTTGAAATTCATCATTTAGCATTCTAAACTGATTAATATGTATTTCAACGAGGAACACAGGCTTTTTCGACAGGGTTTGCGCGACTTCCTGGACCAGGAGGTCATGCCCTATATCGATGAATGGGAAGAACAGGAACGCATCCCCAAAGATATTTGGCGTAAAATGGGGGAAATGGGATATCTCGGACTGGACTATCCCGAAGCTTATGGGGGAGTAGAGGCTGACTTCTTTTTCTCCGTAGTTTTCCTGGAGGAGATCGCTAAATGTTTTTCCGGAGGATTCGCTGCTGCCATGAGTGTTCAGCAATACATGTCTTCCACCTATATATACAAATACGGTTCTGAGCTTCTTAAGAAGCAATACCTGACTAAAGCCATCAGTGGGGAATTGGTCTGTTCGATAGCTATTACGGAGCCCGGTGCCGGGTCGGATGTCGCCAACATTCAAACCAGAGCCGAATTAAAAGGGGACCACTACCTGGTCAATGGAGCTAAGACCTTTATCACCAATGCCTATTATGGGGATTTTCTGGTAACGGTAGTGAAGACAGATCCGGAGGCGGGCATTCATGGGATAAGCTTATTGGTCATTGACCGCAATGCGGAAGGAGTTTCTGCCCGGAAGCTGAGAAAACTGGGCTGGCATGCCTCTGATACTGCTGAATTGAATTTTGATAATGTGAAAGTGCCCATCGAAAACCTGGTGGGTAAAGCAGGGCAAGGCTTTTTCTATCTAATGGGTGGCCTGCAGGTGGAACGTCTGGCAGGAGCCGTCTTGGCAGTGGCCGGTTGTGAAAAGACCCTGGACTACGCCCTACAATACATGAGCGAACGCAGCGCATTCGGGCGGCCGATCAACAAATTTCAGGTACTCCGGCATCGGGTAGCCCAAATGGCAGCGGAAATCGAAGCAACCAAGGCATTTGTCTATCAATGTTGTAAACAGCATGAGGAAGGAGCGTATATTGTGAAAGAATGCTCCATGGCCAAACTGCTGGCCTCCGAGTTGTCCGATAAGGTTACCTATCAATGTCTTCAGTTTTTTGGAGGGTATGGCTATATGGAAGAGTATAAGGCAGCCCGGATGTTCCGGGACAGCCGGATCGGTACTATCGGCGGAGGAACTTCAGAGATCATGCGGGAGATCATTGCAAAAATGGTGATCGATGATAAGTCTTATGCCGAGGCAGGCCGTGCGGTAGAAAAAGAACAGGCGGCATCCGCTTCGAAGAATGGAACCCCCTCGAATGGTCACCGACTCGATTCACATCATCAACTAAACGATTCAAATATCATGAGTGTAGAAAGTATTATGTCAGCTATTCAGGAACGTGCTAAACGATCCTCCGCACTGGGTAACACGCTGAAATTCGATCTGGGCGAGCAAAAGGTGTTTTTAGACGGCACCGGGGCCGAAAATAGGGTTTCTGCCGAAGACAAGGAGGCCGATTGCACGGTAAGTGTTGCACAGGAAGATATGGAAGCCATCCTTAATGGGATGCTCAACCCTATGAATGCTTTCATGAGTGGCAAGATCAAGGTGAAAGGAGATATGGGAGTCGCTATGAAATTGCAGGGGCTATTGGGCTAAGGCAACATCGCCGCCCTAAACCAATGGGTCTGTGTTTGCGCCATAAATGGCAAGGAAAAAAGAAGGGCTGTCTGCAGAAGCAGGCAGCCCTTTTTTTCTCATGAGTACGTTAATGGTTCTAACGCTTCGGGTTTTCCCTATCCAGTAAAGATACTGTTTATCCTGTTATATGATAAATTTTCGAATAAGTATTTACCTTTAACTAATCAGGGCTTGCCGTTCTATCGGACAAAACTGACCTTGCCGGTGTGGATCAACTGCTGATCGGCAATGATTGGGTAGGTATACATTCCCTGGGTCAGGTTGCTGCGGTTAATAAGCGCACTACGTCCGTTGATCTCTATATTCGGGAAAACCGGTCACCTGATAAAGTTATGGTAGCATAAGAAGGTATTTAAGCTGGGTAGACCTTATCTTCGCGTTCATGTACATTTTGCTTATTTCGATTGTGATCGGGCTGTTCGTGGCGATGTTATTCCTGAACCTTTACTTCCGGATCAGGGTGTTAAAGAGTTACCGCTTGCTGGTCCAAAACCGGGTAGATTTTCAACCGGGCCACGTGTTTAACCAGGAAAAAAGAGAAAAGGAGATTCACCCCCGCTATCCAGAAATGGTGAAGGAGGTCGAAACCTTTTGTAACCATTTGCGCTTTTCTATTCGAATGGCAACCGTTTTAATCGCTCTCATTACCCTGTTCGGAGCGATCCTTATGTACTACAGGGATTAGATCCCAGAAATACCTGGTATCGGGTATTTGAGTAGGGGGATGGCAGGATTATTTAATAACTCAAAACGCACAATCCACGAAACATGCTAAAAATTGGCGTACTGGGAGCGGGCCACCTGGGGAAAATCCATTTGAAATGTATTGGATTGGCTGGTGCACATTATGAATTGGCCGGAGTTTATGATCCGGATAGAGCGGCCGCCGAATACGCAAAAACCACTTTTGGGGTAAAGGTGTTCGACAGCCCGGAGGCCCTGATCGATGCGGTGGAAGTGGTGGACATTGTGACCCCTACGCCTGTTCATTTTGAATTGGCAAAAAAGGTCCTTGAGGCCAGGAAACACTTATTCATTGAAAAACCGCTTACGGAAACAGTGGAACAGGCAGAAGAGCTGGTTCGACTGAGCCGGGAAAAGGGGGTGAAGGTCCAGGTGGGGCATGTTGAACGTTTTAACCCAGCTATTCTAGCACTGGGTGATACGCCGCTTTCGCCTATGTTCGTGGAAGGGCACCGGCTGGCAACTTTCAACTCCAGGGGAACGGATGTTTCAGTGGTGCTGGACCTGATGATACACGACCTGGACATTGTGCTGAGTATGATCGATAGCCCTATCAAGCATGTTTATGCGAGTGGTGTGGCAGTGGTGAGTGAATCCCCAGATATTGCTAACGCCCGACTGGAATTCGAGAATGGTGCAGTGGCCAATTTAACAGCCAGTCGGATCTCGCTAAAGCAAATGCGAAAGATACGCTTGTTTCAAAGGGATGCTTACATTAGCCTGGATCTGCTGGATAAAAATGCTCAGGTGGTTCGCCTTCGAGATGACGCTCCCGAAGCAGGAGGAATGGAACTGGAAACTCCGAAAGGGAAAAAATATATTGAGTTAAACCAACCCGCCATAGAACCGGTCAATGCTATTAAAATGGAGTTGGAAACTTTGGCAGAAAGCATTCAGAACAATGCTGCTCCCCGGGTAAGTATTGAGGCCGGGTATGAGGCACTGAAGGTGGCTTATGAGATTGCCAGACAAATCCATGAAAAAAACCTGGGCCTAATGTAACCCAAGGGGTGGTTTTTCTGCGGAAGTAAAATAAATGCACTTTCTTTACATAACCTTTTATACCTATTCCGGCTTATGCAACAACCGGTTATCGCTATTCTAATCTGCCTGCTTTCTGCATTCGGATGTTCCATTGCAGATTTAGAAGGTGATATACCTGCTTATGTGCAAATAAATGAATTTGAACTGGAGGCCGGGCCTGGTCAGGGTAGTGCCTCGAGCAAAATTACAGACGCCTGGGTTTTTGTGGAGGGAGGTTTCCTGGGAGTGTATGATTTGCCAGCAGATGTACCCATACTAGCAGAGGCCCCCAGGGAAGTGTGTGTACAGCCAGGAATTAATGAGAACGGTATTAGTAGCACACCCCAGATTTACCCTTTTTACAAACAAAGATGCCAGGTAATTGATCTGCAGCCCAATACGGATGTAGCCATCCTGGCTCAAACCACCTACCTGGAAGAAACCCGATTCGGATTTATTGAAGATTTTGAAGGAAGCGGGAATATTTTTCAGGATTTAATTGTCGGTTCGAACCTTAACCGTATACAAAATTCTCCCGAGGAACCGTTTGAAGGAAGGAATTCGGGAAAACTACGATTGGACTCCGTTGCTTTTTTTGCAGAACTAGCCACGACAATCCGCTTCAAGGATCTGTTGGAAAGAGGAAACTCGGTTTTTTTGGAGCTGAACTATAAATCTGAAGCTCCGGTCATCTTCGGTACCATTGGTCATTTTAACAATGCGTTGCAGGATCCAGTCACACTTTATGTGGCGGGTTTTAACCCAAGTGCATCCTGGAACAAGATCTATTTCAACCTGACGCCGGCCGTACAAGAACTACGGGCCGACGAATACCAAATTGTATTGCAAACAAGCTTACTCACTGAAAATGGTACATTCTCCGGGACTAAAGCCGACGTCTACCTCGATAACGTCAAACTGGTCTACTTCTAGTCGTGATGCAGGTCTGAACATGGCGCGTAGGCGCCGATGGGACACCCTGCAATATCAACTGGCCGATTTTCTCACGGCTATGTTGGTGTGGGCCCTTTTCTTTTTATACCGTAAACAGGTGGAAGGTACCCCCTTGACAGATGAGATCTTTCAGGATGCCAATTTTTGGTTGGGGATCCCTCTCGTTCCTTTGGGTTGGATGCTGTTCTATTTCATTTTCGACCGCTATCACGACATCTACAGGCTTTCCCGTTTGGCTACACTTACCCGCACCCTATTCCTTAGTTTTTTTGGAGCAATACTCCTGTTCTTTACCCTTTTATTGGATGATTTTGTAACCGATTATCGAACCTATTATACTTCCTTCCTGACCTTATTTGGCCTGCATTTCTTTCTAACTGCATTTCTCCGGATGCTCTTACTTACCCGAGCAAGCAGGCGGTTGAAAGCAGGGGAGATTACCTATAACACCCTTATGATCGGGGGTAATCAAAATGCAGTTGAACTTTTTCAGGAGCTTGAACAACGGAATAAAAAGCTGGGAAATGCCTTTGTTGGTTTCATCGATACCAACGGGGAAAGTACAAATGAATTAAAGGCCTACATGCCCAAACTCGGGAAGATCGAAAAGATCGGGAGGGTCATCGAAGAGCATTATGTGGAAGAGGCAATTATTGCGATCGAAACCTCCGAGCACAACCGTCTTCGGGAGATCTTGAACCTATTATTCGACTATAGCAAGCAGGTGTTGGTCAAGATCATTCCTGATATGTACGATATTATGTTGGGAAGTGTGAAAATGAATCATGTTTACGGGGCTGTTCTTATCGAGATCCGGCAGGAGTTGATGCCCCGTTGGCAACAAATCATCAAGCGACTTATTGATATAACAGTTGCAACACTCTGCCTGCTTTTGCTGGCTCCCCTCTACGCTTGCGTAGCTTTGCGCGTCCGATGGTCCTCTCCGGGACCGATCATTTTTGAGCAGGAAAGAATTGGTCTGGACGGTAAGCCCTTCACGATATATAAGTTTCGTTCTATGTATGTAGATGCGGAAGCCCGGGGCCCTCAGCTTTCTTCGGATACGGATAGTCGCTGCACTCCCTGGGGTAGTTTTATGCGCAAATGGCGCTTGGATGAGACCCCTCAATTCTGGAATGTCCTGAAAGGAGATATGGCTTTGGTAGGCCCCCGCCCAGAGAGACAGTTTTATATCAACCAAATTATGGAACGGGCGCCGCACTACCGGCACTTGCTAAAAGTCCGGCCGGGGATTACTTCCTGGGGGCAGGTAAAATATGGTTACGCTTCCAACGTGGATCAAATGGTCCAGCGCTTGAAATTTGATATTCTTTATATTGAAAACATGACCCTTTCCCTGGATTTCAAAATCTTGTTCTACACGGTACTGGTTATTCTGCAAGGCAAGGGCAAATAAGTGGGAAGCCCTTATTTTGAGTCGTCCTCCTTTTCCGCTGTGATCCGGAACAGCATTTTATAAAGGACCGGTACAAACAATAAAGTAATTACCGTAGCGAACAACAGCCCGATCATGATCGAAAGGGCCATGGGTTCCCACATCAGGCCACCACCCAGGTAAAGGGGGATCAGGCCGAGAGAGGTGGTAAAAGTAGTCAACAAAATTGGGCGAAAACGTTGCTGAGAACCATCAATTATCGATTGCCAGGGCGACTTGCCTAAATCCTCCTCTTCAATTCTTATACGGTCGATTAGAACAATGGCATTGTTGATCACAATACCGGCCAGGGAAATGATCCCAAGGAAAGCCATAAATCCGAAATAGGATCCAAAGAGCTTCAATCCCAGTACTACTCCGATGATCCCTAATGGAATAGTGGAAAGAATGATCAGGGTTTTTCGATAGGAATTAAACTGACCTACTAACAACAAAAGAATGATAAAGCCGGCCAAAGGCAGCTGCTCCGCTACGGCACCCATAGCTTCTGCACTTTGTTCGCTTTCCCCTCCCAGTTCATATTCATATCCGGCTGGCCATTCCTGCTGCATGGAATCGATTGCAGCGATAAGCGGCCCCGTGATTTCTCTGGCTGTAAAACCCTCCTTGGCATCGCAGCTAACAGTTATGGTACGAACGAGATCATATCGTAAGATTTTAGCGTAGTCAAATTCGATCCGTATATCGGCTACTTGCACCAGGGGCACATTGCGTCCCGTGCTTTGAGAAAAGATATTCAAGCTTTCCAGTTGGTTCACATCCCATTCCTGACTTCCTTCGGTCCGCATGATAATTGGGATATTATCTCCGCCTTCCCTAAAAGCACCTGCGTCATAGCCTGAAAGGGCAGTACGCAGAGAAATGGCAATGTCCTGATTGGTAACGCCTGCTGAATTAGCTTTATCCTCGTCAATATCAATTACTACCTTCTTGATCTTGGGGCCCCAGTCGTCCTTGATATTCTTGGTAATGGGCAGGTCGTTCATTTGCAGTTTGATCTGCTCGGCAATATCAAATAGCACATTGGGATCATCTCCGGAAATGCGCACTTCCACATCTGCTCCTCCACCTCCGCCTCCCGCGAGCGGACCTGCCACTACTTCGGCATCTGGAAGGTTCAGGAAGGAAAATCGGTCTATAGCCTGAACCACCATACTGTTATCCTCAAAACTGCTGGTGTTCACCAGAAAGTGGCCGTAGCCGGTATTGGCTTCACCGGGCTGGTAACCCAGGTCATAGGATTCGGGACCCTCAGAAATGAAGGCCGTCCAACTCTCAATGCCTGCAGTTCTCGAATCATTAATGAGGAGCGAATCCTGGAAAAATTCTTCCATAAGGGCAACCACCTCTTCGGTCCGTTCGATCTTGGTCCCCAGGGGAAGGTTGAGGTCGACGGTGATGAGGTTTCGGTCACTATCCGGAAAAAAGATGAATGGGAGAGTGGTAAACAATACCAGGCTTCCAATAAATGCTCCCACCAGTATTAGGGTAAATAGGGTGGAGTTCCCCAATGCCCAAAATAAGAGCTTTTTGTATTGGGCGTTGAGGTTGTCGAAAAGTGCGTCCAGGCCTTTGGACTTTTCCCCTTCTTTTTTCACATTAACGCGAATGAAGGCTACCCCCAGCATGGAGATCACCGTCATGGCCATCAACCAGGAGGAAAGTAAGGCCAGGGTGATCACCACGAAGATAGGCCCCATGATCTCCGACATGACGTCTTCTGCCAGGAAAAAGGAAACAAAGGCAGCGGAAGTGGTCAGAGAGGAAACCAGTAGCGGGATGATCAGTTCCTTGCAGGAGTCAATGGCGGATTGCCTGGCGGAAAGCCCATTTTCCATCTTAACCATGATCGATTCGGAAACTACAATGGCATTGTCGACCAACAAGCCCAGGGCCATGATCAGCGCAGCCAGGGAAACCTGATTCAGCCCTATATTTAATAGCCCCATTAACCAAAGGGTCATGATCATGGTAATTGGAATGAGAGCAGCCACCACCAGACCAGTGCGCAGCCCCAGGAAAATCAACATTACGGCTAATACCACTATGATCGACTGGACGACGTTTCCAACGAAATCATTGATCTTTTCCTGCACGTAATAATCCCCATCTGCCACGCGAAATACCTGCACCCCGACAGGTAAAACCTGGTTATATTCGATGATTTTTTCGTCTATAGCTTTACCAAGCTCAACAATATTGGCCCCCTCTTTCAAGGAGGCGGCCACTACCAGGCCGGGCTTGCCATTGATCTTGACAATGCGGGCGACCGGGTTTTTATAAGCCCGGGTAATATGGGTAATATCTCCCAGTTTTATGGTCTCTCCCTGGGATCCAATAGGAATGACGGTATTCTTGATATCGCTTAGGCCTTCGAAATTACCCGTAGGTTCAAGGACGATCCTCTGTTCCTCCAGAACAACCTCTCCGCCCGGGAAAACAATGTTGGTGGCCTGGATCATATTTCCCAGTTGGCCTGCACTAATGCCTAACTGAGCCAGGCGTGCATTATCGAATTCTACATAGATCTGTTCATCCTGTATCCCGCTGATCTCCACCTCTGCGGCATCCTCCAGTTTGATAAAATCGTCCCGGATGTCTTCTGCATACTCTTTCAACTTCGCGAAGGGAACGCCATCGCTTTCCAAACCGACCTGGATACCGTAAGTATCGCCAAGTCCGTCATCCTGAACGTCCGGGCCAATTATGTCGGAGGGGAGTTCGTCTTCAATATCCTCCAGTTTCCGACGCAGGCGGTCCCAAATGGGTTGCAGGTCTTCCTCTACTATGCTCGGTACGATCTCTACACTGACTACGGATAGGCCGGTCCTGCTTTCACTGGTAACGGTTTTCAATTCAGCTAGCTCCTGTACGACTTCTTCGATGGGATCTGTAACTAATTCTTCGACCCGTTCTGGGGATGCTCCGGGGAAATTGGTGACAATTGCACAGACCCGGATGGTGAAGGGAGGCATGGCGTCACGGGAAAGATTCTTGTAAGTGACAAAGCCTAAAACCATAATAACTACGACTACCATGACGGTTAGTCGGTTATTGTCCAGAGCGAGTTTGGTTAAGTTCATATCCCTGTTTTTTCAAACCGGTTTAATCTTCCAGCAAGCTAACCTGCATGCCAGCCAATAAGGTGTTTAGTCCTGCGGTTGCTACGATTTCATCCTTTTGCAGGCCGCTCATGATCTCCATTCCTACCGAGTTTAGGGCACCCACTTCTACCGGACGCTTTTCAACCTGGTAACTCTCTCCATTCGGTTTTAAAACATAGACGAAGGCACCACCGGGGCCTTCCGCTACAGAAGAGGGGGGGACAGACAGGTGGTTTACCCCACTGCTATTTTGTGAATCGAAAGAGAAGGTGACATTGGCCGCCATCCCCGGCCGGATATTTTCACTGTAATTCAGCAGGCTCACGATTACCGGATAAGTCGGGGCAGAACCTGTGGCGTAGGCTACCTCCTTGACCACTCCACTAAAATTCTGCCCTGGCAAGCTCGAAAACACGATGCTCACTTCCTGACTTGGCCTTACTTTGGAGATGACCACATCCGGGATGCCTACTTTTACTTCGGGTGCAGACTCGGCTCCCAGTGATACGATGGGGGTTCCGGGGCTTACCAGCTCGTTCTCTTCTACCATAACATTGGTCACAATGCCATCAAAGGGCGCACTGAGCCGGGTATAAGCGATTTGATTTCGGGCGGAGTTCACCTGTTCTGCAGAGGCACTTACCTGCGAGCTGGCGGCCTCCAGATTGGCTAGGGCCGCTTCATACTGGGCCTCGGCTGTTTCATAATTGCTCTTGGCCGCTTCAAATTCAGCAAGAGAGACACTATTGTTGGCATAAAGATTTTCAATACGTTCGTAATTCGACCGGGCATTGATCAAAACGGTTTGGGCACTTTTGATCTGGGCCTCCGCAGAAATGTACTGAGCATCTGAGCCTTTAGCCTGGGCTACTGCCTGGTTGGCCTGGATATTCAGGTCCACCGGGTCAATGGCCGCAACCAGGGTACCCTTTCGCACCCGGTCGCCTAATTCGACCGGCAGCTGATTCAGGATACCCCCGACCTGGAAACTTAGCGTAGTCTCGGTCTCTGATTGGGCGGTCCCTGAGAAAGTGTGCATTTCTGCTCCACTCGTCTCTTTTACTTTGGCATAGTACACTGGTCGCAGGGGTTCCTCTGTTGCTGCGGTTTGATTTTTGCCGCAGGACGCTACCAGAAAAGAGCCGAGCAATAAAATACAGAGTGTTCGAAAGCTATTCATAAGGCATTGAGCTTTAGGCGGGCCTTCCGCATATTGTTTGTATGCATTCATTATCGGGTCAGACGATATTGTTGAAACCGGAGGAAAAAGTCAGCAGCCTCTTCCGGCGGTGCCAGGAAGAGGTAGTAACCGGTCGACCGTTCCAGGGCAAATATATCAGCAAGGAGTTGATAAGCTGCATTAGTAGCAGCGATCTCAGCTGCCAGTGCGGCATTCTGGGCATCGATCAAGGAAGTAATGCCAATCGTTCCCTCTGAATAATTGTCTTGTACCAGTTCAAAGTTTTTCTGAGCAGATTCACTGGAAATTCTGGTGAGCAGTACATTGTTAAAGGATGCCCCTGTTGCGATCATATTGGACCGAACGATCTGCTCCAGGGTGTTGCGCAGGTCAGCTTCCTGGTCTTCCAACTGCAGGAGGCCCAATTTGCCTTGTTCCACCGCCCGGTTCCTGGCAAACCCCTGAAAGATCGGTAACTGTGCAGATGCTCCTATTTGCCAGGTGGGATCATCCGGGGGAGGAGGAATGAATTCAGGTGCCTTGACAGGATCGAAACGTTTAATTACGTAATCCAGCCCGGCAGACACTCCAATGGTAGGCAAGTAGAAAGATCGTTTCTGAGACCGTAATGCCCGCTCCTGAATAGCCTGGGCAAGGTCGATCTGTTGAAGCTCAGGGAGGTCATTAAAGGCTTCCTGGACCAGAAAGTCGGCAAAGACTTCCAGATCACCGGGGTTTTCCAGCAAGGCGAATAAGCGGCTATCCAATATCTGAATAATGCTGTCGGCTTCTGGCGTATCGATCGTTTCGAATTCCTGGCTAATGGGCCGGTTGAGCAAGCGGTTTAGGTTAAACCTTGCCTGCTGCAATTGCACCAGTGTCTGATTAAGGTCAACGTTATTATTGGCCAGCTCCGATTCCCATCGGTAGACATCGGCAGAAGAGGTGGTCCCGACCTCTTCCTTTATTTTGGCAATATCAAAGTTCGTACGGGTAACCCCAATGTTCTGGTTTTGAAGGTCCACAAAAGCTTGTGCCTGTAAAACGGCGATATAAGCCTGGGCAACATCCAGGATGACATCCAGTTCTGTTTCGTTCTGGGCGGCCCGGGTACTTTCCAGGCGCATTTTTTCGATCGCGATATTGGCCATAGCCGGTTCATTGAGCAAGAGCTGACCAAGGGTCCCACCAGCACTTAAGTTCCCACTTTGGCCAATATTTCCGAAAGAGGATTCGGCAGTGAAATCATCCGTTAGCGCATAAGTCGCGGAAGCGCCGATCTGGGGGAGGTAGTTGCTGGTGGCAATGCCGACGTCTTGTTGAACAATCTCCGTTTCGGTGGCCGCTATTCGGTAGCCCAGGTTTTCCTGCAGGCCTTCGGCAATAGCCGATCGCAGGCTAATGTAATTTTCGGTATAGACAGCCCCGACCTTTAGCAGACTAGCCCGGGCTAAAAGATCCCAATCGGCATAAATACTAATTCGTTTTGCGGTTTGGTTGTTCAGGAAAAGATTGTTGGTGTAGATCGGCATTTCAACCGAGAGGTCCTCTGCCGACTGGCCCTCCGCAATTTTCATGGCTGCCAAAGCGATCCGGCGTGGTAGTTTATTTAGGTTTTCATCTGCTCCATAGGCACCATATACCCCCATTTCAACCATAGGTTTATCCAACAGGGAAAACGACGGCAATTTGCGGGCATTAATACTATCGATCAGTATTTGAAGCTGGTCATCCTCGTAGATATTGAATAGGGGCAAGAAATAAACGGCGTCTGTACCCTCCGGAAGGGCCGCCATGGTTTGTGCAGGGTCGGGTTGGGCAGCAATGAGTTCAAAATCGGAAGGGACGACTGCTGTCATCAGTGTTCCTAAGTTCAGCGTGGGGCTTGTGACCAGGGGCTCGCCAATAATGGCTAATTGCTCGTAGGGGTATATTTCGTATAAGGTGGCAAGGCCCTCACTGGGGTCGAAAGGGGATTCGAGATAAGTGAAATTGGGGACCCCTGAGACCCCATCCTCTGACTTGAGAGCGGGGAGGACACTGCTCTTCGGCAGAACTACGCCAGCTATGGTAGGAACAGGGTAATCAGCCCTGTTCGAAAGCAGTAAGCTGGTGAAAAGGTTGGCTCCGATAATCAGGTCTACTGTTTCATCTTCGTAGGCCGCATCGATCAGGGTTTGTAGTTCTTCCAGATCTCCATTGGTAAACCTTAAATCAAAATCCAGATCAAACCTGGGCCCCAGAAGAACCGATATTTCCTCTTTTATGGTGCTTTCAAAGGTAGTATCCCGATCGCTTTGGCCTTCTGAAAGGATAACGATCTTGAAAGGAGGCCTGATTTGCCCGTAAAGCAGAGAGGAAGGAAATAAAAAAAGGGAAAAGAGGAGCAGGCGGCCAACTAATGGGATAGAGGACATTTTCAGACAGTTTTTCAGTGTGATTAACCCACTTTCTGATCCAGTTACAGGTATTGGATTCAAAAGTAAGATAAAAAAGTCTAATTTTTTAAATCCCTTCCTTTCTCTTCTTGCGTAGGTCTAATGGAATGTCATTCCGGATGGTATACTTTAACTGCTTGTTTTAAGATCTCCTCCCTATCAAAGGTTTGGGGTTTTGCCTTCTTGGCTGTAAATAGCTCCATTTGAGCGTTGTAGTAGGGGCTATCTTCCTCGGCGCTTGCGCCGTAGGCTACAATACTTTCCATTTCCACTACTCCGGATTGATCGAATTGGATAAACATCATGAAGCCGTCGCCGCCTTCCGCGTAATAGCGACCATCTTGTTCACTAATACTTCCCCAGCGGGCAGCGAGTGTCTGCGGAAATCCAAAAATGGGCAGGTTCTTATCCCCCCGTTTAAACCGGAAAAAATCCTTATAGGGAACCTCAAGGGTGTTGAAGTGGGTCATCAGGTGATCATAAGTTGCCTGAAGAGCAGCAGCATAATTGGCATCAGGAATGGAGTCAATGCCATTGTACCCTTCTCCCTCTAGTTTAAACCAGCAGAGTAGGGCATAAGTGGCTTCCGGCTTATTCTGATCCACTACAGCATCCCACTCCTGTAATGCGTTGATGATGGGCTGGGTCTGGGCCGTTCCTTCTATGGCACGGAAGCGATTGAGTAGGCGGGTGAAGCCGGTCTCTTTGGGTAGGCGGGCGTCGTACTTCAGAGCCTTTAATTCTTCCATTGAAAGGGGAGTGCCATCCTGGTAGATCTCCCGCCATTGAACACTTCGAACATTATCATCTGCCTGATCGAAATCGATTTCCTTTTTATAATCAGCCGAATCCAGCCAGCTTTCCTTACAAGTGCATTTATAAGGATTATGGTTGACATTATAGACATAGCCACAGGGCGGGTTCATGATCAAGGGGCGTTCTTCGAGGGGAAGGAAATTATCCCAATTGGTTTCGGAGGTATTCCCCGGCAGCAATTCGGTGTAGTCGTAACCCGGCTTTCGATCGGGGAAGAGGCCGTTAAAGAGGTAGAAGATGTTGTCGTCCTTGTCGGCATAGGTGATGTTGAAATAGGGGAGGCCATCCATTTTCAGGGCCTCCATAAACTCGTCGATATTTTGAGCCCTGGACATCCGCCACCATTGCTCCGCGGTTTTTATGGTCATGGCGGGTGGAGTTCGAATAGCGAAAAAGTTACCAGATTTACTTTCCAGAGTAGGGCCGTAAACACTTTCGTAGACCTTCCGGCCAACGGTAATGGGGAAAGGGATGGCTTTGAGTTTAACCTTTAATTTTAGTTTACGCTCCTCCAGTTTGAGCCATTGGCCGTCGTATTCGTAAGTCAGGGGATCAGTCGGGTGCATTTTGAGAGCATAAACATCGGTATGATCGTAGTAATTGTTGGTGTGGGTCCAGGCGAGCTTCCCGTTAGTTCCGATTTGCGGGCTTAAAGAACCGGGAAATAAGGCTCCCTGGAATTGCCACCCTTCTTCGCTCATAAGTGCCACTTCGTAAAAATGTTCCGGGCCCGTGAAAGGTTGGTGGGGGTTGGCGATTAGGTAGGTACGACCGTCTTTGGTCATATGGCTTCGAAAAGCAAAACTATTGGAGCCTTTTGAACTGAATTCCACACTGGGCAGGTCCTTATCGTAGCTATCCCCATTCACTATACGGGAAACGATATTCGAAACACCGATGAACTCCGTGATCTTCAAAGGGTAGGATTCAATTACGGTTTCGGGCCGGATGGGGAAAAGTCGCTTATCGATGACTTCCTTGGGATGCGCTTCGGCAAAAGTGTTCAACCCCTGGCAAAAGGCTTCTACATAGGCCATGAACTCTGAGGAGATATCAGTATCCTTCCGGGCTTCTACCAACTCCTCCAAATGGTAAAGACCGGAGAAAAAATCGCCGGTTGCTCCCTCGCGGCCGTACTCCCGTCCCAGCCTCTCGGTGGTGAACAAGAGGGTTTGCTGCAGTACTTCAAATTGATCTTCACACTGTACCCAGGCCAGGCCATAGGCAACTTCCTCGTCGGTTTTTGCCATTACATGCGGCAGCCCGTAAGCATCTCGGGCAATATTGATGTTTTGGGGGTTAATCTGGGCTTCGGTAAAAAACGAAAGGGAAAGTAGAACGACTAAAAGAAGGTTATGGCGCATAGCGGAAGTTTTTAATGATTCCGCTAAAAGTAAAATGAAAAAAGATTCGACCCAAAGAGGCCGAATCTTTTTTCATTCTAATATCGTCCATAATAGCCTCCACCCAAACGCAAACCAAGAAAGAAACCACCCGGCTGAAAGCCAGGTTGCTCCAGGAGGGTGTTACCGGCACGGTTCTTGAACTCGATGTCAGGACCAAAGCGGTAACCCAGGCTGAAGCCCAGCATTAGACCATAGGCGGCAGCATCATCACCACCAAGGAACCAATCTCCATCTACGGCAATTTGGAAAACCGAATTGGCCCCTCCGATCGTTGCGGGATCATTCTGGTTGGCCGGGGTATCGGTGAAGATATCCTCGAAGGTCGCACCCTGGTTGCGGGGGGAGAGGTCCAGCAAAGTACCAATATATCCGGCACCGATATTGGGATAAAGCAGGAAGCGACCGGGTTTCAGTACATTATAACCGAAGGAAAAATTACCAAACCCGCCTACATACCGGAGGGTATACTCCGGACTATCCACGGATTCCTGCCCAAGGTAGCCCCCATCAAGCCCGAAAACCAGGCGGTTGTAATAAAAGCGCAAGCCCCCGCCAATGGCCAGGTTGGTACTGGAAAGGTCCTGGAAATCCGCCAGCTGGGTTACATCGTTGATTGGATCCATATCCGAGAACATCAAACCGTTCTGGAAATAGCCCGAAAGCCCCCAAGGACGGTTCTCCTGGGCGTTCACTTGGAGACAAAGGAATAGCAAAACGATCGAAAAGCTAAGACGTGTGGTGCTCATTTGAATAAATTTAGGGTGGTGAAAAGGGGAAGTTAAAAAAGAAAATGCAGCAAAAGATTAAAGACTTCAGCAATTGGCCGGGGAGGAGGGAGGAGAATGCGAACCCTAAGAGTCAAAGAAAAGCCTTATTTTAAAATCCAAACCTAAGGCTCTAAACTATGGTTCAAAAACTAATGATCGTACTGCTTGTTTTAGTTGCCTTCGGCATCCTGGCCTGGCAGTTCCGCCCTGCTTTTTACCTGTGGCGGATGGGGCAAACCGGCTTCGTACCCCGCGGATTGGCGCTCTCCGGAGACAGCGGCCTCAAATCCCTTTACCGGGCGGTGGATCGGCTAAACGAGCGATCAGAGCCTCGATGGTCCGAATCACTGGCTTCGGCCTTGCAGGAGGTCCGGTTTGAAAAACTGGCAAAGGCCCGGGGCAATGCCCTGCTCACCCGTAACGCCGCTACCTTGGCGCCGGTAAACGAAGACCTGGCCCACGCCCTTCAACAATGCTTCCACTTTTGTACGGACCCCATTATTCAAAGGGAATTGCTTACCAGTCTGACAGAACTGGACTTCAACCAAAAAGCGCGCTTCTTCTGCGATGTTTTCGAAGTCGCAGAGGGAGATTCCAAACTATCGCTTTCCATTTCCTATTTCGAGAGCCTGCTGGCCCTGGCTTATTCCCAAAACTGGGAAAACCCGGAGGATTATTTCGGGGAAGGCTCCATAAGCTCTGGGAAGATGGCAGAAACCCAGGAAATAATGCGGCAGAACCTGAAGGCCTGCGTGCTCCCTATCGGTCAGAAAGCCCTACGCAAGGCCCGGTCCAAATTTGACGAAGAGCACCTGCCGGATTGGGCGCCACAGATCGAAAGGGCTTTAACTCAATACGCATCAGAAGATCAGGGGAAGTATTAACCTTTAGGTTTAAACCAATTTGTTAAAATGGTGTTTTCAAACCTTTAATCAGGATTATACTTATCTTCCTCCCTCCAAAAAGCCATTCACCCATGTTACAAGGCCGCGAAGCCATTCTTACCGGGCCTGTGGGGGAAACCCTGCGGGACCTCACCCTGCCCATGATCGCTGGTATCTTCGGCATGATCGCATTCAACCTGGTAGATACCTACTTCATAGGTCAGTTAGGCGCCGACCAATTAGCGGCAGTGAGTTTCACCTTTCCGGTAGTCCTCACGGTAGCCAGCCTGGCAATGGGGATCGGGATCGGAGTAATGTCCTTGGTCTCGAAGTCGATCGGTCAGGGGGATTACTTCAAGGCTGCCCGAGAAACTACCGATAGCCTGCTACTCGGCTTGATCCTGGTGGGTATTTTTTCAGCTATCGGCCTGCTAACCATTGATCCCTTGTTCCGGGCACTGGGCGCTTCCGAGCAGATTCTTCCCTACATACGGGAGTATATTTCTATCTGGTATTATACGATTCTTTTCCTGATTATTCCCATGATAGGGAACAATGCCATCCGGGCGAGTGGAGATACGCGCACCCCTTCCTACATCATGCTCGGAGCAGTAGCGATCAACGCGGTGCTCGATCCTTTGCTGATCTTCGGCTATGGTCCTTTCCCGGAGCTGGGCATAGAGGGTGCGGCCCTGGCTACAGCGATTTCCCGCATGGTGACCATGTTGGTGGCCATGTATGTTCTCTACTTCCGGGAAAAACTGATCACCTTTAAACCGGTGGGTTGGACAGCCTTCTGGGGGTGTATCAAGGCCATCCTCTATATCGGTTTACCTGCTGCTGCCGCAAGGATGATCAATCCCATCGGGATCGGTATTCTAACCAGCCTGATCGCCGTCTATGGTACGGAGGCCGTAGCTTCGTATGGAGTGGGATCCCGGATCGAAATGTTTGCCTTGAGCGTAGTGAGTGCCCTGGCAAGTGTGATCGGGCCCTTTGTAGGGCAAAACCTGGGTGCTGATCAGTTTGACCGCATTCGAATGAGTTTTCGAATGAGTTTCCGCTTTTCTCTCCTTTGGGGGTTAGGGATGGCAGCTTTGATCGGGCTTTTTGCCCATCCCATCGCGCAAATCTTTACAGATAATGCTACCATCGCCAAGGATATCGAACTTTTTCTGTACATCGTACCCTTTAGTTACAGCATGCAGGGGGTCTTTTTGCTGGTGACCACCAGCTTAAATGCCATGCAGAAACCTTTTCAGGCAGCTTTCCTGGCTTTTTTGCAAATGTTCGTATTGGCGATCCCTTTTGCTTTGATAGCGACCCGTACTACCGGGCTGTGGGGGATTTTTTCCTCCATTGCCGTTGCATACGTACTGACGGGTATGGTAGCCCTTTGGTTGAACCAGCGTACCTTAAATCAAATTTCCAGTTCTTAGGGCTTTACAGCATTTTTTGCGTGGGATGGTGCCAACCCACCCGCCAAAATGACTCTTTCTTTGCAAAACAAAAGGGATGCGGGCGGCTCAAAGAGGTACTTTAAACCGCCCTCATCCTTTATTTCAAGGCCTGCCGTATTTTATTCAGTGCCGACCCCGCCTTAACCCATTCGATCTGGGCCTGGTTATAGGTATGGGCCAGTTCGAATTCATCTGTTGTACCGTCAGAATGTTTAAGAACGACCGTCATGTTTTTCCCGGGAGCCATTTCCTCCAGGCCTTTGATATCGATACGGTCATCCTGGCGAACTTTTTTGTAATCTGCCGGATTAACGAAAGTCAGCCCTAACATGCCCTGCTTTTTCAGGTTGGTCTCGTGGATTCGAGCGAACGATTTAACGATCACCGCTTTCACATTCATGAAGCGAGGCTCCATGGCGGCGTGTTCCCGGGAGCTACCCTCCCCGTAGTTCTCTTCGCCAAATACGACCGTTCCGATACCGGCTTGCTTGTATTTGCGGGCGGAGTCAGGAACGGATAAAAACTCCGCTTCGCTGCCGGAATCGACGTAATTGGCTACCTTGTTCATCTCTCCATTGAAGAAGTTGACGGCCCCAATGAACATATTGTTCGAAATGTTTTCCAGGTGGCCACGATATTTCAACCATGGACCGGCCATGGAGATATGGTCAGTGGTACACTTGCCTTTTGCTTTGATAAGTAAGCGCATATCCGTTAGCTCCTCCGTGCTGATGGGGGTAAAAGGAGTTAATAATTGCAAGCGATCAGAAGCCGGATCAACTTTTACCTCAATGGCTTGGCCATTATTTGCGGGTGCTTGAAAGCCGGCATCTTCCACGCCAAAACCCTTAGCGGGCAATTCCACCCCTGTGGGCGGGTCCAGTTTAACGGCTTCACCGTTTTCATTGACCAGCGTGTCTGTTAAGGGG
Source organism: uncultured Saprospiraceae bacterium (assembly GCA_964479625.1). Lineage (GTDB taxonomy): Bacteria > Bacteroidota > Bacteroidia > Chitinophagales > Saprospiraceae > CAYZMS01. The sequence goes on from CAYZMS010000022.1 coordinate 31,095, forward strand.
TTAAAGGTAAGGTCGCCGGCAATAGCCATAGCCGTTACGATCTCCGGAGAGGCCACAAAAGAGCGGGTTTGGGGGTTGCCATCGTTCCGCTTGGAGAAATTTCGATTGAAAGAGGTGATGATGGAGTTGGCCCGGTTGGGGTCGTCTGTATGGCGCGCCCATTGCCCGATACAGGGGCCACAGGCATTGGCCAGGACCACTCCGCCCATGGCTTCAAAGTCGGCCAACTGACCGTCGCGATCCACCGTGTAGCGGATCTGTTCCGAACCCGGGGTTACCGTAAATTCGGCTTTAACCCTCAGCTTTTTTTTAACTGCCTGCTGCGCCAGGGAAGCTGCCCGGTCCAGGTCTTCATAGGAGGAGTTGGTGCAGGAGCCGATCAAGCCGACTTCCAGCTTTTGCGGGTAGTTGTTCTCTTTTACCGCTTCTGCAAACTTGGAGATCGGCCATGCCAGGTCCGGAGTGTAGGGCCCGTTGATATGTGGTTCGAGGGTGGTCAGGTTAATTTCGATCACCTGATCAAAATATTGCTCCGGGTTTTCATAGCATTCTGGATCTCCGGTAAGATGTTCGGCCACCTTGTCTGCCAGGGCTGCTACATCGGCCCGTTCGGTAGCCCTCAGGTAGCGGCTCATGCTTTCGTCATAGCCGAAGGTGGAAGTAGTAGCGCCGATCTCAGCTCCCATATTGCAAATGGTGCCTTTCCCGGTGCAGGAAAGGGAGTGGGCTCCCGGACCGAAGTATTCCACAATTGCCCCGGTACCCCCTTTGACAGTGAGGATGCCGGCTACTTTAAGGATAACGTCCTTAGAGGAGGTCCAGCCGCTCATTTCGCCCGTGAGTTTAACCCCGATTAATTTGGGCATTTTCAACTCCCAGGGCATGCCGGCCATCACATCGACGGCGTCTGCCCCACCAACCCCAATGGCTACCATACCCAGGCCACCGGCATTGGGCGTATGGGAATCGGTACCGATCATCATCCCGCCGGGGAAGGCGTAGTTCTCTAAAACGATCTGATGGATGATCCCCGCGCCTGGCTTCCAGAATCCTATGCCGTATTTATTCGAAACGGAAGAAAGAAAATCGTAAACTTCCGAGTTGATCTCATTGGCTTTTTGGAGGTCTTTGGCAGCACCTACTTCCGCCTGAATGAGGTGATCGCAATGCACCGTTGAGGGGACGGCTACATTGTCTCTACCCGCCATCATAAACTGCAGCAAAGCCATTTGGGCGGTGGCATCCTGCATGGCAACCCGGTCGGGAGCAAAGAAAACATAGTCTTTGGCCCGGGTATAGTTTTGAAGGGGGGAGTCCTCGTGTAAATGAGCGTAGAGGATCTTTTCTGCAAGGGTAAGAGGGCGTCCCAGTTCTTTTTTCACTGCCGCCAATCGCTGAGGAAGCGCATCATAATGCGCTTTGATCATTTCAATATCAAAAGCCATGGATGATTAGATTAATATTTCGAAATATAAGTTTCATAAGCGAGGGTAAAAGTACAATATCTTTGGAGGTCTACCTGTTCCAGGGAATGAATTTAGCTTTTGATTGGCTTTCGTAATGCTTCAGGCCTATCGAGGTAGAACGTATAAGAAATGACAAACGAATATTTTGCATGCTCTTTTCGTTAGGCAATTATTATCTAATTTTGGTAACTCCGGTAAATTAACCTTGGAATCTGGAATGAACAGACGTTGCCAAAGCTAACTTAGACACAATAATTTGGAGTATTTTTCTATGGGAGCGGAAAGCCGCCTATAAAGTTGAAACCACAGTAAAAGCACATGAATATTAATTCGAAAGGAAAAGAAACGGTGGCCTATGACGCCATTGTAGTAGGGTCAGGGATTAGTGGGGGATGGGCGGCCAAGGAATTATGTGAGCAAGGATTGAAGACCCTGGTGTTGGAACGGGGCCGCAATGTGCGGCATGTACTGGATTATCCCACAGCAGGTCTGGACCCCTGGGACCTCCCCAACCGGGGTCGTACCCCAAGGGAAGAGGTCGCTAAACACTACATCAAACAGGATCGTACGGGCTACACCATAGAAGAAAGCAGCAAACATTGGTTTGTCAGGGATGACGAAAACCCCTACACTGAGAAAAAACGTTTCGACTGGATGCGGGGGTACCACGTGGGCGGTCGGTCCATCACCTGGGGGCGCCAGTCTTATCGGTTGAGTGACCTGGATTTTGAGGCTAATGCCCGCGATGGAATAGGGGTAGACTGGCCCATCCGATATGCTGACCTAAAACCCTGGTACGATTACGTTGAACGCTTTGCAGGGGTAAGCGGGATGAAGGAAAACCTGCCTCAACTGCCCGATGGGGAATTTTTACCGCCCATGGAATTGAATGTGGTCGAAAGGCATGTTCGGGAGGCGGTTTCGAAGGCCTTCCCCGAGCGTGTGCTAACAATAGGTAGGGTAGCGCATTTAACCCAGCCAGACCCCACCATCCATGGTGCTCGTGGAAAGTGTTTGTATCGAAATCGCTGTATCCGGGGTTGCCCGTATGGGGCGTATTTTAGTTCGAATGCTGCCACCTTACCCGCAGCTGAGGCTAGCGGAAATATGACGCTTCGTCCCCATTCTATAGTCCATTCTGTTATTTATGATAAAGACAAAGGAAAAGCTAAAGGCGTGCGGGTAATTGATGCGGAAACAAATGAAACGCATGAATTTTTTGCCAAGGTTATTTTTCTCAATGCCTCGGCCCTGGCAACTACACTCATCCTTTTCAATTCAAAAAATGACGCTTTCCCAGAGGGCCTTGGCAACAGCAGCGGTCAACTGGGTAAGAACGTAATGGATCACCATTTCCGGACGGGTGCCGTGGGTGAATTTGAGCAATTTGAAGCTACTTATTACAAAGGTCGGCGGCCGAATGGGGTATATGTCCCTCGCTTTAGAAACCTTAATGCAAAAACCCGCATGCCCGACTTTATACGGGGATACGGTTACCAGGGAGGCGCCTCAAGAGAAAACTGGATGCGCGGGGTAAAGGAAGCTCAGTTGGGAATAGGTGCTGAGCTGAAAAAACAACTCGTCACACCGGGGCCCTGGCAAATGGGCCTGACTGGTTTCGGAGAATGCCTCCCCTACGAAGACAACCGGGTTTACCTTAATGAAGAAGTACGGGATAAATGGGGAATGCCTACCCTGACTATGGATGTTTCCTTCAGGGAAAATGAGGAAAAAATGCGGATGGATATGCGCGAAGCTGCCGCTGAAATGCTGGAGGCTGCCGGTGCGAAAAATGTACGTACCTATGATTCGGGCTCCTATCCCGGTCTGGGAATACACGAAATGGGAACGGCCCGTATGGGAAGAGATCCCAGGACATCCGTATTGAATAAATGGAACCAGATCCACGAGGTTCCCAACGTTTTTATTACGGATGGTGCGGCAATGACCTCCGCAGGTTGCCAAAATCCATCTTTAACCTATATGGCATTAACGGCCAGGGCTGCTGATTATGCCGTAAAGGAATTGAAGCGAATGAACCTTTAGCATGGCGTATTCGAGCTTTGCACCTTTGTACATTCGTTTGAGGTATATATCGGAAAGGAGTTGACGCCAGGCAGCTAATGCGCCAAAACACCATCTTATGACTCGTAGAGAAGTATTAAAACACACCGCCCTCGCTTTGGGATACTCCGTTTCAGGAATCACCATTACTGCTGTTCTGCAGGGCTGTCAGGGGGCGCCCGGACAGGATTGGAGCCCGGTCGTATTTTCAAAGGACCAGGTGAAAACCCTTACGGATTGGGTGGATATAATTATCCCACCTACGGATACGCCCGGTGCCAGCGATGTGAATGTCCATCGATTCATCGACGAATTACTGAGCAAGTGGGCAGATGAAAAAACCCGAACAGCGTTTCTGGAAGGCTTTGATGCCCTTTCGGCAGAATGTAAATCGAAAGGGATAAAGGTTACCGAATACTTAAGTCAAATCAATCAGCTGGCTTATAATGGGCAGGAAACCGTAGGAGACCTTAAATTAACGGCTTTCCGACAACTGAAGGAATGGACCATAACGGGTTATTTCACTTCAGCCGAGGTAGGGATGGAGGTGCTGGCTTATGACCCCATCCCGGGGATATATGATGGCGACTATCCCTTGTCGGAAACAGGGGGCAAAGCCTGGTCGGTTTACTAAAAAACTTTTGATCATGTTGACGAACCGTCGAAACTGGATACAAGTAAACCTGGCGGCAGTGGGAGCGGCCCTCCTGCCACGATGGGAATGGCAGGAGGGGGCTTTGCCGTCCACGTTATTCCGCCATTCGGTTTGCCGCTGGTGTTTTAACAGTTTACCCCTGGAGGAGCTTTGTGACAAGGTTAAGGAATTGGGACTGCAATCTGTAGAATTGTTGGGCCCAAAGGAATGGCCCGTCGCCCTAAGCAGGGGATTGGACTGTGCGGTGGCGACCGCTCCATGGATCAGTCTGACCGATGGATTTAACGATCCCAAAAACCATGGTTCCCTACAGGAAAAATACCGCCAACTTATGCGACAGGCTGCTGATGCAGGCCTGAAACAGGTAATCTGTTTCTCCGGAAATCGAAAGGGGTTGGACGATGCCGCCGGCTTGGAGCATTGTGCCAAGGGCCTGGCACCGCTTGTGAAAGAAGCCGAGCAACTGGATATCCGCCTGATCATGGAGCTGCTGAATAGCAAAAAAGATCACCCCGGGCATCAATGCGACAATACGCCCTGGGGCGTTGCTCTGGTAAATAAGATCGGTTCTACCCATTTTAAATTGTTGTACGATATTTATCACATGCAGGTCATGGAAGGCGATATCATTCAAACTATTCGAAGCTTTTCGAACTATATCGCTCACTACCACACCGCCGGGGTGCCCGGGCGTCACGAGATCGACCATTCCCAGGAGCTAAACTATCCGGCGATCATGCGCGCCATAGCGCAAACGGGCTTCGATGGTTACGTCGGCCAGGAGTTTATCCCCACTATCAACAAGCCGTTGGAAAGTCTGAAAAAGGCAGTGCACTTGTGCTCCGTCTAAGGGGAGGCATAAGTGCACTGCTTAGTTGTTGGTCAGTTGGCGAACTAAAGTTCGCGCACCGTTGGCGCAGCGTTCGCATATTTTTTCACAAACCCGGACCAGGTCTACTCCATCCCTATTGGCTTAAAGTCCTGGAACAACGAATATTCCATCCCTTCTACCATTTCCCGGTAGTCCTTAAAATCGGTGGCGAAGAAGGAATTGACCTTTTCGAGTACTTCCTCCGTATGGTTGCGTGCATGGGCTACCGTTCGCTCCATGGCCTGGGTAACGCCACCGGTATTGCCCCGAAAATAACCCCTGACTCTTCTCAGAGTGCTGGTGAGGTTGGTGTCATCCCCTTGTATCCCTTTTGTATCCTCGGGCATCATGTACAGTTTTTCGAGTTCATCCAGTTTTTTAACCAGGGTCTTACCCATTTCCATAATCTTTTCCCGTGTACTGTCTGGAAGAGTTGCCAGACTTTCATTGACGCGATCAATGGTTGAGCGGCCGTCCTTAATTGCTTCGAAGCCGGCTGTAGCCGATTCTAGTATACTTTCGTACTCGGCATAGAGTGCTGCTCGTGCCTCCATATTTTGGACGTTCATGTCCACCCTGGGATCGGTAAGCACCGTGACCATAGTCGAATCCTTATGATCTCCTAATTGCACAACCACCTTATAATCGCCGGGCATTACGGGTGCTCCTCCAGGCGGATCATCCGATCGGCGTTCCCCTCTGGAAGGAAATGCCACTCCGTTTTGATCGAGTCCCCAATATATTCGGTTTAAGCCGGTATCCAGCTTGGTGCTCCAGTTACGGACCGTATCCCCCTGGCTGTCGAAAACGACGATTTGGGCTTCTTTCGGTTTTTTCCCTTTTGATTTTTTTGACTCTTCCTCCTCCTCAGCTTCATCCATGGAACCTGGATTATTCCAAAGACTGAGCATGGCTCCAGTTCTACGGTTATCTCCAACAAACATACCATCAGCGGTAAACCGAACACCTGTAAATGATTTTCGGGCAGCCAGGTAGGCATCCGGTGCTTCAAACATTGCCAGGGGTTTTTCCAATACAGCCCCCTGCGTGCGGGCGATCTCCCGAAGAGGACGAATGTCATCCATTATCCAGGCGGCCCGGCCGAAGGTTCCGATGATCAGGTCGTGTTCCCGGGGGTGGATCTGAAGATCGCGTGTGGATACGGCAGGGAACCCCTGGGTCCACTGCTGCCAGTTCTGACCTTTGTCGAAAGAGATGTACAAACCATAATCCGTACCCAGGAAAAGCAGATGCTCTTCTATGGGGTCCTGTACGATGGAAAGGGCGTGGCCGTTGGCCTGGGTTTCATCGACGATCTGTTTCCAATTCCTGCCATAATTGGTGGTGTGGAAAGCCATAGGACGCCAGTCGTTTCTTCGATAATCGTTAACAATGACAAAGGCTTCCCCTTCATTTTTATCGGATAATTCGATAAACGGGATCCAACTACCTGCTTTTACTCCGGGTAGTCTGTCTGAAGTGTTGGTCCATGTTGCTCCGCCGTCCCGGGTGACTTGTAGCATACCATCGTCAGTGCCTACCCAAATGACGTCCTGGTTCAAGGTGCTGGGTGCAATAGCCAGAATAGTGGTATGGTTTTCGGCTTCGGTATCGTCAATGGTTAGGCCTCCGCTGAGGTGTTGTTGTTGTTTTGTACTGTCGTTGGTGGTCAGGTCGGGAGAAATGATGTTCCAACTAGTGCCGCAATCGGTGCTGTAATGCAAAAATTGACTGCCGTAATACAAACCGCAGGGGTTGAAGGGATTCTGGGCGATCCCGGCATTCCAGTGGAAGCGCAATTCAACAGCAGGGTCCGGATGGGTAGGCTTAATGAATTTGGAGTCTCCGGTTTCCCGGTCGACCATCCCTACATTACCGCCCTGGGACATGGCATACACATACCGGTTATCATCGGGTTTAAAAAGCACATCAAAGCCGTCTCCAAAAAAGACTTCCTGCCAGTGGGCATTGCGAATGCCTCCACTCTGCCATACATAGCTCGGGCCCACCCAGGAGCCGTTATCCTGCATGCCTCCAGCTACATGGTAGGGAATGTCCATGTCGTAACTGATATGATAAAATTGGGCCAGGGGGATATTGGTTACAAATTGCCAGCTTTCGCCCCGGTCGCGGGAAATGTTCAACCCTCCATCATTGCCTTCGATTATATAAGAAGGATCCTCCGGATGAATCCACATGGCATGGTGGTCAGGGTGTACACCGGAGTAGGGGAGAAGGACCTCCCAGGTTTTGCCTCCGTCAATGGAATAGGTAACCAGACTGTGCAGGCTGTAAAGGCGATTTTCATTATGGGGATCAACGAAAATATCCGAATAGTAGAAGGGCCGGTTTCCGAAATTACCTTTCGGCTTTACATCTTTCCAGGTTTGGCCACCGTCTTTCGATTGGTATAGGCTATTCTTTTTAGCTTCCACTAGCGCGTATATAATGCTTGGATTACTGGGAGCTATGGCCAGGCCGATCCGGCCGAGATCGCCTTTGGGCAGGCCGTCTTTTTCCGTCAGACGTTTCCAGGTGTCGCCACCGTCATAGGTAATGTATAGCCCGGAGTTGGGCCCTCCGGAATTGAACGTCCAGGGCTTTCGACCATACTCCCACATGGCGGCCAGCATCTTATTGGGATTAGTGGGATCCATGACCAGATCTGCAAGCCCGGTGGATTCATTCACATAGAGAATCTGCTCCCAGCTTTTCCCGCCGTCAGTGGTCCGGTAAACGCCCCGTTCGGGATTTGGCCCCCAGGCAGATCCCTGAGCACCCACATAGACAACATTTGAATTATCGGGATGTACGAAAATACGATGGATGGTTTTGGTGGCTTCCAAACCCATGCAGGTCCAGGTATCTCCCCCGTCCAGGCTTTTGTAAATGCCCTGGCCGCTATTTTGGGAGTTACGGGGATTTCCTTCTCCTGTTCCGACCCAGATGATATCCGGGTTGCGCTGATCCACGGCTACGGCTCCGACAGATTGCGTCGGTTGATCATCGAAAACCGGTTTCCAGTTGATCCCTCCATTCTCGGATTTCCAGACGCCGCCCGAAGCTGTGCCAGCGTAAATAATATCGGAGTCGGTTAGATCCACATCAATGGAAGTGACCCGGCCGCTCATGCCTGCCGGCCCGATATTGCGGGGGCCCATGGCTTTAAAGCGATCCATATCAAGGGTTTGGGCGAATAGGGTGCCGGTTAGACAAATACTCAACCAGCATGCGAAGTACTTTTTCATGTTAATCCAGGTTTTATAGGAAAAAACGGTGTGGAGATAAAAATAAGAAAAAAGCATAGAGGGGATAGTTTGGCATGACCACGTTAAGTGGCTAAAATTAGCCATAATGCTTAGAAAGATCGTGTGCCAGTTTCCAAGTAAAAGCAGTTTTCAAAACCCACCCATTCGCTTTTCCACCTCGGGGTCCATCTCCCGGGCTTTTTGTCGGTAGGCTTCGCCCTGGGCGGCATCCCCTATGCCGTAATAGGCCGTACCAAGGTTAAACCAGGCATCCGCTAATTCAGGGCGGGCTTCGGCGGCTTGTTTAAAGAACTTCACCGCTGCCTCTGCATTCCCCTGCACGCCATGGGCTACACCCAACAAGCGGAGGGTCTCATAATCTTTCGGCCGAAGGCGGTTGGCCGTGTTGAGGTATTGAAAGGCCAGGCCCATATTTTGAAGGCGTTCCCCGGCATCCCGACCACCTTCCTGGTAAGTAATGAGGAGGTTATTGAAAGCGTCTTCATAATCGGGGTCGAGTTCAAGGGCTTTTTCATAGGCCTGTATGGCTTCCTTGTATTGCTTGAGATAGTTGTGGGCATTGCCGAGCAATAGCCAGGCATTTTTATAAGTAGGATGCAATTCCACCGCTTTTTGAAGGTGCCCGACCGCTTCCAGCCGCATATTTTGTTGCTCGCGGGCGTTGGCTTCCTCCAGGGCCTGTGTCAACAACTCCCCGCCCATTGCATTCCTAAGTTTCGCAGACCTGGGGGAGGTGGCTATATCCGTACTGAATAGGGTGAAATTATTGCTCCAGGCAGTATTTCTGCTTTCAGTCTTGATCGAAAACAAAAGCGCTGTCAGTCCAAGGATCAAAAGAGGCACCCGAAGCTGCGACCAGTTTTTTAACTCTTTTTTCCCGTTGAGCAAAATGGCCAGGCGCCAACCCAAAACAGCTACCCCCAGGGCCCAGCCGACGGAGGGCATGAACAACAAGCGCTCCGCCATATGGGTCCCGATAGGAAAAACAATATTCGAAACCAGCGACAGCGGAAGCAGATAGGCCCAAATGGCAAAGCTTAAATGATCCCTTTTCCCAAGGCCCACCAAACCCCAAACTAGCAGCCCTGCATAGGCGAAAAAAGACAATAACACCCGCCAGTCCGTCCATTGCATAAAGTCAATATGCTTCGGGTAGTAATCGTGGGTAAGGGGATGCGGAAAAAACAGGATTTGCAAATACCTCCCAAGAGTATAGGTTACGGTTGCCAGGCGCTCCGAAGGAGAAAAGGGCACATAGCGGCCATTCTCCCATTTGAGGTAGGGGTTATTCATTAACTCCATGGGGGGAGCTCCAAAAGAGGGGCCCAGGATGGAAGACCGGATACCCAAAAATACCATGGCAGCCAGGATGAGGGGGATACTCATCCAAAGGTATTGACCGGCTTTTGCCCGGGTGAAAAAGTAAGCGGCAAGGGGGATGACCGCCACATAAGTGATGGCGTTTTCTTTCGAAAGTAAAGCCAGAAAAAGCAAGCCACCGGCCAGCCAGAAAAAACGCGCCTGCTGTTCACGAATCCCCTTGATCGAAAAACATAGGGCGCCAATACTACCGATCAGGGCCAGCATTTCGTCTCTCCCCTTAATATTGGCTACCGCTTCGGTATGAACCGGATGTACCGCGAATAATAAACTACCGGTTAGGGCCAACCAAAAGGCATAGGTCCCGAATTGCCGGGGAGGCGTCAGCATCAATAAGGTCTGGTAGAGTAACCAGCAAAGGAAGCCGTAAAGTAAAGCATTCAAAAGGTGGCTAACCAGGGGATTCGCTCCAAACAAGCTGTATTCAAGGGCAAAGGTGGCTACCGATAAGGGCCGATAACGCCCACCCGACACCAGTTTGGCCTTACCCTCCTCCTGAAAGAAGCCGAAAAAAGTATCGTGTTGGAAAATACCCCCTATGCCCGACACTCCTTGCTGGGTGAACATATTATCAGTGATCACAATGGCGTCGTCCTGTACAAAGCTATGTCCAAGGGTGTTGGCGTACAACAAAGCCCCTACTAAAAATAAAAGCCCTCCCACTAAACGACTATTGACGATCCAACCGGGTTGTTGATCCAGTAATTTCCCCGAAGGAATAGCGCTCTTCCCGGCGGGATTAGATGTTGCGGTTTTATTGGAGCCTGCGTTCCTGGTTTTTCCTTTTCCAGTCGGGCGGACGATTTTTTTTTCCCCGGATCTTGTAGATGGTTTTGCGCCCGGTCGATTTTTGCGTTTGGCAGCCATGTTTTGAATGAAAATTTTCGAAAGGGGAAGGTAAAAAAAAAGTGTTACTATTGGGCCTGCTATTTGTCGACCAAAGTTTGGTAATAGGAGACGAAATAATTGGAGAAGTGTTTCAAAAAACGGGTAAGGTTGTTTAATTTTACCGGCAATATCCCTCACCTACTATTGAAAACTAGCCCATCCTTTCGGAAGGTAAAAGAAAATATGGCCTAAAAAGGGCCTGCATAATTGCTAACCAAAATTTTCACATGAAAAAACACTGCTTACTGTTTGTGTGCATTCTGCTTGTGTTACCCTTATGGGTCAGCGCCCAAGACCTGGATGATCTACCACCCGTAACTCGGGCTTACGCTTTGACAAAAGCTACTGTGATCCAAAAACCGGGTGAGAAAATGGAAGATGCTACCGTATTGGTACGCAATGGATTAATTGAAGCGATAGGAAAAAACCTTTCCATTCCTCCGGATGCCAAGGTGATCGACGCAGATTCTATGTTTGTCTATCCGGGCTTTATCGATGGCTTTAGTCGCACCGGGATTTCCCGGCCTGATAATGAGGACTCCGGTCAGCGTCCGGAATACGATGATCCCAATTATCCACCGAATGAAGTTGCTGGTATCACCCCGAATGCGCTTGCACGCGAGGTTTTAGATCCCAAGGAAAATTCGATCGGGAATATGCGTGAACTGGGTTTCACCATTGCTCACGTAGGTCCCCATGGTAGAATGTTGCCTGGACAGGGTGCCCTTATTGTCCTGGTTGGCGACGAGGTGGAGGATATGCTATTGCGCGATCAAACCGCTATGATCGCTCAATTTGTACCGGCTTCCCGAGGTGTTTACCCGGGAACGGTGGTCAGCGTCATGTCCAAATTTATGGAGTTGTACAAAAATGCAGAGTTGACACAGGCCTATGCCAAAAAGTATAAGGAAAACCCTGCAGGGCTGGCACGTCCAAGCAGTGATCCTGTCTACCGGGCTTTTGATCCGATAATCGATAGGGAGATGCCCGTATTTTATGTAGCTGAAGGCTTGCGTGAGGTGCACCGCGCGCTGGATTTACAGGAAGATCTTGGTTTCGACCTGGTGCTTGCGAATGTCCAACAGGGGTGGGTAGCCATGGATCGAATCAAGTCTCAGGGGGCTGCCGTATTACTTTCTCTGGAATTGCCTGACAGGCCCAAGGAAGAAAAAAAGAAAGGAGATGATGAAGCAAGCGGGGAGGAAGTCACCGACCCGGAAATGGAGATGCTCGAAAAGCGCCGTATGGAGGCCATGCAGCAATATGAAGGCCAGGCTGCAGAATATGCAGAAAGAGGGATACCCTTTGCTTTCAGCACTTTAAGCGCAAAAGCGGGGGATATACGGGCTAATCTGCGCCGTATGATCGAAGCGGGTTTGAGCGAAGAACACGCCTTGAGCGCCTTGACTACCTATCCTGCACATATGCTGGGGCTGGACAAGGTAGCGGGCACCCTGGAAACCGGCAAAATGGCTAACCTGGTCATTACGGACAAGCCCTATTTCGAAGAGGCATCCAAAGTACGGATGGTGATGGTCGATGGGCATTTATTTAAGTTCGAAGCAAAAGAAAAGAAAGCCAGTGACCCGGCAGCGATCGGCAAAGTGGCCGGAACCTGGAGTTATACTATTAATGTTCCGGGTAATACGGTTTCCGGTACTTTTGAATTTAAGGACGCGGGAGGGAGCCTGGATGGGACGATGAGTTCCGATATGGGGAGCCAGGATCTTTCGGGAGTAGCTGTAGAGGGAAAAAACATCACCTTTGCGACTAGTGTGGACTACGGAGGCCAGAGCATGAATCTCGATTTTGACCTGACCATAGATGGCGATACTATAAATGGAACCGTACAGGTCGCGAATTTCGGCGAATTCGAAGTGACCGGCTCCCGTCAAAAAGGTCCGGAATAAGATTAGATAAAAAAATGAAATCAATTATGAAAAAAATAATAATTAGCTTTTTAGGAGCAGCAATGCTGGTTTGTACCGCTTTTGCCCAGGCTCCTACCGGTGATATTTTGGTGCAAAACGCCACCGTATTAACCGTTACCAAAGGTACGCTGGAAAATACCGATGTATTGATCCAAGACGGATTCATCAAAAAGATCGGTAAAAATCTTAAAGCCCCAAATGGGGTAGAAGTGGTGGATGCCACAGGGAAGTTCGTTATGCCTGGAATCATCGATGCCCACTCTCATATTGCCCTGGATGTGGTGAACGATGCTTCCAAGCCCGTAACCGCAGATGTCTATGTAGGTGATGCAATCAACCCACAGGACATTGCCATCTACCGCGCTATCGCAGGAGGTACCACTGCTGCTCATGCAATGCATGGCTCCGCCAACCCCATCGGTGGAGAGTGTGAGACCATTAAACTGCGCTATGGTCACAATAATCCCGATGCCCTGCGCATGGAAGATGCACCTCGTACCATTAAGTTTGCACTCGGAGAGAACCCCATGCGGGTACATGGAGAAGGGCGCGGCATCCAGCCTGCTACCCGTATGGGGGTAGAGCAGGTTTTCCGTTCTGCTTTTGAAGAGGCACTGGATTACAAAAGGGACTGGGCTTTATACAATGGAGCAAAAAAAGAGGGCAAAATAATGGCACCGCCTATGTACAGCGAGCGCCTGGAAACCCTGCAGGCTATTCTCGATGGTGAAATCATAGTGCATTGCCACTCCTATCGGGCTGATGAAATCTATATGTTGTTGAATGTTCTGAAAGACTATGGCGTCAAGAAGATCGTTTTTCAACACGTAAACGAAGGCTTTAAAGTCGCACCCGAACTGGCCGAATATGGGGCAATGGCCTCTGTTTTTTCCGATTGGTGGGCCTATAAGTTCGAAGTATATTATTCAACGGCCTACAATGCAGCCATCTTAAAAGAGAACGGTGTAGTAACCTCCATCAATTCCGATGATGCCGGTTTGATCCGCCACCTTAACCACGAAGCCGCTAAAACTCAACGCTATGGGGGCTTAAGCGATGATGATGCCCTTGCCCTTGTCACCATTAACCCGGCTATCCAATTAGGGGTAGAGGATCGTATCGGGTCTATCGAAGAAGGCAAGGAGGGAGATCTTGCTATATTCGACAAGCACCCGCTTTCGGTCTATGCAATTAATCAGATGACGATCATTGACGGCATCAAATACTTCGACATTAATGAGGATGCAGACGATATGCGCCTGATGCCGGATCCGGAAAAAGCCATGCCGGCTTCTTTTCTTCAGGAACGTCATAGCCACCATGGGCACAGCCATGACCGCTGCATGCAAGGTGTACTTTTTAGTTTTTCCGGGAATTAATAATTTTCAATTCAAGACAAATGGTTATTCAGAAATATAAAGTTGTACTGGCCCTTTTCCTTTTTGGAAGCATGGGCTTGTATGCACAAGTAGAAAAGGCGAAAGCTGGGGTTTTTGCATTGACGAATGCCTCTATCCAAACCGTCACCAATGGAATGATCGAAAATGGTACGATTGTAATCGCCGATGGTAAAATCACCGGACTGGGCACCACAGTAGCTGTTCCCGCAGGTGCTGAAAAGATCGATTGCCGCGGACTGATCGTTTACCCAGGCATGATTGACGGTGGCAACACGCTAGGGCTGGTTGAGGTTAGCTCTATCTCTTTAACTAGTGATGTCAATGAGATTGGTGATATCAATCCACACATGCAAGCACTAACGGCCGTTAACCCAAACGCGGTGGCCATACCTGTAACCCGCGTTAGTGGAGTGACGACCTCTCTTGCTGTGCCACAGGGCGGGACCTTTCCGGGAACCGCAGCATTGATCAATCTCGTTGGTTATACACCAGATCAGATGTTTGCCAATTTTAAAGCGGTCGTCTTAAATTTCCCTACACTGGGGCGGCAAGGCTGGCGCAATCGAAAAACAGATGAAGAGCGCGAAAAGGAGCGCGAAAAGAAACTCAAAAACCTGAATGCCTTCTGGGAAAAAGCGGCCTTCTACGCCAAGCTGGATTCAGCTTCCCTGGCAGGGGCTAATTTATCAGACCGGGAGTACAATCCTGCCGTTGCAGCTGTTGCTGAAGTTATCAAGGGCAATAGCCCCATGATGATCGAAGTCAACCGGGAGAAAGACATCCGGGGAGCCATCGAATGGACAAAAGAGCAAGGCCTGAACAACGTGATCTTCAGCGGCGTAGCAGAAGGCTGGCGCGTAGCGGAAGCACTTGCCGAATCCGGCATTCCGGTGGTTACCGGGCCGGTGATCGCCCTGCCCACCCGGCCTTCTGACCGCTATGATCAGGCTTATCGCAATGCCGCCGTGATGCACGAAGCTGGCGTGAAGGTAGCCATTCGTTCGAATGATTCTGAAAACGTGCGCAACCTACCGTTCCACGCTGGCTATGCCGCCGCTTACGGTATGGGTAAGGAAGCCGCTTTAAAAGCGGTGACTATTGTTCCCGCGGAAATTTTCGGAGTAGCTGACCAACTGGGCTCTATTGAAGTCGGTAAAAGGGCAACCCTTTTCGTAGCTGACGGAGACCCCTTCGAAACGAAAACACAGGTCAAGCACCTCTTCATTAACGGCTACAAAGTCCCGATCGACAGTCGGCACATCCAGTTGTATGAAGAATTCCTGGATCGAACTCCAGGCTTGAAGAAATAGTCTTGCGCAAGTACATAGTACTTAGGCCTGGCAGCGCTCCGGGCCTGAGTACTATGTATTTTCTTCTATGTACTCTCTACGTTCCTTACCCAGGCGGCCCTTTTTGAAACGCATACCGTTGAAGATCATCGTTGGTTTCAGGCGCTCCCGCTCTTCCTCGGGCAATTGCATGAAATCAGCGCACTCCTGTGAGCAGCATCCCTGGTATTTTTCAGCGCATTCGGGACATTGGATGTGAAGAAGGTGACAGGCGTCGTTGGCGCAGTTGGTATGTCTGTCAGAAGGGGTGCCGCATAAGTGACAGCTACTGATAACATCTTCCGAGATGCGCTCGCCCATACGTTCGTCGAATACGAAATTCTTACCAATAAAGTGGTTTTCGAGCCCCTTTTCCGTGCATTGCCTACTGTACTCAATGATCCCGCCATCGATCATGTAAACGTTTTCGAACCCCTTGTGCAGGTAATAGGCACTGGCTTTTTCACAACGAATTCCGCCAGTGCAATACATGATGATAGGCTTATCCTTGTCATCCTGCAGCATTTCCTCCACCAGGGAAAGTGCCTCCCGAAAGGTTTCCACATCCGGGCAAATGGCGGCTTTAAAATGCCCCACCTCGCTTTCGTAGTGATTGCGCATATCGACAATGACCGTTTCCTCTTTCGAAAGTAAGGTATTCACCTCTTCAGCACTCAGGTGCTTACCCCTGCGGGTAACATCGAAAGATTGGTCATCCAGCCCATCCGCCACGATTTTAGGGCGAATCTTGATCTTCAACTTATAGAAGGATTTACCATCATCCTCAATGGCGATGTTCAATCGCATACCATCCATCCAGGAGAAGCCGTACAGGTAATCCCGAAGCAGAAGAAGCTGGTCATTCGGTACAGAGATCTGACCATTCAGCCCTTCATGGGCCACGTATATCCGGCCATAGACCTTAAAGCTGGAGAGGTCCCGGTATAAATGATCCCGAAATTGCTCCGGGTTCTTTATTTGATGGTACCGGTAAAAAGAAAGAGTGATGCGAGCCTCCTTACTTTCCCGGAGACGACGCTTGAGTTCCTCGTTGTTAACGAGGTTGCGTAATTGTGCCATATTTGGTTCGGTACGTTAGAATTAACGGACAAGTTGCAGGCTTGTTGAGGCGGTAAAAAAAACACCCTATCAGCATTACAAAACTTAATTAGGTGTACCGGCCTCTTCTGCTAACTGTACCAAAACAGCAAAGATAGCGGCTTTCCAGTTTTTATTCAAGTACTACTTTGCCAGTAAAGGCATGATCTCCCTGCTGGATACTGTAGTAGTACAGGCCTGTCGGAAGCTCTTGTAGTTCAAAGCGCTGGGGGCTACCTGTTGAATAAAAAGACCTCCAGCCTACTAATTGCCCCTGACTATTAAAAAATTTCCAATGCGCCTTGCCTTCCGTCAGACCTTCTATAAAAATAAGGCCATTGGAAGGGTTGGGGTACAGACGAATGCCGTTTAATGTTGGAGTAGTTTCTTCCTCAGTACTGGTGGTATTCAGGGCAGCCAGAACGGCTTCGAGGGCGTCGATGCGGCCGTAGCCGTAAAAGGGATTGGGGGATTCCAGACCTGAAAACCCACTGCAGGTATCGGCCCGGGTGAGCCCAAGAGCCGTTTGTTCGAGAATGGTCTCGATCAGGTCCACTTGTCCTGCCAGTGAGGGGTTAGCACTGATCATAAGGGCTACCGTGCCAGCTACATGCGGACCAGCCATACTGGTACCGCTCAAACTTCTGTAAGCACTATCAGGAACGGTAGAGCGTACCCTTACTCCCGGCGCACTGATATTGGGTTTGATCACCAGCTTGTCTCCGAGCAGCACCGGCCCTCTGGAGCTAAAAGAGGCCAGGGCATCATCTTCGTCTGTGGCACCTACTGCAAAACTGCTTTCAAAACTTGCGGGCGTCTGGTTGATGGTGAGGCAGGCATCACCGGCATTACCTGCGGAAACCACTACCACAATTCCCGCTGCTTTCAGGTGAGTTACCGCCAGGTCAAGCAGGGGGATGTTGGTGGAATCACAACCTTCCAGTTCCGGACAATACCAGGAATTATTGATGACATGGGGCGCAAGCTCAGGCCTGGGGTATTTACCTTCCAGGTCCGTTGGGGCGAGAAACCACTGAAAGCCTTCGAGATAAGTAAATGGAGACCCATATCCGCGCTCCATATTACGCAGGCCGATCCACTGTGCAGCCGGTGCAACACCCACCTGCTCCCCATTGAATTCCCTGCCGATCATAATACCCATGGTATGAGTACCGTGGCGACCGTCATCGCAGGGCTCAGAGATGTCGAGCCCGCACTTATTGAAAGTCGTATCATGTAAGGGGCTGTAACTATGAATGGCATCATGCCAGTTGTAGTTATGATTAATCGAATCGCCCTGGGCACCTCGGTAAGCCGGTCGCAGGGCGGGGTGTGTCCAGTCGTAGCCTGTATCCTGGCCGCCCACGACAACCCCTTGTCCGCGAAAACCCATTTCCCAGACTTCGGGGGCGCGTATCTTTTCAATGCCCCAGGGGAGATCGCTTCTGCCAGCGGCTGCAGGCGCCTCCCAACTAAGCGCTTTTCGAAAAAGATCATTGGCGTGGATAAAAGCAATATCCCGCCGTTTAGCCAGGTCGGGCAAAGAATGGGTGGGTATCCGGGCCTGGAGGGCATTTACGATCCATAGCGAGTGGTGAGGAATCTGCTGCTGCCGGAGGTATCGAAGCAGGTCTTTTTGGCTTGAATCAGCTGTTTGCCTCAGGCTGTTGAATACGAGCTTACCCTTTTCTGTTTTCGAAAGAGCAGTGCCCATTGTAATCAGCCCCCCCTGCTGCTGCATTCGAATTATACAATCAAGGGAATCCGAGGAGCGAAGTAAGAGTGCTGGAGCTACTTTTTGTTGCCAGGCGGGATCGACCTGGGCGGAAAGACTAAGGGATAAACCCAAACAAATACAGAAAAATGAAAACGTATAGAAGCGGTTCATCGGATATTACTATTTTCGAAAATTGGAATTTTCAGTGAACGATAGTGATGCCAGGGGAGAGCTATATGGTTGACAGTCTCCAAAATAAAGAAAACATTCAACTTTTTTAAGCATGAACACTGCTGAAAAGCACCTTCGTCGCGACCCGGTCATGGACCAACGTATGGATAGCCACCTGCCCTATCTCTGGGTTGGAAAAGACGACGTCTTTGCGGATCTGTGCATTACGGTGATCTATCAATCCATCTCCGCAAAGGTGGCGGAGGTCATTGCGGCTCGATTTGTTGATCTGTTCGAACAAGGGCTGCCGGAACCAGACTCCCTGATGGCATTGGAATTTGAAAAGGTGCGCGGTGTTGGCCTCAGCAAGGCGAAAGCCTCTTATTTATTCAACATTGCTGAATATTTCATCCAACATGAGCTGAGCATTTTCGAATGGAATGGCAAAAGTGATGGGGAAGTTCATCAACTGCTCCAGCCTATTAAAGGCATAGGCCCCTGGAGCATCCGTATCCTGTTGATGTTTACTCTCGGCCGGCCGGATGTATTCCCTGTCGGCGACCTGGCCATCCAAAAGCGAATGCGCAATATGTATGGGCTGGAAGAAACCGGCCGGCCCTTCAAAAGGAAACTGGAGGAAATTGCAGAAGACTGGAGGCCTTATCGCACCCTGGCCTGCCGGTATATCTGGGGACGGGAGAAGGAGGCGGAATGAATTAAAAAAATAAATATTTGACTTTGAGGGTGATTTGTTATATTAGGTGCCTTGCACCTATAGGTGCAAGGCACCTATCAGAATTCTCTAATTTTCCACTCATTTTTCCTTGCCGAAGTCGTACCTTTCCAGTTTAGGAATCCTGGAATACATGGCATACGAACGAATCATCGGCTCCTATACCGGGCCAGAAAAAGGGCCCCTGCTGATTTGCTTTGCCGGCATGCACGGCAATGAGCCAGCCGGAGTGGAAGCCCTCGAAATCGTATTCAGCCTGCTGGAATTGGAACCCGATAGCAATCCTGATTTTTTATTCCGAGGAAGAATGCTGGGGATTAAAGGAAACTTGCCGGCCCTAAAGAAAAAAGTTCGATTTATAAAAAAAGACCTCAATCGTATGTGGAGGCCCGAATTCGTGCAACGGATGATGGCCACTGCAGTTGAACAACTTCAGTTTGAGGAACGGGAAATGCGGGATATCCTGCAAATCGTACATGAAGAGATCGCTTCTTACCAACCCGAGCTTATTGTCGTCCTGGACCTACACACTACCACAGCAGATGGGGGGATCTTTTCCATCGCGACTGATGATCCAGAAAGTGTGCGCCTTGCCATAGAATTTCACGCGCCCGTGATCAAGGGCTTGTTGCATGGCTTGCAGGGGACGGTAATGCATTATTTTAATGATCATCATTTCGAACCCCGCACGATCTCGGTCACTTTTGAAGCCGGACAGCACGACGACCCTCTTTCCGTAAACCGCTCTATTGCGGCAATCATAAACTGTATGCGGTCTGCTGGTAATGTAAAGGCGGAGCATGTCGAAAACCGTCATGACAAACTCCTGATCGATTACGCTAAAGGACTTCCCAAGGTGGCCGAATTGATCCTCCGGCATGAGATCGGCGAGGAAGATCAATTCGAAATGATGCCCAACTACCACAATTTCCAGGCAGTGGAAGAAGGCGAAATCCTTGCTCGAGATCGAAAAGGAGAGATCAAGGCAGTAGCCGACGGGCTCATCCTAATGCCCTTGTACCAATCTCAGGGGGATGACGGCTTTTTCCTCATTAGAAGTCTGGAAGGCTGGTAGGTGTCATTGTGCTTTTAAATATTGGAGTCGAGTAAAACTTTCCATGTTCCCTGCTGGTTTTTCTGCCAAACGAAAATATACTTACCCCCATAAGAGCCTGCGCATTGACCGATCTCAAAAGCAATTTCCGAGTTGACCGGCTGAATAAAAATGGGGGTTAGTTCCAGGTGGTATTCCGGGTTTTTCATATAGCCATAAGCCTTCACAATTGCAGTAGTACCCCGGATAGGTGGGCGGTGGTTATAGTAAATAACATCAGGGGTGTAAATCGATTTTACGAGTTTTTCGACCTCATGATCGTTGCAATAGCTCACCCAGGCCTCCCGCTGCTCTTTCAGTTGGCTGGCAAGGGGTGCGTTTTCTTCCGCAATTGCAATGACTTCCAGTTCACGCAAAGGCTTTATACCCTCTAAGTTCCAGATGAGAAGATGATTGAATTGTCTTCCATCGGTAGTGGTAAATCCACCGATCTCATAGGCGTAGGATTGGTCCCGGTTAGCGATGGTATATTGCAGCTTAAAGGTCGAATCTACCTCCAAAGATTGTTGCTGCTCCCAGTACGATTGAATGGCCTCCTTGCCTTCCAGTAGGCTGCCATCGGGCAAGACTTTAATGGCATGGTCAGCGTATTCGAAAGGAAGCATCCAGCCATGAATAGAAAAAAAGAGAGGGAGTAACAAGGCCATCCATAAATTCATCATTGGAATCGCATTTTAAGGCAATGAACAGTTTCGGATAAAGTTGAGGCCAATTAAGTGATGCAGCAATTCACCCTGCACTAAAGGATGTCTCGTTCCCAGCCCAGGTGGATGTTCTGAACTATGTAGGTTAAGCCTTGGGAAAGATGGGCATTCCATATCACTTATGTTTCAGAAGTTAAGTAGATTTAAGCCAATTAGTCAAAAAAATGAATAACAAAACCAACGCATGAAAAACTGGTCAAACATATTGAGTATTATCGCAATAGGTGCAGTGATCCTTCTGTACATTCTTGCCTTTAATAAAAAACCGGGCAGCACCTTATCCGGTTCGGCATCCACTATTGGAAAAAGCGGGGGCCTGCAGGTAGTATATGTCAACGAAGACTCGCTTTTCTCCGGTTACGATTATTTCAGAGAACAATCCGAAATAATTGCAGAGGAGGAGCGCAAAGCCACCGAATCCTTACAAGCCAAGCAGCGCGCCCTGGAAAATGAGATCCGAAAGGTCCAGCAACAGGTCCAACAGGGGTTGCTGGCGCCTAACCAGATTGCCCGGGAAGAACAGCGCATCGCCCAGCAACAGCAGGCTTTTATGGCGGAAAGCCAGCAGGCCTCCCAAAGCCTGATGGTCCAAACGCAGGCCTTGCAGATTGAGCTGAATGAAAAGATCAAGGAGATACTGGAAGACTTGCAAGACAAAAACGGTTATGACTTTGTACTGAACTATGGCCCGGGTACCGGCGTATTAATTGTAAGTGACAGCCTGGATATTACCGGCCTGGTGCTTGAAAGACTAAATCAGGTAGAATTGGATGTCGATATAAATGTCGATTCTACCGGTTCAGATAATTAAGGACTGTACAAAAGCAAAAAAAAAGGATGCCAACCCAGCCCAAACAGCTCGAAAACATTAAGATCGGAGATCAAAGCCGCCAATACGTTGATCTTAAGGCGGAATTAGAGAAGGTGGCCCAGCTCCCCTTTTCGATTCGAATCCTACTCGAAAATGCCTTGCGGAATTTCGACGATTTCGCTATTACCAATGAGCATATCGACACCTTACTGAACTGGAAGCCCGAGGGAACCGACAAAGAAGTACCCTACAAACCAGCCCGGGTGCTTATGCAAGATTTTACCGGAGTACCCGGGGTAGTGGATATTGCCTCCATTCGGGCGGAGGTCATACGAAAAGGGAAGGATGGAAGCAAAATTAACCCTGCAATTCCCGTAGATCTGGTGGTGGACCACTCGGTTCAGATCGATTTTTTTGGCTCGGACGATGCTTATGAAAAAAATGTCGAACAGGAATACAAGCGTAACCACGAACGTTACTCCGTGCTTAAATGGGCACAACAAGCTTTTGAAAACTTCCGCGTAGTGCCTCCGGGCATGGGGATATGCCATCAGGTAAACCTGGAATACCTCGCACAGGGTGTAGTAGACAGAGATGGGATGTTATTTCCCGATACGTTGGTTGGAACAGACTCTCACACCCCCATGGTCAATGGGATCGGCGTGGTGGGTTGGGGCGTTGGCGGTATCGAAGCAGAAGCAGCCTTGCTGGGGCAGCCAATTTACTTCACTTGCCCACAAGTTATTGGTCTGAAGTTGACCGAAAAACTCGAAGAAGGCATCACCGCCACCGATATGGTGCTGGCCATTACCCAACTGCTGAGGAAATACGGCGTAGTCGGTAAATTTGTAGAAGTTTTTGGCGATGGATTGGATCACTTGTCGGTGCCGGATCGTGCGACCATTTCGAATATGTCTCCGGAGTTTGGATGTACAGTGACTTATTTCCCTATCGATGACCAGACCCTGGAATACATGCGCCGGACCAATCGCCCAAGGGATCTGATCCAGCGTGTGGAAACCTATTGCAAGGAGAATTTGCTCTGGCGTACCGGTAACGAGCAAATTAAATATACCGATGTAATCGAACTCAACCTTTCTAATCTAAAACCTGCTGTTGCCGGCCCCAAACGACCACAAGACAAGATCCTGGTAGAAAATCTGGAAGAGGAATTCAGCAATATCCTGGAAAAGGAATTCGAACGAAAATACTTGTCCGATAAGGAACGAAAGGCCAACCAAAATCAGGATGGTTACCTCAAGACCATAACCCTACCTGATTATGAATTTGAGCTGAGTGACGGATACATCGCGATTGCGGCTATCACCAGTTGTACGAATACGTCTAATCCTTCGGTGATGCTGGGGGCTGGGTTGGTCTCTAAAAAGGCCCGGGAAAAAGGGTTAATGGTTAAGCCCTGGGTGAAAACCAGCCTCGCCCCGGGCTCCAAGGTTGTTACGGAATACCTTAACAGGTCTGGCCTTTTAGACCATTTAAAAGCCTTGAACTTCCACGTGGTAGGTTACGGTTGCACGACCTGTATCGGCAACAGTGGGCCACTTCCGGAAGCGCTGAAACAGGGAGTAGAAGAACACGACCTGCTGGTGGCCTCCGTCCTTTCCGGCAACCGTAATTTCGAAGCACGTGTACACCCCAATGTAGCCATGAATTTCCTGGCATCGCCCATGCTGGTTGTAGCTTATGCCCTGGCAGGGCGGGTAGATATTAACCTGATGACCGATCCCCTTGGGCAGGACTCCAACGGTCAGGCTGTTTATTTAAGGGATATCTGGCCTACTCATGAGGAGATCAACGAGGCGGTTGGCAGGTCTTTGAGACAAGAGGACTTCGAACAAGCCTACGATGTTATCTTTGACGGAGAGGAGCAGTGGAAAAAGCTGCAGGCGCCAACCGGCCAGGATTATGAATGGGATGAAGCATCTACCTATATCAAGGAGGCACCCTTTTTCAAGAATATTTCCACCGAGCCCGAACAACCTCGGAATATTTCCGGGGCAAGGGTTTTGCTTAAATTGGGGGATTCCATCACCACTGACCATATTTCCCCTGCAGGGCGGTTCTCGCCCAATTCTCCCGCGGGGATCTATCTCCAGGATAAAGGGGTAGAGCCATTGATGTTTAACTCTTACGGCTCCCGTCGGGGAAATCACGAGGTAATGATGCGGGGGACCTTTGCCAATGTGCGTATTAAAAATGAATTATCTCCCCAACAGGGCGGCTTCACGACCTATTTCCCCACAGGAGCGGTTTTACCGGTATACGGTGCAGCCGTAAGGTATTATCAGGATGATACGCCCTTAGTAGTGCTGGGCGGTAAGGAATACGGTTCAGGTTCCTCTCGGGACTGGGCAGCCAAGGGCACCATTCTGTTGGGCATTCATGCGGTGATCGTCGAAAGCTTCGAACGCATCCACCGTTCCAATCTGGTAGGTATGGGCGTGCTGCCCCTGGAATACGCCGATGGGGCTACTGCCGATTCCCTGGGAATAGATGGTACGGAGTGGTTTGACATCCACGGGATCGAAGAAGGCCTGGAGCCCGCCAAACGCCTGCAGGTAACCGCCACCAAAAAAGATGGAACAAAGATCGAATTCCCGGTCATTTGCCGCCTGGATTCTGCCATTGAGGTCGAATACTACAAGCACGGGGGCATCCTGCATTATGTGTTACGACAGTTTTTGAATGAATTCTAAATAGACAATGGGTTGGGGTTTTCCCATAGCCAAAAGCAAAAGGTATAAGGGCGGCTCAAACGAATGAAGGCACTTTGAGCCGCCCCTACCTGCAACATCCTTTTTCCAACTATTTTGTTATTTTCCGCAACGGATAGAAAATAACAATCTATGACCAATCCCATACAAACCTTCCTTTGGTTATTTGAAAAGGGAGGTGATTACAGTCGCTTGCGGGTAGATCTCATCCAGGACACCATTGATGATCTTTGTATTCGGATCCGGGAGCGCTTCCCAAACTCCGGCTTATCGCGCGTCGGCCTGGAACTGGCAAAGCAGGGCATGTTGACGGATAGCATTGTACGGCAACTAAGTCGACCATATTGGCCCTTGCGCTTGTTATCCATCATTGGGGTGATCTTCATTATTGGGGTAGTCGGTATTTTAGGAAGCCGGACTCTCCAATTAGCCCCCGGTGCAGAAGGCTCCCTGGAGTGGATACAAGCTATTGAAGCGGCTATAAACGAGGTCATTTTCCTGGCCATTGCGTTGTATTTCCTCCTGACAGTGGAGGTCCGTTTCAAAAGGCAGATCGCGCTCAAAGCCCTGCATCGGCTGCGTAGCATCGCCCATGTGATCGACATGCACCAATTGACCAAAGATCCTGCCTATGTACTGGCCGAGGCCAAACCAACACCCTCTTCTCCCATTCGTACAATGTCAGATTTCGAATTGGTCCGCTACCTGGACTATTGCACCGAATTACTGTCTCTTACCAGCAAATTGGCAGCACTATACGTTCAGTATCTCAACGACCCGGTCGTGCTCGAAGCAGTGAACGACCTGGAAAGCTTGTCCGATGGTCTGTCGCATAAAATCTGGCAAAAGATCACGATCTTAGACCTGGCTGTTCCCCAGTCCTCGGGCCCTGAACTTTTAAAAAACGAGTGAACGTTGAGTTATCAGCTATGGATTTTTTGGCCTGCCGGCTTTAGTAAGCCCGAATGGCTTTGCCATACCCCTTGAACGGTTGTATTATTCCTTCCGCACTTATTACCCATGTCAAAGCTCGAATACATCATCAAAAATTAAAAAATAAGCATTCAAAATTCCCCATTCCCCTTATCTTACTGGGAAAAACATGAAATATCTCTTCTTCCTCCTCCTGTTGGGCTTGAGCATTAGCCTTACTGCACAGGTACCTGAAGCCTATTTCTCGAATCTGGAATTCCGCTCGGTCGGTCCGACCCGGGGTGGCCGGGTAACAGCGATTGAAGGAATGGCCAACCAACCTTTTACTTTCTGGATGGGGGGGAGCGGAGGTGGTGTCTGGAAAACCGAAGACGCCGGGCAAACCTGGAGCCCAATGGGTGACGGACAGATCGAATGCGGCTCCATCGGGGCAATTGCAGTAGCACCTTCCGACCCTTCGGTTATTTATGTGGGTACCGGCTCTGCCGCACCCCGCGGTAATGTTTCGGTCGGAATTGGTATGTATCGCTCTTCAAATGGCGGAAAGGACTGGCAGCACATCGGCTTGCCGAAAGCCGGGCAGATCGGCCAAATTGTGGTACATCCCAAAGATCCTCAAACGCTTTATGTAGCTGCCCTGGGCGGCGTCTTCGGCAAGAATTCCGAACGCGGTGTTTATCGAAGTCGCGACGGAGGGACCAACTGGGAAAAGGTACTCTACCTCAATGATTCGACCGGAGCCATTGATCTCACCCTCAACCCCCAGGACCCGGAGGAGATCTATGCCGCCATGTGGCGCTGCGAACGCAAACCCTGGACACTGATCGACGGCGGTCCCGACGGCGGTATCTGGAAAACAGCCAATGGAGGCGATGATTGGGAAAAATTAACCAATGGCCTGCCCAATGGCCTGCTTGGCCGCATTGGCCTGTCCGTTTCTCCGGCAAATCCACAAACCGTCTATGCCATCGTCCAGGCCGCCGAAGAAGAGGAGGGCGGAGTCTATCGCTCAGATGATGCAGGCAATAGCTGGCGACGCACCTGCCGGGATCACGACCTTCGCCAAAGAGGCTGGTATTATTCGAATATAACCGCCCACCCTACAGATGTTAATACCGTCTATGTTTCGAACGTAGGCTTCTATAAATCTATCGACGGCGGTAAGAATTTCGAACGGGTATCCACCCCGCATTCCGACCACCATGGCGTTTGGATCAACCCCAAACAGCCTGATATCATGATCAATTGCAACGATGGGGGCGCCAATATAAGCCTGAATGGCGGCAAAAGCTGGTCTACCCAACTCAATCAGCCGACTTCGGAATTTTATCGCCTAACGGTAGACAATCAGTTCCCTTACCAACTATATGCCGGTCAACAGGATAATACCACAATAGGCGTTTCCAGTAATAAACAATGGGAAGTAACACGCTTTAAAGACTGGATATGGGCTGGCGGCGGCGAATCGGCAGATATAGCCGTTGACCCCAATGATCCCGATATCATCTGGGCGGGCACCTACAGTGGGGAGATCACCCGCCTCAACCGCAAGACCGGCGAATATCGCCAAACAACAGCCTACCCACATTACACGGAGGGGACAGAGATGCGAAAGCTCAAATACCGCTGGCAATGGAATTTTCCCATTGTGGCTTCCCAACACGAGCCCGGAGTGGTTTACCATACTTCGAACTATGTGCACCGTAGCATTGATCAGGGCCAAAGCTGGCAGGTGATCAGCCCCGACCTCAGCCGGAATATCGACAAATACATGGGCATACCCGGCGGCCCCATTCAACACGACGCTACCGGAGTGGAGGTCTATGCCAGTATTTTCGCTTTCGAAGAATCCCCTCATGCAAAAGGGGAGTTTTGGGCCGGTACCGACGACGGCCGCCTGCACCTGACGCGAGACGGTGGCGCTAACTGGGAAGAACTTAGCATTAGAGGATTACCTTATGAAGCCACGATCAACAAGATCGAATTATCGGCCCATCGCCCCGGGCGGGCATTGGTAGCTGCCTATAACTACCGCTATGATGATTTCACGCCCTACCTGTTTTTGACGGATGATTACGGACGAAGCTGGAAAAATATAGGACAAGGCCTGCCGGAGCGCCATTTTGTTCGCAGTGTCGCGGAAGACCCCGATCGGGAAGGCCTGGTCTATGCCGGCACGGAATTCGGTTTATATGTTTCCTTCGACGAGGGTGCCCATTGGCAGTCTCTCCAACTCAATCTACCCCACGTCCCCATTACCGACATGGAGGTCCACCAGCAAGATCTGGTCCTCAGCACACAGGGCCGCGCCTTCTGGATACTGGATAACGTGACGGTCTTACACCAATTAACGGATGCTGTTGCCGGTAAAGGGCGTCACCTCTTCGAACCGGACCCTGCTATCCGAACCGACTTTTATGGTTTTAATGCGCAAATACCATTGTACCTGGAGGAAGTACCCGAAGCAGCAGTCGAGATCCGCATTAAAAACGATTCCGGACAGGTCATTCGAAAGCTGTCAACCGATGCAGGGAACAGTCGCAACAAGATCAAACTGCAAAAAGGCCTGAATATCGTAGAGTGGAACCTGGAGCACGAAGGCCCCAAGCTTGTAGATAACCTGGTCACCATGGTCATCAGTAATCCACCGAACGGCCCCAAGGCAGTTCCCGGTACCTACACTATAGACGTGCAATCCGGAGAATGGACCGAAAGTGTTCCCCTTGAGGTCAGGCCCGATCCTCGCTGGACGGACGCCCGCCAGGAGGATTATCAGGCGCAGCTCGGTCTCGCACTCGAAGTCAGTGATCTGATCACGGAAGCCCAAGACCGGATCAGGAACATTCGCGCCCTGCGGGAGCAAATACAATCCACCGCGAAACTGGCCGAGCAGGCCGGGCATGGATCTGGCTTCAAGGACCTGGCGGAAGAATTGAGCACTCAACTAACAGCCGTAGAAGATCAACTTATCCAGAATAAGGCTGAGGCCAGCCAGGATAATATCAATTATCCTCGCGTTTTCAGTAACCATATCGGTCGTTTATACAGCGTGCTCACCGGCGACCACCATCGACCTACTGCCGGCGTACTCGAACGGTACGAAGACCTGAAGGTAGAATATGCCGGCATCGTAGCTGATTACGACCAGGCCGTGGAGGATGCCATTTCCCGCTTCAATACCGCCCTGGATGCGGAGAAGGTCGAGCGCTTGATCCTACCGAAACCGTTGATCCGCGATTAAGGGCAAGCGTTCCATGGATTCCACCACGATAAAGCGAACGCCAAAATCTGCCCTGACCCTTCCGGTGATGCGATAGATCCCCATGCCCTGGAAGGGGTAGCGTTCCAGTACGTCGGGGTAATGGGTGGTATCGAAAAACGCCAGCTTCGAATCGTACCAACAACCGTAGCACATATAGCGCCGCTGCCCGTTTTGTTCAATGCCGACCATTTTTCGAACAATGTAAAACCCCTGTACAGACACATAATTATGCAGCTCGAACCGATCCAGAGCATGGCCAGGCGTTTCGACGGGAGGGGACAACAGGTCAAAAGGGGAGCACAGCGGAAAGCCCAACAGTTCCCATTCGTCGAAGGCCTGGTCGAAAGGGCCGTCATGTAAGTCGGGAGGCACGGGCGGAGCCTCCGCAGTCAGGCCGGTCAGGGTGGGTTGATCACCTGTTCGGGTATCGTTCAAGTGGGCATCCAGAGCCCAGTAAGTCTGGCATTTGCTCAGTCCGGCAAAGCGCAGGGCACCGATCTTGACGAGCAACTCCAGTTGCGTTTTCCCCAGTGTAACCCGGCGCAGAAAGTCTTCCAGGCTGGTGAACGAACCGTTTCGCTCACGAGCTTCGAGTATGCGAGTGATCGTCTTTTGCTGCAGCCCCTTTATAAAGCTCAGGCCCACAAAAATGGACTTGCCATACAAGGTGCAAAGCCCCTCGCTTCGGTTAACGCAAGGAGGAGCCAGGGCAGCACCTGCTTTTCGAGCCTCGTAGAAATACACGAATTTCCGACTGCCCTTGAAAAAACCACCGTGGTTATTGATCACTCCGGTGAAGAATTCCCTCGGGAAATAAGCCTTCAGGTAAAGCGATTGCAGCGATTCCACAGCATAGCTGGCACTATGGGCCTTGCAGAAAGAATAACCCGAAAAGCTTTCGACCTGCCGCCAGACCTCCGCGGCCAGGGCTTTGGAATAGCCGCACTTTTGACAGTTCGAAAAGTACTTGGCCTTTAGGTGTTCGAGAGTATCGCCCTTGGCCCGCTTGCCGCTCATCAGCCGCCGGATGACGTCGGATTCGCCCAGATCGAGCCCTGCAAAGTGGTGTAATATCTTAAGCACATCTTCCTGAAAGACCATGACGCCAAAGGTCTCCCCCAGTTGTTTTTCGAACACGGGATGCAGGTACTGTACCGTTTCCGGGGCGTGGTAACGACGGATGTATTCCCGCATCATACCGCTGCGGGCCACCCCCGGCCGGATAATGGAAGAAGCTGCTACCAGATCGACGTAATTGTCACAGCGCAGCTTGCGCAGCAGGCCCCGCATAGCCGGTGATTCGACATAGAAGGCCCCCACGCACTGTCCGTTTTGCATTAACTGTTTCACCTTTGGATCATGCTTGATGATGAGCATATTGTGGATGTCAACTGCAGCACCTTGCTTGCTCCGTATCAGGTGTAGCGCTTCCCGAATGTGGCCGATGCCGCGGTTGCCAAGGATGTCGTATTTGTGGAAACCCCAGGCTTCCGCCACGTGCATATCGAAACTCACAATGGGTACGCCCTTGGGCATCAGCTTCAGGTCGGTATAGCAGGTCAGCGGTCGTTGGGTAATTAACATGCCTCCGGGGTGGATAGACAAAGCTTTGGGCAAGCCGTACAAATGCCGGGCCCAGCGATGAATATAGCGCGCCATCGGGTGCTGGTTGGCAATGTCGTCAGGATGTTCTTTGATGTAGGTGCGGGCGGCTTCATCCAAACCGAATACCTTGCCTAATTCCTCTACGATGGAACGAAACTGAAAAGTCTCATAAGTGGCGACCAGCGCGCAATGGTATTTTCCGTAGCGTTTAAGGACGTAGTCGATCACATAGTCGCGCTCCGCTGAGTCAAAGTCAATATCGAAATCAGGGGGAGATTGGCGGTGCTCGTTGATAAAACGCTCGAAATAGAGATCGAGCTCAATGGGATCTACGGCGGTAATTCCCAGGCAATGGGCAACCAGGCTGTTGGCACCGCTACCCCTCCCCACATGATAAAAACGCAGCGATTGAGCATAGCGAATGAAGTCCCAGGTGATCAGAAAGTAAGGGGTAAAACCTTGTTGCCGAATGACCTGCAGTTCTTTTTCCAGGCGTTTTCGGGCTTTCGGATGGTGAGGATATTGTTTTTCGAAACCGTCGTAGGCCAGTTTTTGTAACAATTCGAAATCGCCCTCCGGGTCATCGGTAAAGCTTTGCCGGTTGAGTTGGGCACCTGTTTCAAAACGGGCAGGTTCGCAGTCCTTCAGCAAGCGACGGGTGTTATCCAGTAGGAACGGGTAAGGAGCATACAACTGCTCCAGTGCTTCCGGATTGCGCAATACAGCGGTCTGTGGCGCTAGGTCGCCTTCGGTCAGGGCAGCGCCGATTTTGTTGAGGGCAATGGCGCGTAGCAACTGATGCAATTTATAGCCATGTTCGTTTAAAAAACTGACCGGGGCAAAGGCGAGCAGCTTTTCCGGGAAACGCCGTACAGCATGGCGGAACAGGCGGTTAACCTGCTCCGGCCGTATACCTATGAACTCATTTGGATTCAATGCTTGCACCGGTTTCGGCAGATGATCGAAGTCGTAGATAATCCATACTTCTTCCCATTTGGGCGGCACTTTTGAAATGGGGCGCTTTTCGAAAGAAGCCTCGCTCAGGTATTGGTTGATCTGTCGCAAGCCGTCGGCATTGCGCGCCAGTGCGATGTAGCGAAATTCCTGCCCTTCCCGGAATTCGATCCCCAGCACGGGTCGGATGCCTTCCGCTTCGCAGGCTTGTACGAAAGGCAGGTAGCCACTGGTGTTGTTGATGTCGGCCAGTACCAATTGATCAAAGCCTGCTTTTGCAGCAAGTGATGGCAATTGAGCAGGGGCGATTGTCCCGTAACCCAGGGAAAAGGTAGAATGACAAATGTGCATGGGATAGCTCGTTATCTGGGAGTTATTTGCGGATGGAGCCGCGCCCGAATCGTCTTCGAATGCGATCCATGGCATTTGTTAGGTTCAGTTCGCGTTGAGTATTTTCGAACAGGTCGATCTGTTCGAAGCCATGCGCTAGTCGGTCAAATCTGAGTTGGAGCCGACGTAGCCCGATGCGTCGCTGATGCGCTTTTCGGAGCAGGGCCAGAGCGCACTGCCGCAGCTTTCGATCGTCGGCTGTATGCGGGAAACTGCCTTGGGCAGAACGCCGTTCGAAATCGTTATAGGTCACTTGCAGAAAAACCCTGCCGGTCAGCTTGCGCTGATGCCGCAGATCGAAAGCCAGCTCGCTGAGCATCTGCCCGAGGGTTTGCTGAATACGGGCGGGATCTACAGTCTCTGCTTCGAAAGTATATTCGATGGAAAGGACTTCCGGATTGCGGTAGGGGATGATGGGAGGGCGGTCCAGTACATTGGCTTTTTTCCAAAGACGGAGGCCGGTTTTACCCATGTGCCGGCGCAGCAGTTCAGCCGGCAGGTCGGCCAATTGCCCGATGTGGGCGATGCCCCGCAGGCGTAGTTGTTGATTGACCTGGGCACCCACTCCTGGTAAATGCTGCAAACTAAGCGGTGCTATAAATGCTTTTTCCAAACCAGCCTGTACGACCTGTAGCTTCCGGTTGCCGGCTGTTGTCGTGGAAATTTTCGAAACAGTTTTATTCACCGCGATACCGCCGGAAAGGGATAGCCCGCTTTCCCTGCTAATACGGCTGCCCAGCTCGCGTGCCCATTGTTGGCTATTCAGGTAAATATCCATACCGCTGAGGTCGAGGTAGAACTCCTGCAGGCTTGCTTTTTCGAACAAAGGCGCTTCGGCCTCCAACAACTCGGTAACCAGATGGGATTGTTTGCGGTAGTATTCAAAATCGGCGCGCAAAAGCAATGCTTCGGGGCAGCGCTGGCGTACGACGCGCATCGGCATAGCGGGGCGCAGTCCCAAACTGCGGGCTTCCGGGCTGCAGGCGAGAATGATCCCCTGTCGGCCCGTACCGCCGATCACGACGGGCTTGTTGTTCAAGCGGCTGTCACGCAGCCGTTCACAGGCGACGTAAAAGCAATAAAGATTGAGGTGCAACACCCTGGGATTAGGTCTTGGCATGATAATAGCTTCGTCAAGTTTTCTCAATAGTATGAATGACAGTGTATACCGGGGCCGGGGAGATCGGCGCAGTATGAGCGCCGAAGCTGTTTGCGATTACAAAGTAAAACAATTTGTTTTTAAGGCACAAATAGTTTTATTTTATATAAAAAAGAGGGCCCTGAGGGGAAAGTGAAAAATGGGCTTTGATCCCTTTGCTGCACCAGGCTGGAATAAGGAGTAGGCACAGTAAGCACGTTAACTAAGCTTTATTGCAAAGAAAGCATTAAAGCCAAAACGACTAACAGTATGATGACCACTGTTAGGATCAGGTAAGAACGATTCCCGTTGCGGTAGCGATTGAATAGCAGCTCCATGGCGTCGCGCCATTCGAGGTGGCGGGCGATGGGTTCGTAGGTCATTACGAAGTATTTGGGCATTCCGAGGCGTTGCTGATCGCCGTGTTTGCGAAGTATGAAAAACTGTGTGTCGAGAAAAGCCAGTTCGTACAATTCGGCCTGCCCGCCGATCTCGAGCAACATTTTATTAGAGGTATCCAGGATGCGCCATGCACCTCCTTCGACATTTCCATCGGTGGAGACCAGATATTCGCCTCCTTCGTTGAAAAAGTGCAGTACTTTTTGGTGGAACAGATCATCATCTTTGAACTGCAACCATGGCTTATTCAGGAAAAACCGCTCTTCCCTTAGGTCTTCTCCCAAGTGGCGCACGGTAGGGATCAGGATATCCAGAAACTCATCAAGGGTTTCGGCGGGTGGAATTTCGACCTCGAGAGAGCGAGCCACCCGGTCCAACAACTTATTTTGCAGTGCCAAGTTGAAATTTTTTTATTTTACAAAATAAGGAAAAGTTTCCGGGTATTGAATTACAAAAAGCATGCAAACACCTAAAGGTATCGTTCTGAAAGAACATCAACCCCGACGGGTTGCTCTGGGCAAGGCTTACCTCCTGGTCATTGGGATCGATCACTACGACCATAGTATTACGAATTTGAACAATGCCGTACGAGATGCCCTCAGCGTGCGCAATCTTCTATGGGAGCGCTATCAGTTCAAACCCGAACGCACCCGTACACTGACCAACGCACAGGCCCGTCTGCAAAACATACTGGATGCGTTGCGGGAAGTGGCCCAATCGGCAGAAGAACGCGACACTGTACTGATCTATTTTTCGGGTCACGGAGAATACGACCGACAGTTGGACGAGGGCTTTTGGTTGTCCGCAGATGCTGAGCCGGGCAAGGATTCGACCTACCTGCCTTTTAGCTACTTTATTCGATACGTCAAGTCTATTCGATCCCTGCACACGGTGGTCATTGCCGACTCCTGCTACGCAGGTACGGCCTTTACCGAGCGCAGCAGGGCAGAAGAGGTGGCCCTCGAAAAACTGGAGGCTTTCCCTTCGCGCTGGATCTTGGCTGCCGGCCGGAATGAAGTGGTCAGCGACGGCCCTCCCGGGCAGCACAGCCCTTTTGCTGCCGCCCTGCTCGATATTCTAAAGCACCACCCCGGGGGCGCCCTAAGTATAGGGGAGTTGTCGGCCTTATTGCTTCGGGCGGTCGCTAACAATGCAGAACAACTGCCCCGGGGCGAAGCCATACATGGCGTGGGTGACCGCGGGGGGCAGTTTATCTTTCGACTAAAGGCAGAACTGGAAGTCGGCCCCGTTCTGGAACCGGAAAAACTGGAAACACCACAAACCCAATTACCCGAACGCTCCGAGCCCGTTCAACGGCAGATAAGCTTACGCACGAGTGCAGACTACCGCATCCCGGAAACCTTTCAGACCCTGGAGGCCTTTCAAATGGCGTTGAATACCTACGTGACCGGTCTGAACATTCCCACTGCTCTCGACTTGCTGGAGCGCGGCCTGGTACCCGCAAAACCGGCTCATATCGAGGCCCTGTACCTTAAAACCCAATTCGAGCAGTATAATCAGGACCGCGCCGGCGGGATGCTCGAACTGGAAGATATGGGCGCCCGTTCTAGTGAACTGATCGCCAAACTATTGCAACTGATCGCCAGCCTGGAACGGGGCCAGCTCAAGCCCGAAATAGTACTGGATGCCGTAAGCGGAACAACAAACCTTAACCCCGATCAACAACGGCAACTGGCAAAACTGGATGAAAAGATCGGTAAGCTGCGCGATCGCCTCATCCGCATCAAAGGCACGGATGTGGCCATGGAAATGCGCCTGGAGGAGGAGATCGCGGAACTGGAGGAGATGAAAAAGCGACTTTAGGGACCGGGCGACTTAAAGAAAAATTACTAATTTACCTGTCTAAATCAGCTTATTACCTAAACCCAAATGGATTGCACGCAGGAACGGTTGAATAGCTTGGAACGCCAGCGGACTAAACTGGATGAAAAGATCGGTAAGCTGCGCGATCGCCTCATTCGCATCAAAGGCACGGATGTTTCGTGGGAAATGCGGCTGGAGGAGGAGATTGCGGAGTTAGAGGGGCTTCGGGATCAGGTCAACCGGGAGCGTAGTCAGTGCCTGGGGCTGGATACTCAAAGCGGTAAGGGGATCATTCAGGAAAAGTTGAAAGAGTTCCAGGAGAATTACAACCGCCGTGTAGGGCTGATCGACCGGATCAATATCGATCGGGAGCAAATGCTCGAACGCTTCTGGGATGCCTATTCCAAGCTCGAAGACGATAACCCTTTCCAGTTTTACTTTGTTACCGCCTGTCCTACGCAAATGCCGCCCAGCTTTTCGGAGCGCTTGATCTTTGAATTTGTCACTGCCGAGTTGGATGACGATGACAGCGCCCTGTATTGCCCCCGGCAGGACGATTCCGACCGGGTGCAGCGGTTTAAACTGCCGCATGGTCCCCGCGATAAGCACTGCATACGGGAGTTCCGCGAGTTCTTCAGTGAATTATTCGAATTTTCGCAGGAACAGGACTTCGACAGTTTTATTGCAACAGGCATCCCCCGGCTCGAATACAAAAGTGTTGCCCTCGTTTTTTACCTGCCGGAAACAAAGTGGAAGACCAAGGTCATGCGATCCTATCTGGAGTGGTTGATCGAAACCTTTTCCAATACCCATGAAGAAGTGCCGCGCTTCCTGCTGTTCTTTGTGTTCTACTTGGAAGACTTGCACCGCCGGGAAATGCCTCACGAACTGGTGGATACACTTGACGCATTAGAGGAACAATACCCCGCGGCCGTCCATTTGTCGCCCTTAAAGCCCGTACCCAAAAAATTTGTCAAATCCTGGCTGATCGAACGCGGCATGGAGAACGACGGTAATATGGAACGCCTTATTGAACTGCTGGCCAATAGCCTGGATAAAAAAGATCAAGACCTTTATCAGAAAAACCAGGAGTTCAATATGGATGACCTGGAACGTTTTCAAACGGCGGTCTGTGACTTTTTGGAAGAGCGATGAGCTTTTTAGCGGGGAACGGGCGAACTGGTGAACGTTGAACCAAACGCCCTCGGAACCCCGGCTTCAGTCGGTCTGGCTGAATTCAGCCACGAGCTTTGACCTGATGTTCAGGCTAAACCGCTGAATGAAGCGAACGACCATTGCCCATTGAACAACACGCTAAAATACCCATACCCTAACACGCCAAAACGCCATTCTATGTTTCGCATATTCGACCACGGTAACCCGCGACAATTACCTACGGTTCCGGTCAACAGCAGACTGAACGACCCCAGTTTGTATCGTCCTTCGGAGGGCTTGATTCAGGCTGTGAACGTCGCGCTGAACCTCAATCAGCCTTTGCTGCTCACCGGAGAGCCCGGTACCGGTAAGACCCAACTGGCCGATCACATTGCCTGGTTCTTTGATCTGGGCGATCCCCTTAAATTTGATGCTCAAACGACCTCCACTGCCAAGGACCTGTTCTATCGTTACGATGCCCTGGGGCACTTTCAGTACAGCCAGGCACAAACAAAGCGACTGAGAGCAAATGAGATCGAAAAGAAATTCATTCGCTATCAGGCACTGGGGCAGGCCATCAGGGAAAACCGAAAGGGGGTAGTGCTGATCGACGAGATCGATAAAGCCCCGCGCGACCTGCCTAATGACGTACTTGGCGCACTGGAACGCCTGGAATTTCGGGTACCCGAATTAGACAATCGGCTTTACAAGGCAGATCCCGACAACCGCCCGTTTATCATCATGACCTCGAACTCGGAAAAAAACCTGCCCGATGCCTTTCTTAGAAGAGTAGCTTATTACCACATTCCTTTTCCCGATACTCCACAATTGCTGGAGATCCTGCAACTTAAAACCGATAAGTTGGGAGAAGGCGATCTCCGGCCTTTGGTCAACTATTTCGAATCCATTCGAAAAGGCCGGAAGGTGAAGCTCAAAAAGAACCCGGCCACCGCCGAATTGATCGGCTGGGCCATGCTCCTGCAGCGCCTGGGTTTTGATTTTAGTGCCCTAAAAGACAGTGGTCAACTTACGGAAGACCAAAAGGTGCAATTGCGTCTTTCCTTTTCAGTCTTGGCAAAAAACAAAGAAGACCTAGACGCCCTCCGTAAGATGGCTTAATGGAGACCGATCGCCCTATGACCCAAACACTTACCTACGAACTCCTTTCCGCCTTTCTCCACCTGCTGGAGGGAGAAGGCTATCATTGGGGAGTGGATGGGCAACTGCGGGTGCAGGAGCTAATGGGGCGATTACCGGAAGATCCGGATCCACAATTGCTGCGGGATGCCCTGCTGCCTTTGCTGGCTATTAACGAAACCGAACAACAACGCTTTGCCGAGTTGTTCGAACAAGCCGAGCGGGAAGTGGCTTTGAAACATCGAACGGCGGAAGGCCCCGATCCGGGGGGGACCAACCAAAGCGCCCGCTGGTGGGAAATCCTTTTCTGGGGGCTTTTGCTACCAGTCTTATTGCTGGGTGGTTTATTCGTCTGGAATGTTTTCTTTGGACCTACGCCTGTTTTCGAACAACGACATACCGCCCGCATTGCCGATAGCCTGACCATCGCCCTGGATTCGACTACACTGGATGGGTTGCGCGAACTGCGTACCTTTGAAATTGCGGAGGTCGACCGGAAGCTGAGGTCAAGGCGCGGTCGCATAAGTGCGATGGATGCGGGGCAGGGGGTATTGCGTTATGCTGCACCGGACACTGCCTGCGTGGATACCTTTATGCTGCAATTAGTCGGTCGCCGAAAACAGCGACTACTGCGCCTCATCATTACGGTCGAACGACCGGTCGAAGAAGTTATACAAGCAGAAACCGAGCCAGTTGTAGCCGAAGAACCAGTCATCGAAGAACCCGAACAGTTGGAGGAAGCTGCCCTGCTGCAACCACAGCCGATTCCCTATCCCACAGATTTCCGACGACTGGAGGTCAATCCCGAGGGGGATTCCTGGTTTGTCCGTAACTACGACTGGCTGCGCTGGGCCTTCATCCTTTCGCTGGGGGGCTTGCTTGGGGCCTGGTTAAAGGTTCGGGAAAACCAACGCCGCAAACTGATCGCCGACCCTAATTCACCCGAGAAGCCCCCTTATGTGTGGAATATCCAATTGCCTGAAATGCAGGGTGTTCTTGAGCCGGGGCCGGCTTTCCAGCGCATGCTCACCCGTTTGCGCCGACGCACCCGTGACGACCTTGAACGACTGGATGTGCCGGCCACCATCCGGGCGACGATCGAAAAGGGGGGGATGGCCCAATTCCGCTATCGATCGCTTACCCGGCTACCGGAATACCTGCTACTGATCGACCGCGACGGCGTACGCAACCATCGGGCAGCGTTGTTTAACACCCTCTATGAGACCTTTCGCGCCAATGAGGTGCTGGTCGAACGCTTTTATTACCGCAGCGATCCCCGGGTTTGTTTTAATGAATTCAGCCCGGATGGTCTAAGCCTGAAGGAACTGCAGCATCGGTTTCCGCAGTCCCGTCTTTTATTGATCGGCAACGGCTACAGTTTGCTCAACCCCCGCAACGGCCAGGTCAGTCGCTGGGCCGAGAGCCTGTTGTCGCGCTGGAAAGAACGGGCTTTGCTTTCGCCTCGTCCTGCAGAAAGCTGGGGTGGCAGAGAAGAGACCCTTAAAGCCTTACTGCCGGTAAGCCCGGCCAGCCTCCAGGGCCTGGATTTTCTGATCGAACAATTCGAAGCAGGCGAAGAAGCGGAGTTTGACAACTGGTCGTCTTTTGTGCAGGATGTTCCCCGGGAGGCCGTTGCTCTGGAAGGGAGCCTGCTCGAGACCCTGGATAAGTATTTTGAACCCGAAGAAATGCGATGGGTGGCCGCCTGTGCCGTTTACCCCACTTTGCATTGGGACCTGACCCTTTACCTGGGGCGCTTGCTGAGCAGGGAAGAGGCGCCTTTGCTGAGTGTAGAGCACCTGCTGCGTTTATTGCGCCTGCCCTGGTTTCAGCAGGGGCGAATGCCCGACCTGGTGCGCAGCCAGTTGATCGGGTGGCTGGAGGAGGAAGACCCCGCCCTGCTGTTGCAACTGCGCGAAGCCTTGCATAGCCTGCTGCTCGACAATGCTCCACCGCGCGACTCGGCCGCCTGGGAACCCTTCCGCATGAGTATGGCCCTGAACGAATGGCGCATCACCCAGGATCCCACCCACAAGCGGGAATTGGAACGCGAGATCGAGACCCTGCTCGAAAAAGGCATTGAACCCGACTTTACCGTCATCCGCTACCTGGATAGGGACCCCCAGGGGCTGGAATTTTACGTGCCCGACAGCTGGAAAAAATACCTCTACCGCCAGGGTTTACCCGGCCTGGGCTGGAAGGATTTCGCGCGCGATTTGTTTTGGGCGGTTCCACTTTGGCTGCTGTTGTCAGGGGCAGCGCTCTTCTATCGGCCGGCAGTCCTCCAGTGTGAAGGCCAACTGGCGAGCTACCTGGTAGCGGGGGAACTACCCGCCGCAGATACCCTTCAGGTGCCGGGGCCTCCCGGCGATTATTCCATTGAAGGGCTTACCTCCAATGGCGACCGGGCGGCTTTGTTCGACGGGGAACACCTGCTGTTGTTCGATCTTGGAAGTGAACAGATCGTGGATACGGTCTACCTCAGTCCCCGGGGCTATCAGGGAATGGCCTTTGCCAATTACCCCTTTAACTCCACCATCAATGGCTGGACCGATTACAAGGTGCTGGTCACCCTGGACCCGCTCTACATCAACCCATGGTATGAGACCCCGCAAGGGGACTTTAAAGTCATCGAAAGCGAAGAGGGTAGCTGGACGGTAGGGAATGTCATCTTTCGACCGCAGGGCACCCCCGTCGGCCTGGAACTGATCATCTCCGACGCTGTCATTGCCGCTACCCATATGCCAAACCAGCCTATAACCGGACAGGTCGGGCAATTTCGGGAAACCTCCATCGGTCTCTGTCTGAAGGAGGGGACGACCCATATTTTCGACCTTGGCGGCCTGGAGATCGGGACGATCGAATTTCCCGACCCCACCGCCTTTAGCAGTACCCTCAGTCCGGTTTATGGAGAAGGTGTTTACGCTATTGGCGACAGCAGCGGGCGGGTAGGGCTGTACGATCCCGAAGGAACGGAACTCAATAATTTGCAATTGTCCAATACGACAAGCATCCAAAAACTCGCCTTTTCAGGGGACGGCCGCCAGTTGGTGATCTCCTCGGATAGCCGGGTGTATTTATTCGACCTGGAAAGCCAGCAAATTCTTTACGAGATCGCTGGTACGGATGGGGTCAGTTTTGGCTATAGTTCACTAATGATTCGCCGGGGCGATAACCACTGGCTGGTCAACTGGCGGGAGAATCAACATGCCGCTTATATTGCCGGTGGTAAGGATCTTTGGGCACCTCCGAGGGGGTTGATCTTTTTGCGCAGCCTTGGCAACCGTTTGCAACGGTACTTCTTTGGCAGCAGCACCGCTTTTTTGTGCCTGCAAAATTCCGCCGACAGCCTGCTGCTGGCCGAACACCTGGTACGGCAGCAGATCTCCAACCTGCAATTCGAACCCGCCGACAGCCTGGGGGATCTGCCGCCCGGTAATTTCAACTGGCTGGGGGTGGACAGCCTGAACGCCTGGGCTGTGACTTGCCGCGCCTCCGATTCCCTCAAGAATATTTATCAGGTCAATACGGCCACGGTCCTGTTTAATACCGCCCTGCGGGCATTGTTCCTGCAGGACACGGCTACTGCCTGCCGGCTGCTTTCGAATGCGCAAGTGCTGGATGGACGCACCATCCGGTATATTCAGGCCTTCGAACAAATTTGCCTGGATGATGCCGATAATGCGGCGGTGATCAGCGGCCGGGTGGTGAATGCCCGGACCGGCCAGGTCTTGCCCGATGCGGTGATCAGCAGCGCGGGGCTTCCGGTAGCCAACAATGGCGGACGCTTCGAACGGCGGGTTCCCATGACCAACGGCGCCAGTCGGATCCCCTTCTCGGTGATATTGGCTGGCTATGCTCCCCTGGATACCCTCATCCCCAACTGGGCGACCAGTCCGGTGGTAGAGCTACGCCTGCGGCCACTTGCTGCGGAAGAGCGCACGACTATCGAAAAGGGTTCGGATGGCCGCCTTGGCTTAAGCCGGGGCGGACAGTGGGTGCTGGAACCGGTCTATAACAATATCGAATGGCATGCGCCCAGCGGCCTTTATCGGCTGCAGCAAGATCAGAATGGAAGCCTGCGGTTTGGCTACGCGGAGGAGGATGGGCAAGTCCTTATCCCGGTTCAATACCGCAACCTCCGCTTTCCTGCTGATGGCTTGATCGCCATGGAGAACAACCAGGGTTGGGGCTACCTGGACCTCCAGGGGGAAGTGGTCATCACCAATGACTTTGAAGTAGCCGGAGATTTTTCGAATGGGCGAGCCCTGGTCACCTACCTTGGGGACTCATTCCCGATCGATCGGTATGGTATTTGTCTGGACAACTGCCCCGAAGGAGTGCTGGTGGAGCAATTCGTTGAACTATACTTTGCCAGTGGGGATTCCCTTTCGGTAGAAGCCCTTCGCCATTTTGTGGAGCACCCCCAGCAGTTGCGGGCCCTGCAATTATTCCTGGCGGAAGCCGATACCAGCGATCTGGATAATCAGCTCAACGAAAAGATCAAACCGGAAGAACGCAACGCCTGGCGACGGCTCCTGGAAACCATCGACCGAAATCTGGATGGCCTGACCCCCCAGGAGCAGGAGCTGGTTGCTTTCCTCCTGCGTTTTTCGCTCAACAACCCGCAACTGCAGCAAGACGCCCGGATAAACACCCTAGCGGAGCAGTTGTCGAAGCGCCTGAAGGTCGATGGGGTGTTCGAAGGCACACAGGAAGCCCCCTCCTCTTCGAGTACTATCCCTCCTGCTGATATGGTCTTCGTACAAGGCGGCACTTTCCAAATGGGTGATCTATTTGGGGATGGGGATAGTGATGAGAAGCCGGTGCACAGTGTGACGGTGAATGATTTTTATCTATCGAATCATGAGGTGACAGTGGAAGAATATTTAGAATTTTCACAACAAAATCTAGGTCATGTTCCAGAGTGGATGGAAAAAGGAAGTAATTATAATATAAAAACTGGAAGTAATGATCATTATAAAAAACTAGGTTCAGCATTGGATAGTGATAAACATCCAATTGTTGGGATAAGCTGGAATAATGCTATCGCCTATTGCAATTGGAAGAGCGAACAGTCTGGACTGCAAAAGGTATATACAATCAATGGTAGTACGGTGACGGCTAATTGGGATGCGAATGGTTATCGGTTACCGACGGAGGCGGAGTGGGAATACGCGGCCCGGAGTAAAGGTAAGAAAGAAAAATGGGCAGGGACTTCTACGGAATCAGAACTTTCAAAGTATAGTAACGATAGTGGTTCGGATGATGGTTATGAATATACGGCCCCGGTAAAATCGTTTCGTGCGAATGATTTAGGCTTGTACGATATGAGTGGTAATGTATGGGAGTGGTGCTGGGATCGGTTTGATAGTGGCTACTATGCTAATAGCAAAAACGCTAGGGATCCTAAAGGTGCTAGTACGGGCTCTTTTCGCGTGCTTCGCGGCGGCAGCTGGGCCGACGGTCCCGGGTATTGCCGCGCCGCCATTCGCCTCAATAGCTGGCCGACGATTCGCAATTCCAACGGCTTCGGCTTCCGTGTGGCCTTCAGTTTGAGGTAGACCCTCGGGGCGCTTTCCTATGAGCCTGGCAGCATGCTGGCTTTGTACGGAATAGCTGCGGTGCGGATGCCCGCAGCAATGGAGTACAAGCTAGTATGCTGCCCTGTTAGAGCGGTAATTGTCTGAAGCAGGATTCACAGGATTTTAGGATTAGCGGGATTTTTTTGATTCATCCTGAAAATCGAATAATTCCGATCATCCAGATTCAAACAAAAAGATCAAAATAAAACATGCTACACATGATTAAAGATGAACTAACGTATAAAATTATTGGCTGTGC